>CAZVMD010000036.1:29880-37335 GCA_964628555.1 uncultured Myxococcales bacterium | reverse complement strand
ATCCAACCTCCTGGTAAGCGCGAGGGAAACCATGCCAAGCAACCACAAGGATCGTAACGATCAAGGCACCGCGGCTCCCGCGGCCAGTCCTGATAACGGCCCCAGCGTGGGCAACACCCGTCAGCTCCTGCGCGCCATCCACAAGGACGCAGCCCCGCGACACGATCGTCTCTACGACGAGATCTGTCGGCGCAACCCGGGCAAAGAGCATGACCCCAGCGAGCTTATCGAGTGCTCCGTCAAGCTGTCGCCGCGCGGCTTCTTTGGCCAGCGTCATGGTGGCAGCCTCGCGTGGTCCCCAGACGACCGCGGTGCGCTAGCCGAGGCAGCCGGGCGAGCCGCGCCCAGCGATCAGCTGCAGCAGGCGCTCACCCTGCCAAGCCGCGACAGAACCGACAGCCCAGACAGCCGCGACGCCAGCTCGGATCCCGCTTCGGCTGCAAGCTCGGGTCCCGCCGAGGCCGTGCCGCCGCGGCTGGCGGCCCTGCAAGGCTGGCTGCAGCGCACCGCGCGCTACTTCTCGGCCGTCGCCTACGACTACGACGCCAAGCTGTACAAGCTGTATCTGTTTAAGCACCACCCGATCCACTACTTCGAAGAGCTCGATCTGCTCGGGCGGGCAGGCGATCTGCCAACGCTCGCGTACATCCGCAGCGCCGAAGTGCCCTTTGACGATCCCCAGGGCTGGCGGGAAGCGCTCTACTTCAAGCTGCGCTTCCTCGATCCCGCAGCCGGCATGACGGACGCAGGCAGCCTGGGCGCACGCCGCAAGCTTGGGGCCATCCTGGCGCCCGACTATCGCCCGCATGATCTGCTGTCGCCGCGCCTGCTGGCTGCGCTGCCGAACCGTGCCGTGCTGGTCGACAGCCTGTCGGCACTCTTGGCCGACGTGCAGCTGGTCAACGATCCCGTCATCAAGCTGACTCCGCCAAGCTTGCCCAGCGAAGCGACGCCCGAGCAGAGCCGCAAGGCCTGGGCCGAGCTCGACTATGGCGTGAACCTCAACCTCCTCGACCCGCAGCGAATTCGCTTCGTGCAAGAGCAGGAGGCGACGCTTCTGCAGATCGCCGAGGCGCTGGGCTGCCGCGGCCCGGCCAAGGCCTGGCTGCAGCAGATCGAGCCCTACGACTGCTTCTTGAGCTATCTCGGTGTTGGGCCCGACTCGGTGACTCTGTACTACCGCAGCACGACGCTGCACCGACGAAAGCCCGCCCCGCACTTCCGCCGTGGCCGCGGTGCCGGCGAACGCCGCAGCGATCCTCCGGGCCCCGGCTAGCCCAGCCGCGTCCCAGCAGAACAGCAGCGCGCCAGACTCCATCTCTTCCGCTGGCTGGGACGGCAAGATGCCGCGATGCTGGCCAATCACTCCCAGCCTGCCCCTGGACGAGCCTCACCCCTCGCTGCCTACCTGCCCGATGGTGACCGCGTCCTGGTGCTCGACGTCAACCAGGCCTTCAAGCCCCTGCTCGTCACTGCCGAGCGCCTCTACGCCGCCATGGACACCCTCGACAACCAGACCGGCCAGAAGCGCGGCTTGCTACTAATTCAGTAGCGCCGACTCAGATCGCCACCTGACTTCGCTGCGACTACAGCGGTCGCAGGATCGCCCGCACCGGACTCGCGTCGGCATCGGCGAGCTTAAGGGGCAGAGCGATGAGCTCGTAGAGGCCGGGAGAGACAGAGTCAAGAATGACGCCTTCGAGGATGGCCATGCCGGCGCGGGCGGTCGCGTGGTGGGCCGGAAGCTCCTTCGAAGAGAACGCATCGACCGAGGGTGTGTCGAGACCAACCAGGATGACGCCCTGGCTAGCCAGATAGTCGACCAGCTCGGGCGACAGCACATTGAAGTCGGTGTTGAAGTGGGCCGGATCGGGATATGAGCCGGTCCGAAACAGCACGCGGTTGGCGCGAATGACCACGCCAGTCAGATCAGCGGGGACAATGGCGGCGGCGCGCGGCAGCTTCACGTCGATCACCTGACACGGGCCAAGGTACTTGTGCAGCTCGGCCTGATCGATGCCGCGCTCGGTGTGGCCGAAGTGATTGACCGCATCGGTGTGCGCGCCAAGATGAACCGTGGTCTGAATATGCGAGACCAGCAGGCGCGGCGGGCAGCCGGTGTCAAAGGTCACGCGGCGCGAGTAGCCGACATCGCCGGGCCACACCGCTAGCTGCTCGGACACCCGCGGGCTGATGTCGATGCACAGCGAGCTAGGGCGGCCAAACGGCTCATAGTGATAGCGCACGGCCTGACCGAGCGGCAGAAACACCGACGGCAGATCAAGCTCTAAGCGCTGCAAGAGCGGCCGCAGGGCAATGGCCAGCGAGGTGTGGTCATGCCCTGAGCCGAGCTTGAGCAGGACCCCCAGTCCCTCGGGCGCCGACGGGCTGGGCAGGACAGCCATGGCCAGCAGGCCCTCTTCGCCGGTCTTGGCGATGACTCGCCCGGGGTTATGGTGCATAAGCTGTGCGTCAAGCTGGTGCGGATCGCCGACCCAGTCGGGATAGTCAAGCAGGCCGGCGCGCAAGCGGCCGAGCGCACTTTCCCGCGGCGCGCTGGCCAGATGCTGATACAGGCGAGCGACCTCGGTGCTCAGCAGCACCACCGTCGGTAGCCCGCCGCTCTCGCTGGTCGTCGGTCGCCGCGACAGAGCGGTGCCCAGCTCGGCTTGCAGCATGCCGAGATAGGCCGAGAAGAAGGGATGGTCGACTTCCGAGTAGTGCTCGGCATCCCAGCCGCGCCGCTGGCACAGCTTGCGGATGGCAAAGTCGCGGTGGCTGGTCGACAGATGGCGCCGGGGCACGGCGGCGCCTTCGGGCACGACATCGGCGGACAGATACAGCCAGGGATCCAGCAGGCCGCGGGCGGCGAACGCTCCGACGGACTCGCTGCTGTGATAGTCGATGCGGTCCTTCTTGCAGACGACAATCTCGCCATGCACGACCACTTCTTCATAGGTGTCACGCCACAGGGAAAAAAGAGCCGATTGTCCAATCACGATACGTCCCTCCGTCTTGTGCGCCCAGCCACAGCGCAGCGTCTATGAAGTGCAAACCGATTCATCATCAGCGGCCGCAGTGCCGAGGAGCGCACCGCTGCCGATCAGCCCAAGCACGGCCTGAATGTCGCCATCGAGCGGACGGTCTCTGTCGACAAACCGCGACACCGCGCGGATCTGCTGGAAGGCGCGCCGGGTCTGCCCGAGCCGCGTCGCCCCGCGTAGCTCAGCCGCCTGACACAGGCCCAGAAGGTGCATGGCGCAGCAGCGCTCGCTGAGCTCGACGACATCGCGGGCTCGCCGCGCGGCCACCGCTCCCATCGATACCTTGTCCTGGTTGTGACACTCGGTCGAGCGGCTGAAGGCACTCAGCGGCATGCACGCGCTTAACGCTTCGGCGGCCAGGGACGACAGCGCGATCTGCGCCGTCTTGAAGCCGTGGTGAATGCCGGCCTCTTCGTGCTCGGGGGGCAGCGGCGGCGCGAGGTTGGGCGGCAGGCCATTGCTGTAGCGCGGGTCGACCAGCAGCGCGAACTGCCGATCGAGCAGATCGGCGACGCTAGCCACTGCGGTCTTGAGCGCATCCATGGCCAGCGCCATGTGAAAGCCGGCGAAGTTGCCACCGCTGTGGACCTGCCCGGCCTGGGGGTCGTACAGCGGATTGTCGTTGGCCGAGTTGAGCTCGCGCTCGATCCACGGGCGAACAAAGTCGAGCGTGTCGTACAGCGCACCGATGCACTGCGGCGCACAGCGCAGCGAGTAGGGATCTTGTATGCGGACCGGCAGCATACGCTGGGCGCTCTGCCCCGCTGTCGCAATGGCCGCCTGAAGCTGCGCCACGCTGCGCGCTAGCTGCGAGCCGGCGAGCCAGGCGCGGATGTGAGCTGCCGAGCGCGCCTGGCCGGGATGGGCCTTGAGGGTGTGAATGAAGGGATGAAACGGGCCGCTGTTGCCCTCCAGCGCCTCGACGCACAGCGCCGTGCACAGGTCAGCCAGGCCGGCCACTCGCTCGGCGGCCAGCGCGGTCAGCGCCGCCAGACCGCTCATCAGCGGCGTGCCGTTGAGCAGGGCCAGGCCCTCTTTGGCCTGCAGCGACAGCGGCTCGCGCCCCAGCTCGGCCCAGGCCTGCGCCGCCGGGATCAGCTGGCCCCGTCGCTGCAGCGACCGCTCGCCGAGCAGCGCCAGGGCCAGATAGGCGCTCGGCACCAGATCGCCGCTAGCCCCGATCGAGCCCTGCTCCGGGATCAGGGGCAGCAGGTCAGCGTTGAGCAGATCGATAATCCGCTCGATGACCACTGGACGCACCGCCGAGTAGCCCTTGGCCAAGCTGTTGGCGCGGGCTAGCAGCAGGGCTCGCGTCGCTGGGCGCGGCAGGCTGGGGCCACTGCCACAGACGCAGAGCTGGACCAGCGCTTCCTGCATGCGCGCCGTGCGATCCAGCGACACCCGCTGCTTGAGCGAGTCACCGACGCCCGTCGTCACGCCATAGACCACGGCACCTGAGGCCAGCAGGGCCTGGTTCTGGGCATAGCTGGCCTCGGCCCGGGCCCGCGAAAGCGGCGACAGCGCCACCTGCGCGCTGCCCTCTGCCACCCGCCAAACATCGGCCAGAGTCAGCGAATCTCCGTCGAGAACAATCACAGAATCAGCGGCTTTCGCCATGGCCAGATCTCCCTCTGCGCAGTCCATAAGGGCCGAGCTTGCGCCTGCACCGGCCCGGCCCCAGCGCGCACTTTTCGGACGCGCTGCGAGCCTGTGCGGTGAGCTAGCGCTTGCCTGCGGGGATGACCGGCAGGTGCAAGCGACTGCGGTACTGCCCGTCGCGGAAGAGCTTATGAACGACGGTCTCGGCGCGCATGATGTGATACGAAAACTGCGCCCCCGGCAGGTCACCGCTGCGGATGTCGAGCACCAGCTCGTGACCGGCCCGGAACAGCTGCGCGATGGGGTAAAGCTCAATCGCGTACTCGTAGATCTCGCCGGGCACCACCTGCGCGACCGCGTCTGCGGTGTGGCGATGGAACGGCTGCCAGGGTCGCGAGCGCTGCGGGTCTAGCTGACGATGCGAGCACTTGAGGTGCCCGTGCGTCACCTCTTTCGCCGTACCATCCGGCGCGACATCGAGCAGCGTCGCCTTGAACCACGAGTCGTCGGCATCGATCGACGCATACAGATACAGCGCGACCGGACCGGTGACCTCCAGATCCTGCGGCAGCGGCCCGGTGCTGTAGCGCAGCGAGCTGATCTTTTGCGTCACCGACAGCGGCTGCTGCACATAGCCATCCGGCGGGATATGGGTGTGGCGCTCGGGCGTGCGGCTCAGACGACCAAAGGTCCGCAGGTAAAAGTCGGTCCACTGCGTGCGAGCCAGCGGCCACTCATGCTCATCGCGATAGCTCTCGGCGCCGTTGATAAACAGGCGCAGCGGCGGCTCGCTCATCACGCCGTTGTCGATGCCCTTGAGCCAGTAGTCGAACCAGCGCAAGAGCTCGTCGTGAAACTGCACGAAGGGTCGGTCGAGCCAGCCGGCCTTGGACATCAGCATCTTCTTCGGCCCGCGCACGCCGTCCCAGATCATAAACGGCCCGCGCACGAACTTCGGCCCGCAGTCGGGATACCAGGCGCAGCCGCACAGCACCGGGATGTCGATGGCCGAAAGCTCGGGGTTCCACCAGTAGTCGGTGCCGTCAAAGGGGTTTAACAGGATGTCGAAGAAGATGGGATTTTTCGCCGGACAGTCGAGCACGCTCCACAGCAGGTTGTACTGGCCGATGTCGGGATCGTCCTTGGCCGCCTGCACCTGCGGTGCAAGCTCGCTCGCCGGGATCTTCTTCTGCATCCAGGAGGCGACGCCGGTCGGCTGAAAGCCGCTCCAGCCGAGGTGCGAGTGGCGGCCGGTGAACAGCTCACTGTAAAAGCCGTCGAGGACGCCGCCGTGATAGCAGGCCAGGTACTGATCGGTGGTCGCTTCCAGCGGCGCGATCGCCACCAGATGCGGCGGGCGCGAGGCGGCGACGACCAGCTGAATGGTGCCAAAGTAGCTGATGCCGACCATGCCGACCTTGCCGTCGCACCACGGCTGCGCCGCGATCCACTCGACGAGGTCGTAGCCGTCCTCCGACTCTTGCTTGGAGTACATGCTCAGGTACTCGCCGCCCGACTGGCCGGTGCCGCGCGTGCAGGCGATGACGTGGACGTAGCCGCGCTCGACGAAGTCATCGGTCCAGCCGGCCTCGACGCAGGCATCGCCGATCGGCGAGGGCATGGGCACCGGCAAGAGCTGCCGCTGCATGTTTTTGCCATAGGCCGAGAGCGCCAGCAGAGCCGGGGCCGGACCGTGGTCCTCCGGCGGCAGAAAGACATCCACCGCCAGGTGCACGCCGTCGCGCATCGGCACCATGACATTCAACAGAGCCCGGGCCTGAGTCTTCACCAGCATCGCTGTCTCCTCGCCCGGCCGGCCGCACCGTCTCGGCGGCCAACCGGAGCTCTAAACTGCCAATGATTCGACCAGTCTTATTATCCATACATAAGCAGTTCCTGCAACTCGGTATCTACTTGAAAATTGAGCATCAAAGACCTCAGCCAGGCACCCGCCAGTCAGCCCTCACAGACACCCCAGTTTTCGTAGTTTCCCTCGAAAATTAGAGCCAAGCAGGCGGACTTTGGGCAGGATTCTGCACGCGCTGTTTAAGAAAATACCCATAAGATATTTCATCCGCGTGTCCATTATCTATTCGCGCGGCTAGGCCGCTGGATCGAGGGTCCAGCTGGGGGCAGGCAGCCGGCCAGGATCGCTGTGGCCCCGGCGGATCGACAGCGATCCGGCGCTAGCCGCCTGCGCCCATATCCGGTGCGCCGCTTGTACTCATATCCGGTGCGCCACTTGTGCTCATATCCACCGAGCCACCTGGGCAGGCGCCGCCGCTGGGCCCAAAGCACATATATACTGTGCGATAGTAATTACAGATATCGTCATGCCCAACCACCACGCGCCGGGACAACAGCGAGCAGGGGGCGGGACAGTACGGCTTCTCATCCTTGCTTTCAGGGCACTTGAGGGGATCGCAGGCCCCCAGGCCCAGGCTCATAACGGCGAGTGACAACCAGGTACATAGCGTGGCGGACTTCAACATGGATAGCGCTCCTTACGTTCGTTTTTTGGGGGTACACGGAAAAATCCATTAAAAGCGTCTCTGATGTTACTATCATCGAATTAAAATTCGAATATAGCGACATCAGAGACGTGCGCGACCGGCCCCCAGAACCGGAACGTGCGACAGCACAGCAAGCGCGATGCCAGCCCGCCGCGCCTCCTCGATCGGTCGTCGAGCACCGTCGCTGGAATCGCCTCTACGCGCCCGCTGCGCCCACCAGCCCGACGAGCCAGCCCGGCCGGCGGCGCGAGGCACTAGCGAGTCGCCGCGCACCGTACGGGCACGGGACGGACACGGGC
>CAZVMD010000036.1:0-29780 GCA_964628555.1 uncultured Myxococcales bacterium | reverse complement strand
GGCGTCGATCAGAAGCGACCGCGCAGGCGCTCCTTGGCCGGCAGGATCTCCAGGCAGGTGGTCCAGTAGCCGGTGGCGATGGTCTCGATGAATTCTTCCGGCAGGGCCTCGGCGCGCATCTCGTGGCACAGCCGCTGGTGGTCGTACTCAACGAGGCGCAGGGTGACGGCGATGGCGCTCGCGGCGGGCGCCGGCAGCAGGTCGGGGCCGGACCCCGCAGGCGCGGCGGCCGTGGGCACGTCGAGCAGCGCGTACCAGACGCCGGTGCGACCATCGTTGGCCGGTCGGCCGATGGCGCCGACGTTGACTACCAAGCCGCCGCCACGCTCGGCGGGCAGGCGGCGCACCCAGGGAATGCCGGTGTGCGTGACCAGCAGGACGTCGGCGGCGTGGGCCGAAAGCAGGCGGCGCAGGAACGAGTCTGAGCTCGTGGTCTCCCACAGGAACTCGTTGACCTGTCGCGGCGAGCCGTGCGCCATGTGCACGCGATAGCCGCCCCAGTCACGACGGATGGCGGCCGGTAGCTGGCGCAGGTACGGCAGCCAGCGCTCGGCGGTCTTGCTCTGCGTATAGGCATACGAGATGCGCGCGTAGTGATTGTCGCGCGGATCGCTGTAGCCGCAGGCGCAGTCGGCTAGCTGATGCCCGATAGAGTGATCGTAGTTGCCCTGCATCACCTGCACGCCGCGATCGAGCAGGATGGGAAACACCCGATCGGGCAGCGGCCCAAAGCCGCCGAGGTCCCCCAGGCAGTAGGTCTCGACCGCGCCATGGGCTGCCGCATCGTCGAGCACTGCGGCAAGCGAGACCGCGTTGTTGTAGACGCCACCGAACACGGCATAGCGGCGATATCCGGCAGGCGGCAGACGGCTCGCCGGGCTCGCGCTGTCCGCGGCTAGGTGCGACATGACAGTCCCTCCTGCACGCAGGTATGGCAGGCCGACCAGCGCAGACGAATCGGTCGCAGCGAGTCGGCAAGCCGCGTGCCCAGGCGCGCATCCGGCGCATCGAGGAGCAGCGGGCAGGTCAGCACGTGATCGGCGGTCGCCAAGCGCGAGTTATTGCACTGCAGGCTGCGCACGATGTCTTCGGGCAGGCTGTCGCGCACCACGTCGTCGTGACCATAGCCATGGGTGCGGCGCGACTCGCGGCCGATGCGCAAAAGCGGCAGGAACTTCACGCGCGGCTGCGGCAGGCCCAGCGCCCGGGCAAAGGCCAGAAACTCGACGCGCGCACTGGCGACCCGTAGCGCATCGGCGTGCTCGACGACGGTCAGCACCGGCGATAGGCCGACCTCGGCCAGATGACGAATGCCCTGCGTGATCGCGGCGAAGGTGCCCCGCCCGCGCACCGGATCGTTCTCGGCTTCGGTCATGCCATCAAGCGAGACCCGCACATCCAGCGAGTAGCGCGCCGCATCAAACAGCTGGCGCAGCCGCTCGGCCGCCGCGCGATCGATGAGCATGCCATTGGTCAGCACGTTGGTCGGCCCCTCGGCAAGCGTGCGCTCGACGATGGCGAAGAACTCGGGATGCAGCATCGGCTCGCCACCGGTGAAGTAGAACTCTTTGACCCCGAGCTCGCGCGCTTCCAGCAGCAGATCTTCGATGCGCTGTCGCGTCATCATCGGCACGCGATCTTCTTTGGGACCGCAGGTGATGAAGCAGTGGCGGCAGGCGATGTTGCACAGCGTGCCAGTCAGCTGCAGCCACAGCGTATCTAGCCCAAAGAAGGGCAGAAGCGGCCCCTCGCCCTCGGGGAGGATGGGGAGCAGACGACGCTCGTACATCCTGGCATCCTATCACGCGCCCAGCCTCGCTCGCGGCGGTCGCGGCGCGGTCGGCAGCGGGCGGGTGGCTCGGCCCTTAGCCAGTCGCTACCTGCACCGGCACCGGCGACAGCACGCGCGTAAGCTCGGCGGCGGACAGCGACACCAGAAAGCCGCGCTTGCCGCCGTTTATGTAAAGCAGCGGCAGAGCCAGGACCGACTCCTCGGCGTAGATCGGCAGCGGCTGGCGCAGGCCAAAGGGCGAGGTGCCACCGACCAGATAGCCGGTGTACTTGGCCGCGATCTCGGGGCGACAGGGCACGATCGACCGACAGCCGAGCTGCCGCGCCAGGCTCTGCGTCGAGACCTCGCGATCGCCGTGCATCAGCACGACCAGCGGGCGCCCGCGGTCGTCCTGCATGACCAGCGTCTTGATCACGCAGTGCTCGGGCACGCCAAGCGCCTCGCTGCTCTTGCGCGTACCGCCGTGCTCTTCGTAGTCATAGAGGTGCTCGCCGTAGCTTACGTGGTGCTGCCGCAGGACCCGCACGGCGGCGGTGACGGGGTACTTTTCTTTGGCCATGGCTGCCCGCCCTTTTTGCCAGATGGCGCGCGGCGGTGGCGAAAAAACCCATGGTTTCGCGGAGCCCGTTGCAGGCTTCCGTCGCGCAGCCGGGGCGAGTACCGTGATAGGAGCGATGCGCGGCAGCCCTCCATCTTGCACCGAGCTCGCTCAGCGATGAGCCTGGGCGTCGATGCACTGTTCTTGGTTGCGCTCTGCGGCACGGCGGGCTGGCTGCTGCAGCGACGGCAGCGCGGACCGGCGCAGCCGCGCGCCCGGCGCAGCGAGAGCGAGAGCTCCGAGGAGCTCGCCGAGCTGCGGACCGGCGCAGCGATCGCGCTTGGAGCGGGCGAGGAAGACTACGTCGTCACGCAGGTCGAGCGCCTGCCAAGCGATGCCCCGCTGGCCCTCCTCTGCCACCTCGATGCCGGCGGGGAGGGCGGCCAGGGCCTGCTCGTCATCCCGCGCTCTGAGCTGCTGCTCCCAGCTAGTTCCCGACGCTGCTGGCTGCTGCGCAAGCTACCGCGCACAGTGCAGTGGCTGCCCGGAGCGGCTGAGCCCCCGCTGTCCTGCGACCATGCGGGCACGCGCTTCACGCTGGCGTCGCGCTGGAGTGATGTCAGCCGCCCCGGGGCTCCGGTCGAAGAGCGGCGACGGATCGCGGTCTATCAGGGCCCGGCCGAGCAGCGCCTGCTGCTGTGGTCCTGGGGGCGAATCGAGCACAGCTACGCCGGCCGCGAGCGCCGGCTGCACAGCCTCGATATCCTGCCCAGCGCCAGCTAGCGACACGGCACTGGCCAGACGACGGCAGAGCCACAGCGACGGGGGTGGTCGGCCCTGGGCGACGGCCAGCACTGCGTGGCCGAATCGGACAACAACTTGGCCTGGGAGCGAAAGTCGGCCACGGCCAGAGCTCGTAGCTTGGCGTAGACCCCAACGAACTGGAGCCCCCCTTATGAAGACCTCGCTGCGTATGCTGCTCGCCTCGTCGCTGGCCCTGAGCTTCACCCTGCTCGCTGGCTGTGGCCCGGAGGCCGATCTCTCCGTTTCCGACCAAGCCTCAGACGGCAGCCCGGCCAGCCTGGCCAGCCGCAGCCAGGGCCTGGTCAGCACGACCGGCATCCGTGTCAGCGCCACCTATCAAGAAGTCATCACCGGCACGCCGACCTATGGCGATCCGGCGACCTCGCCGCAGCTACGGGTTCACGTCGAAGTCGACGATGCCGCGCTGCGCAGCGTCTACCCCAGCTTCGATGGGCTAGAGCGGGTCGCGGTCCGCGTGCCGAAGCTGCGCGGCGGCAGCCTGGTCTGGGACACCATCGCGCTTTCCTACAGCGGTCAGACCCGCCGCGGCTACTACGGCGACATTCCGATCGATCTGCACGACAGCCCGGCGATCTGGGGGGTCGATTTTCCGACGCTGTCGCGCCTCGGCGTGGCCCTCTTCCTCGATACCAACCTGGGCGTCATCTGGGCGCAGAACGAAGGCCAGAACTACGCCGTCACGCGCAAGTAAGCACCGCCCTGCCCTATAGTGCCGCGGTGTCGTTCATCGATGTCGATCAGGCAGCCGCTCCAGCCTTTGGCTTGGCCGACGATCTAGAGCCGTTTCAGTCGCAGTGGCACCGTCACAGCCGACACCAAGTGCTGTACGCCCTGCGTGGCGTCCTGCACCTCGAAGTGGCGGGGGGAAGCTGGCTGCTGCCACCGCACCGAGCAGCCTTTCTGACGGCTCAGACCGCCCATCGCGTCGTCGCAGAGCGAAAGGTTGCGCTGCGCACGGTCTACATCGCGCCCGCGCTGTTGCCCGCCCCCGACTGGGACTGTCGCGTCTTTACCGTCACGCCGCTGGCCCGCGAGCTTGTGCTGTACGCCACGCGCTGGAGCCACGACAGCGATCCCGCCGACCCGCTGCTGCGCCTGTATTTTCAGACCCTGGCCCGGCTGACGCTGGAGTGGAGCGAGCGCGGCCGCCTGCCCTACCGCCTGCCGCTGGCCCAGTCCGAGCCGCTGCAGCGCGCGACGCAGCGCATTCGTCGCCAGCTGGGCAGTCCGCTCGCGGTGGCCGACATCGCCCGCGCCGCTGCGATGTCCGAGCGCACGCTGCGCCGCCACTTTCTGTTGGAGCTGGGCATGACGCCGCAGGCCTACCTGCACACCGCGCGCATGCTGAGCGCGCTCGACCGCCTGGCGGATCCCGAGATCCCGATCACCAGCGTCGCGCTCGACGTCGGCTTTGCGACGCCGAGTGCGTTTAGCCACGCCTTCCTGGCCTTCGCTGGCGAGACGCCGCGCGACTATCGCCAGCGCGTTACCAGCTCCTGAGCGCCCGAGGGCAGGTCAGCGCCGTCGCGGTCGCGGACCATAGAGGATGGAGCGCACCAGGTTGTACTTCGACACATCCCCCAGCGTCAGCGCATACAGCAGCGGGCGCTCTGGCCCAAGCACATGGGCCGCGATCCGACGCAGCGACAGTCCCTGGCGGTGCAGCGCCCGCACCTGCTCTTCGATCTGCAGCAGCCGATCTAGCTTGCGGCGCAGCGCCGCTTGTCCACCACGCAGCACCGGCTGATGGGCGCAGAACAGCGCATCAAAGTCGAGCTGGCAGAGCCGCACCAGCGACTCCCGGACCTGGGCAAAGTCTTCGTCGCGACGAAAGTTCTTCACGTGCTCGCCTAAGAACGCATCGCCGGTAAACAGCCAGCCCTGCTGTTCCTCGTACAGCGCAATCTGATCGTCGCAGTGCCCCGGAGCGGGCAGGACCTGGAAGCGATAGCGCTCGGTGCTGAGGCTCGCCGAGCTCGACAGCGGCTGCGGCTGGGCCGGCGGCGCCTGTCCCCACAGCAGGTGCTGGTAGGGATGAATGGCCACGCCGCGCTCGACGCGCTGGCAGGTCGCCACCGAGGCCTGCACCAGCACCGCCTGGGCCTGCAGCGCGGCGGCATTGCCGCTGTGGTCTTCGTGATGGTGCGTCAGGATGGCCTGGCGCACCCGCTGCTCGGCCGAGAAGCCGAGCACGGTCTGCTGACAGGCATGCAGGCCGGTGTCGATCAGCAGGCCATCGACGGCGTAGCAGCGCACTTCCAGGAGCGGCGGCAGCAGGCCCAGCACGCGCCGCCCCATACGCAGCGCCAGGACTGGCCCATACTCTTCGATGCTCATCAAAGCTGTGGTATCACACGCGGCGTCGTGCTGTGGCTGCCAATCAACGCCTCGCTGGACTCGATTCCTTTATTCACCGCTGCGGTCTGCATGGTGATCTTCACCACCATCGCGGCGCTCGATGGGCTGTACTACCACCTGTACAAATACCGGCTGCACGCCCGCCCGGCGTCGCGCCTAGAGCACAAGCTACATACCGCCAACGTCGTCATCTTCGTGCCGCAGGTCTTCCTGCTGTTCTGGATGCAGCCGCGCGGGCTGTGGCTGTGGCTTTCGCTGGTCACCTTTGTCGCCAGCTTAGTCGTGGAATTCTTTGATGTTCTCTGCGAGCCAGCCAGCCGCGCTGACCTCGGCGGACTGACCGGGCTTGAGTACCTGCTGCACTTCATGATGGCCGGGCTGCGGTTCGGTGCGGTGATTCCCCTCTTGGTCACTACGCTGCCCGCCGACTGGCTGCTCGGCGCGACCAGCGTGGCGCCGCGCCCACTGTGGTTTCTCCTCGTGGGCGCATACATAGGCGTACCCGCGATCGGGATCGCCGCACTGCATGTCGTGCTACTCGCTAGGGGGAGTGCCGCTCGCATATAATCAAGCGAGCGGAATGCGGCAACAGCTGGTTAGTGGGCGCTATCGCCTCGATCACTTGGTGGGTAAGGGCGGGATGGGCACCGTCTGGGTGGCCTTCGACACCATGCTCCACCGGCAGATCGCGATCAAGTTCATGCGCGTCGAGCACTCGGAGTCAGCCCTGGTGCGAACGCGCTTTGCGCAAGAGGCCCGGGCCGCTGCCCAGCTGCAGCATCCCAACGTCGTCCAAGTACACGACTACGGCATCGACCGCGATAGCGGGCAAGCCGTGCCGTTCATCGTCATGGAGCTGCTCAGCGGCGAGGATCTCGATCAGCGCCTGAGCCGCGAGCGCCGCCTGACCTTGCCGGTGGTGGCCAACCTAGTGGCGCAGGTGGCGCGTGCCCTCAGTGCCGCGCACAGCGCTGGCCTGGTCCACCGCGACCTCAAGCCGGCCAACCTGTTTTTGGCGCGCACCGACGGCCGCGAGGTGGTCAAGGTGCTCGACTTCGGCGTCGCTTCGATCCGTCGGCCCTATGCGCCCAAGCCCGCCGCGCGACCGCCAGCCCGACCGCTGTCCGGCGAAGGCGCGGAGCAGACCGCAGGCCCCGAGCAGGCCGCCGAGCGCAGCATGATCTCGCTAGTCGATGGTCTGGCCGACGGTGAGCGGGCAGGCACGGTCGGCCTCCGCTTGCCCTCGACGCAGGACGACGACGAAGAGCGGGCCGGCACCCCGCTTTATATGAGCCCCGAGCAGGCCCACGCCCCCAGCACGGTCGACCATCGCAGCGATCTGTACTCACTTGGCGTCGTGGCTTATCGCGCGCTGACCGGCAACCACCCGATCATCGGCGGCACGGTCAGCGAGATCATGACTCGGCTGGGCAACCCCGGGTACCCGATCTTGCCGCCCTCGCGCTACGTGCCAGAGCTTGGGCCCGCAGTCGATGCGTTCTTCGAAAAGGCCCTGGCCCGCGATCCCGCGCAGCGCTTCCAGTCCGCGCGAGAGCTAGCCAGCGCCTTTGCCGCCCTTACCGATGTCGGGCAGCGCTGCGTGAAGGTGCTGGTCGTCGATGACGAGCCCGATGTTCCGGTCCTGATCCGCCAGCGCTTTCGGCAGCAGATTCGCCGTCGACAGTATGAGTTTCTATTCGCCGAAAACGGCCTGGTAGCGATCGAGCAGCTGACGCGCAACCCCGATGTCGATGTCGTGCTGTCGGACATCAACATGCCGGCCATGGACGGACTGACGCTGCTGCGGCATATCGCCGAGATCAACCCGCTGGTGCGCGTCGTCATCGTCTCTGCCTACGGCGACATGGGCAACATCCGCGAGGCCATGAACCGCGGCGCCTTCGACTTTCTGACCAAGCCCATCGATCTGAAGGATCTGGAGCGCACCATCGACAAGACGGCCAAGCACGTCGGCGCGACGAGACGCGCGGTGGCTTGGGCGGAAGAAAACTCGCTGCTGCGCACCTTCGCCAGTCACTCGCTGCTTGAGCGCCTGCAGCCGATGCTCAGTGCGCCGGATGCCGAGCTCTTGTCGACGGAGCGCCACGACGCCACGGTCCTGGTCGTCGACCTGCGCGCCATGACCAGCCCGGCGGCCAGCCAGAGCGGCGACACCGTCCTTTTGAGCCCGGACACCCTGGCCCCGGTGCTGCCCGACGTTGCCAGCCAGAGCGGCAGCATGCCCGCCGTGGCCGGCGCCAATCCCGACGCCGCAACCCGCGCGCTCAACGAGACTTTTGATCGCCTGGTCCCGCTCCTCCACGAGCGCGGTGGGGTGGTCGAAAAGTTCATCGCCAATGCCGCGCTGGTCGTCTTCCGCGGCGCCGGCCACGCCGAGCGAGCCCTGTCGGCCGGACTGGCCATCCGCGAGCGCTTGCGCAGTGGCAGCACGCCGGTCAACCCGCTCAACCCCGAGCCGTACCAGTTCCGCGCCGCGATTGGGGCGGCCCTCGGCGACGTCTTCACCGCCAGCGTGGGGGCTCCCAGCCAGCGCCGCATGGACTTTACCGTGCTGGGTGGCCCGGTGATGACTGCGCTGGTGCTCAGCACCACCGCCCTCCCCGACCAGATCCTGCTCAGCGAAGATCTGGCGCGCTGCGCGGCCGAGTTCTTTGAGACGCGGACGATCAAGCGCCAGGACGGCGCCGCCGGACACACGCTGCGCGCCTTCGCCGAGCTGAGTGCGCCGCATGGCGCTGCCCTCAGTGTTGAGCGTCCTCCCGCCGCCGAGCCAGCCAACAGCGAGCTGCAGACCCTCGATGCCACCAAGCTCGCGCTGCCGTCCGGCAACCTGCCAAACTCCGCAACCTGACCGGCTCGCCGATCCGCTTAAGCGGCAGGCTTGCGCAGCACCGTCAGCAGGATGAGGTCGCGCTCGGCGAGATTGGCGTGGTGGCCGCGAGCCCAGGTCACGGCATCGTCGATCTGCAGCCCGCTGGCGCCGCGGCTGCGCAGAAAGTAGCGTGCCACGCCATCCAGATCGATCGCGGCTGGCTTAGGCCCAGTGCCGGCCGCAACGCAGAGCAGCGTATGGCCCACCGGCAGCTCGCCCCAGATGCGAAACAGCGGTCCCACCAAGCCAAGCGGCGGTCGACGGCCGTCCTGACTCAGCTCCGCTGCCGAGTCCCCGACTGAGCGCTCGGTCGACAGCGCTGCCTCATTGGCGAAGAGCTCTTCTTGCGCCAGGGACTGCAGCGGCACTGCCCGGCCCGGTGCGCGCAGGTCCACCACGCGCAGCTCAGCGAACCCGCTGCGCACACCTTCCATGCGCCCCTCTTCGCTGATGTGAAGCAGCAGGATGCCGATGGGCCGGGTCAGCGGAATCTCGCGCGTGGCTGCCCCCAGCGCGGCGATCTCACCGGCCAGCTCGACGGAAAGACCAGCTGCTCGCCGCCGCCGAAAGGTGTGCAGAACGTGCAGCCCAATCGCCGCCGCATCGATGCCATCGCCGTCGGGATCGATGACCAGCAGGTAGCTCTGACCGGCTGCATATGCCACATCCCAGACCAAGCCATCGACACAGCCGCGGGCCTGCTCCAGCGCACCGCTGATCAGCAGATTGCCCTGCTCGATCCGATGGGCCGGCAGGGCATCTTGCAGCGCCTGCTTGGCCCGCGCGTAGCGGCCTTCCAGGTCAAGCAGGCGCAGCTTATCGCGTCGCGCCGCTACGTTTTGAAACACGATCAGCGCGACAAAGAACAAGACGATGGCCAGTCCCTTTTGGTACTTGCGACGAACCGCCTGGTTGGTGCGCGCCATGTCGAAGGCCACCAGGATCGCTCCCACCGGCTCTCCGTCGTTGTCAAACGGGGTAATGGCCCAGGTGGTCGAGTCATCCCGGCGACGCTGTGGGTCGCGCAAGCGGTCTTGAAACAAGATGTGCGCGCGCGAGGCCACAAGCGGGGGCGGCGGCGAAAACCGCGCCGCGATGCGGCCCAAAAAATCGCTCCAGATCTGCGGCACATCGCGATATCGGCTGTTGGCTAGGCGCTCGCGAAAGCCGGCAAAGTCCTGCGTAACGCCCAGCGCATCGCGGGCCAGAAAGTGGGCATAGCGCTGCGGAAACGGCGGCTGTCCGCGCCGAGCCTCCTGCGCCGCGAACTCGGCATCCAGCTGCTCGAAGATCAGGCGGCCGCGCGGATCGGTTATGCGGATAAAGATCGCATCCTCATCGTCGAGGATGCCAGTGGCCAGGCGGGTGAGCAGCTGGCGATCGCCAACCAGGACCGGCTCAACCGCGGCCCGAGCCAACAGCCCCGCGTAGTTTACGCCCTTGAGCCGGATCTGATCGCGCAGGACATTGATCTCGACCAGGGTCTGGTTCCAATCGACGAGGATCTCAATTCCCAGCAGCACAATCAGCGTGACCAGAAAGACGTGGCTGCTGCGGGCCAGACGATCCGCCAGCCGGGCTCGCCACGCTGCCTTCGCCGCCTTTTTCTTCGCCTTCGCCATCTGCAACGCCGTGCATCAGGATACGGGCAAGCGCCCCACCTGCGTCAACCCGACCGCCCTGGCCACCCCGGCCGAGCCAAGATGTGATACATCGCTTCTATAGGCGGACTAGACGGAGAAGGCAGATGAAGCACGTTGCAATCACCGGTGCATCGAGCGGTATCGGCGCGGCTCTCGTCGAAGAGTACGTGGCGGCCGGGGCAGCCGTAACCATGGTGGCGCGCCGACGAGCCGAGATGGAAGCTCTGGCCGCGCGAGTCGGTGGCAAGACGCAGATCTTCGCGATGGATCTGGCCGATCTGTCGCGCTGCTGCGACTGGCTGGCCCCAGCGGCAGCGCGCTTCGGTCCGATCGACATCCTGATAAACAACGCCGGCATTCAGCGCGTGCAGCCGGCCGCTGAGCACGATGTCAGCGACCTCGATGCCATGCTGCAGCTCAACCTCTTGGCCCCGCTGCGCCTGACGCAAGCGGTGCTGCCCGAGATGCTGAGCCGAGGCAGCGGCACGATCGTCGATGTCTCGTCGATCGCCGCCTTCGCGCCGGTGCGCGGCATGTGGGGCTACGTGGCGTCCAAGGCCGGCAGCGGGTTCTCATCGGAGTGCCTGGGAGCTGAGCTGCAAGGGACCGGCGTGCACGTGCTGACCGTCTATCCTGGCCCGGTCTACACGCCGCTTGGTCGCGATGGCTACGCAGCGTATCCGTCCTGGGCTGAGAAGCTGCTGTTTACCGGCGATGCGCGCGAGCTAGCGCGCCGCATGCGCGCCGCAGTCGAGCTCAAGCAGCGGGTGCTGGTCTATCCCCTGCCCTACCTGACGACGCGCATGTTTCCCGGGATCACGCGCTGGTTTCTGCGCGCTTTTGGCCCGCCGGCTCGCTCGCGCAAGGCGCTAGCCGCTCAGTCCACTCCCCTACCCCCTGCGACCTAGCGCAGCCGGGCGTGGTGCCAGCAGCACTGCCCCGACAGCCCGCCCGCCGAGGACGGCATGTACATCCCGCGAGATCCCAACTTCCTGTCTGAGCGAGCGCAGTACGACCTGCGCCACTGCTGCGAAGAGTGTGTGTTCTTTCGCCCCGCGCCCGGCCAGGCCGACCCGGGCAGCGAGCCCGCGGAGCCCGCGGAAGACTCCCGCTTCGCACTCGACAGCCGGATCTGTGTCCATGGCTGGCCCAACGCCGAGCACCGCACGGCCCATTACGACGCGGCCCCCGAGCTCTTGGTTTTTTGCAAAGAGTTTGAGATTCCGTAGCCCAGCGCGGCGCTTCCGGGCTGCACTCTCCGTCGATACCGATGCGCCACGACTCCCCGATGCTCAGACCTAGATGCAAGTGGTTTGCATCTTTCACCCAGGCCAGGCCACCCAGCTTTCGACAGCCGCGCTGGCCTGGCATGACCGCCAGCCTGCTTGCGCTGCTGGTTGGCTGTTCCCGCCAGCCGAGCGGTGCCAGCCAGCCCAGCATCGAAGCCGCTCCGGTGGTCAGTGCCGCGACCCTGACGGCGGCCCGCGCTCTGTACGACGCGCGCTGCGCTGAGTGCCATGGCCCGACGGGGCAAGGCGATGGTCAGCGGGCGGCCAACCTGCGACCGCGACCGCAGCGCCTCAGCGATCGCATCTGGCAGTCGAATGTCAGCAATGCTCGCCTGCAGCGCGTCATCGTCTTTGGCGGCGTGGCCGTCGGCAAGAGCGAGGTCATGCCCGCCTCGCCAGCGCTTTCGCAGCAGCCACAGCTTGTGCTGGGCTTGGTCGCGCACATCCGCCGGCTGGCCGCGCCCTGAGGCCCGACTGCCCCGCGGCTGTGCGCCGTCCCAGCCGCCCGCTCGCCCGCTGCCAGCCATGCCAGCCGGGCTGAGTGGGGTGTGTTAGGTTGCGCCGCGGAGGTGCTAATGAAATCGCATACTGGGTCATTTGCCGTCGCAGAATCCCGAAGCCAGCCGGGATCGCGGACGGCTCATATCTGTGCGCTGGTGCTCTCGCTGCATGCCGTGGCGTGTACCTCGGGTCCGCCGGGGCCAGAGGGCAGCGCCGATCCGCCGGGGCTTAGCATCCCGCCGGGCTGCAATCCGCTGGCCGCTGAGCACGACTGTCTGCTGCCCTATCCCTCGGACTTCTTCCTGACCACTGATGCGACGATGCCGGCCGGAAAGCGCGTGCGCATCTCGCAGGCGGCCGCGCTGCGCACGCGACGCGATGCGGTAGTCGACTTTACGCAGACCCACCCCGTTGACGGCTTCTCGCATCATCAGCCGATCCTGGTGTACTTCCAGCAGGGCGTCAGCACCGAGGGAGTGCTCTTTCACACCGACGATCCGACGCGCAGCCTGCAGCCGAGTAGCAAGGTGGTGCTGTTGGATGCCGAGACCGGCAAGCCGGTGCCGGTGTGGGCCGAGGTTGACCTCAACACCACCGAGCCCAGCGAGCAGGCCTTTATCATCCGCAGCTTCGAGCGGCTGCAGAACCAGCACCGCTACATCGTCGCGCTGCAGGGTCTGTTGAGCCCAGCCCAGGCGGGCCAGGCCGCGATGCCGCTACCGGCGCCGAGCGGCTTTGCCCGCCTGCGCGATCGACAAGCGGGCAGCACACCAGAGCTTGCCGCCATGGCCACGCGCTACGAGTCCGAGATCTTCGCGCCGCTCGCCCGCTTTGGCATGGAGCGCGCGCAGCTTCAGCTGGCCTGGGACTTCACCACCAGCAGCGAGGCGGTCAACACCCGCGATCTGGATGCCATCCGCGCCGATGTCCTGCCCAAGCTGCAGGCTAAGCCACCGCTCGTGACGGTGACCAGTGTCGTCGAGAACGACCCCAGCAAGAACCCCAACATCTGGCTACGGCTCGAAGGCACCCTGCGCGTGCCGCTATATCTCGACAGCAGCGCGGTGGGGGCCAAGCTGCATCGCGACGCGCGGGGTCAGGTCCTGCAGAACGGCGAGACCGAGGTGCCGTTTACGCTGCAGGTGCCGCACAGCGCCAAGCCAGCCGACATGAACTTTGAGCCGGCCCGCATCTTGGAATATGGCCATGGCTTCTTCGGCCTGCGCGAAGAGATCAACTACAGCTTCATGCGCGGCTACACCAATGAGGGCCGCTATGTCGCCGTCGCTGTCGACTGGTGGGGAATGAGCGAGCCGGATCTCGATCAGGTGACGCAGGATGCGGTAAATTCGCCCGGCACGGCCTTCGACTTTGTCGACCGACTGCACCAGGCGATGGTCAACATGATTGCCCTGTCCTACGCCGTCAAAGGACCGCTGGCCCAGGTGCCCGAGCTCCGTCGCTTCGGCAAGCCGCTGTTCGATCCCGACAAGCTCTACTACTACGGCATCAGCCAGGGCGCGATCTTCGGCGTCACCATGCTCAGCCACAACCCGGTGCTCGACCGCGCGGTGCTCAGCGTCGGTGGTGGGCCATACTCCCTGATGATGTCGCGCTCGGCGAGCTACCAGATGCTCTATGGCCTGCTGACCACCCAGCTGGCAACGCCGCTTTCGTATATGAAGTTCATGGCGCTAAGTCAGAGCACCTGGGACCGCGTCGATCCTGTCACCTATGCGCCGCACCTGCTCAAGCAGCCTTACCCGGGGAGCCCGGCCAACCGTCACATCCTGATGCAGATCGGCATCGGCGATCACTCGGTGAACAACCTGGCCAGCCATATCGTGGCCCGCGCCGTGGGCGTGCCGCTGTTCGACCCCAGCCCGGCGCCGATCTGGGGACTGTCGACGGTAAGCGCGCCCGCCGATGACGCGCTGGTGCTAGTCGATTTCAAGCTCGATCCGGCCAAGCTGCCCGGCACCTACTGCCGCGTGCCGACAGAGAGCGAGAAAAACAACGTCCATGAGGGGGTTCGCCGTCACCCCAAGATCAAGCAGCAGATCGATCAGTTCTTTCAGCCGACCGGCCAGATCCAAAACACCTGCGCCGGTCCCTGCGTGCCCTAGCGATGCAGCATGCTTAGCGCGGTGCCGGCCCGCTGCGCCCCTTGTCGCTGATGCACAGGCGCAGCCCTTCTCCTAGCGAGCGCAGCGCCGGAATGTCCTCGATCTTCAGGCCACGCTCGACGAGCTCGCGGGCCGTAGCCGGCGTCAGGCCGGTGAGCAGAGCCCGCGTCCCGAGCAAGCGAACCGCCTTCACCATGCGCACCAGAAACTCCAGCCCGCCGCCGGCCACGTGACGGGCGCTGGTCAGGTCGAGGATCACCGCTCGGGCCCGCTTCTCGACCACCGCCGTCAGCAGCCGCTCGGTGACGGTGGCGGCCCGCTCCGCACTGAGCCCACCGATGATCGGCAGCACCAAGATGCCCTCCCACAGATCGAGCATGGGGGCAGAGAGCTCGAGGATCTGTCGGTGCTGTTCTTCGATGAGCGCCAGCTTCTGATCGAGGTCAGAGAGCAGCTGGCTCTTCTGCGCCGCCTCGGCACGCGCCAGCTGGGCGCGCTCTTCTAGCTCACGCGACTTCTCTTTGCGCTCGGTGATATCGAGTACCGAGCAGACCAGAAAGCGCCGACCATCGCCGCGAATCAGCAGCCGAGCCGACATGAATAGATCGATCTGGCTGCCATCCTTGCGCCGGCCGCGGAGCTCGCCACCTAGCGAGCCAGCCCGCCCCATCGAGCCCGGGCGTTCGCTCCGTCCCCCGCTGTCCGGCATGGCCTCGTATGCCGGCTCCAGCGTGACCTCAGTGCTGGGATGCTGGCCGGCGATAAAGCGCTCGAACAGGCGACGGGCATGCTCGTGCTCCTCCGACATCAGCACGCGCGTGTGCAGGCGCCCGATCAGCTCCTCGACCTGATAGCCGAACAGGGCGCAGTAGGCCCGGTTCACGGTGCTAAATCGCCCCCGCTGATCGATTAGGCATAGGCCAACATCGGCGGTGTCGAGGATGGCCATCAGTACCGAGTCCGCTTCGCGCTGACTCCGCTCAGCGCGGACGTGGCGGGTGATGTCGAAGGCTTGCACCAACACCCAGCGCGGCGCGGCCTGCCCATCCGCCGACCCAGCTGGCGCAGGCAGCTGAAACAGACTGGCGCGGAGCTCGTATGCGGCGCTGCCACGGTCTGGTACAGGCCGATCGATGATCTCGGTACCGTCGCTGGATCCAGCCAGCACTCGCCCCAGGAGAACCGCCAGGCTGCTGGCACCACTGTCGGCCGAAGACTGGGGCAGCGCAGTGGGAAGCGCGAACTGTAGCCAGGTGTGGTTGTGGCAGAGCAGCTGACCGCGCTCGCTGAACACCGCCACCGCTCCACTTAGGGCGGCCAAGACGGCCTGGGCTTCCGGCGGTGGGCCGCCTTCGCTCACAGCGACCAAGCCGTGCTCTGTCTGCTGGCTGTTCATGCGCGTGGGAGACCTGCACTTTTAGGCCGCGCTCCCCCGAGGCTGCGCGGCGTCGGTGCAGAAAGTACTGAATTTAGAGAATCAAACGCCCGGGCCGGTGTCAATGACTGCTCATCCGCGGCTGTGGGTGGGCGGCTGTGCGACGGTGCCAAGCTGCGACAGCCGCTCGCCGATATCCGCCAAGGACAGGACCTCGCAGCAGGCGCCTGCCTCATACGCTGCGCGCGGCATGCCGTAGACCAAGGACGAGCGATCGTCCTGGGCGATCGTCCAGCCGCCGGCCTGGCGCAGCGCCATTAGGCCGCGCGCTCCATCCTGGCCCATGCCGGTGAGGACGACGCCCAGGGCCGCTGCGCCGTGGCTGCGCGCCGTGCTGAGGAAGAGCTCGTCGGCACTCGCGGCTAGCTCGCGCGGGCGGGCAGGTGTGCTTGCCACTTGATCGCGAAAGATCTGCAAGTGACCGTGCTGCGCTGCGACATAGATCTGGCCGCTGCGCAGCTCCTCGCGAGACGCGACGGCCACCACCTTCAGCGGCACCAGCGACTGTAGCTGCGAGGCGAAGCGTGAGGTGGAGTCGGGCACCAGATGCTGAGCGATGACCACCGGTGGCGAGCCCGGCGCGAGCCGCTGCAGCACATGGTGCAGCGCGTCCAGGCCGCCGGTGGATGCGCCCACCACAATGACCGAAGCCGCAGCGGGTGGCAGGCGCAGGAGGGGGGAAGAGTGGCGCTTCCGAGCCAGGCGCTGGCTGTGCAAGCTGCGGATGCGGCGGATCAGCGCGGCGATATTGGCCTCGGCGGCGGCCCCGACCAGAGTTGGCTTCTCGTACAGCTCAACCACGCCGGCCGGCAGAGCGGCAACCGCCTCGCGGTGCTCAGGGCTACCGGGCTGACGGGCCAGGGCCGACAGCAGCAGGACCGAGGTCGTGCTGCCGTAGTCGCGCAGGATGGCGCGCGCAGTCTCGGCCCCGTTGAGCCGCGGCATCATGAGATCCATCACCACCACGTCCGGCACGAGCTTGTGCACAAGCTGCAGCGCGGCCTCGCCATCCCCGGCCTCACCCACCACTTGCAGCCCGCTTTCGCGCGAAAAGACGCGAGTGAGCGCGCTGCGAAACAGCGCACTGTCGTCCACCAGCAGCAGCCGACAGGAACCCTGGTTGGAGAGCTCACTCATGACGCCTCAGGCTGCGCCGCGCAGCAGATCCTTTACGACGTCGATCAGCTGCCCACGCTCAAACGCTCCCTTGGTCAGATAGGCGTTGGCCCCGGCCGCCAGGCCAATGCGGCGATCCTCTTCGCTGTCCGAGGATGAAAACAAGACGACGGGAATGCCGGCGGTCCGCGGGTCGGCCCGCAAGCGGCTCACCAAGGACAAACCATCCAGACGCGGCATGCGCACATCCGAGACGATCAGGCTGACCGCTTCGTTGGCCAGTACTCGCAGCGCCTCGTCTCCATCGGAAGCTGTGCGCACGTCATAGCCGCCAACTTCGAGCACGCTGCGCAAGAGCGAGCGGGTGGTGATCGAGTCATCGGCCACCAGGACCGTGCCAGCGCGCGGCCGCGCCACCGGCGCCTGCTCGGGCAGCGCTTCAGCGAGCTGCATCAGCGACTGGGCTGACAGCACGAACACCGCGCTGCCATTGGCCAGCAGGGCAACGGCACTCAGCGGCGGCCGCCCCTGTAGCTCGGCCGGCAGAGCCCGCAGCACCAGATCACTCTCGCCGAGCGTCCGCTCGCACAGAACGCCCAGCCGCATGCCGCCCGCTCCACCTGGCGCGCTGCCCGGGGCTGTGCTCTCAGGACCGCGCAGAATCAGCAGCGGCATGCTTGTCACTTGCATGCTCTGCCCCGAGCCAGCCTGCTCGGGCTCGCCGATCAGCTGGCGCAGGCGGGCCACTTTGATCGCCTCGCTGCCTAGCCGCAAGATGTGATGGCTGCCAATGGGTAAGAGCTGCTCGCGCCGAACCAAGATCACGCGCGAGATGCTGGCCTGCGGCAGCGCAAATACCCAGTCGCGCTCGGCAAACAGCATCAGTCGCGACGCGGCCATGGTCATCGGCACGGTCACGCGAACCGTGGTGCCGCGACCCGGTGACGACTGAATCTCCAGGTGGCCATGCAGGCGCATGACCGCCATCTTGACGACGTCCAAGCCGACCCCGCGCCCGGACAGCGTGGTCACCGTCTCCGTCGTGGTAAAGCCTGGCAATAGCAGCAGATCGTAGGTCTGTTTCTCACTTAACGCATCGGCCTGAGTGGCCGTCAGCAGCCCGCGCTCGACCGCTTTGCTGCGTACCGCCGCCTGATCGATGCCGCGTCCGTCATCGGTCAGAGTGATCACGATCTCGCCGCCGTGCTGTTCGATGCTGCAGCGAATCTGGCCGCGCCCCGTCTTGCCGATCGCTTCCCGAACCTCACGCGCTTCGATGCCGTGATCGACCGCGTTGCGGACCAGATGAATCAGCGGGTTCTTCAGCTCTTCGAGGAGGAGGCGATCGACATGCACCTGATCGCCGATGATCTCCAGGGTCGCGTCGCGCCCGCTGTAGCGACAGGCCTCGCGCACCGCCAAGGTCAGCGGCTGCACCAGCAGCGAGGCCGGGACCAGGCGCATGGTGCGCAGGTTGTCATCAAACTCCGTGGTTGTAGCCTGCAGAGACTCGCTATCCTCCAGCAGCTCGCGTCGCAGCGTGCGGGTTGAACGCAGCAGGCGACGCAGCTCGTCGCGCTGACTGACCAGGATCTCGGCGGGTGGCTGACTACTCTCACGCGCTTCCGTGGCCAGCCGCTCAAGCGCTTGGCAGAGCTGGCTGGCCTCGCTTAGGTGGCGCTCTAAGCGGCCACGCAGGGCACGTAGCTCATCACTGCGGCGCTCGAAGGCGATCAGGCGATCGATCGAGATGCGAACGGCTTCACTGCCATCGGTGGCGCTGCGCAGCGCAGCGGTGGCAGCGTCCTGGACCTTGGGCGGGGCGGCGCTGGTAGGCTCGGGACTGGACGAGGCGGCGGCCAGGTCGCCGTCCTCTGCTGCTGTAGGCGGGGCCGGCGAGTCCCTCTCGGCCGATCCGGCGGTGCGTTGCAGCGCGGCGATGACGGCGTTGACCTCGGTGCTGCCCTGCGCGTTGTCAGCCAGCAGGCCAGGGATGCGCTCCTGCGCTGCCGCCATCGCCTGCAGACACAGATCGACGAGTCCTGGTGACAGCGGCGCAGCGGACCGGCGCACAGGCATAAGGACCTGCTCGACCCAGTGTGCCAGCTGTTCGAGGTCGCTGATGCCCAGCGACCCAGCCGAGCCCTTGAGGCTGTGTGCCTGGCGGTACAGCTCTTCGATCTCGACAGGGATGCTGTTCGGGTCCTCTTCCATGCGCAGCAGCGCTTCGGCGATGCGCTGCGCCTGCTCGCGGACCTCCTCGACAAAGACGTGAATGACCTGACGCAGCAAGTCATCCATGGGCGTTCCCTCCCTGCAGGCGAGGATCCGCCAGGATGGCCTGTGGATCGAGCAGCAGAATGTGCATGCGATCGACGAAGGCGGCGCGCCGGATCGGGGCAGTCGCCCCACCTAGCGCGAGCTCGCTGATCTGATCCTGCGGAATCTCTTCGATGCCGAGGGTCTGCTCCGCAGCCAGGCCGATCTTGCGCGGGCCGCTCTCGATGATCAGGCAGGACGTCACGTCGCCTACCCCAGGCCGACGGAGCGATAGCAGCGCAGCAATATCGAGCACCGAGATCAGATGACCCGCGATGAGCGTGATGCCAAGCAAGTGGGGGGGGGCGCTGGGAATCGGCGTTAAGTGGCGCAGGCGTCCGGCATAGACTACCGCCGCGAGCGGAACGCCAAAGCACTGCTTGCCGATGATGAAGGACACGAAGGACTCGGTGACGATGCGGCGGCTACTCGCCGCATTGCGAGCCAAGCGAGCGGCACGCTCACGCAGCTCCTTCTCGATGTCTTGCGTGCTCATCGACTCCCTCCGCCGCGGACGGCAGGTGCGGCCAGCTCAAGACCGATCGGCGCCTCCTCGGTGGCCTTGCGCACAAGCTCGGCCAGCGCGACCGCAGCCAGCCGCCGTGCGTGTCCGACTAGCAGGGGCTCCGGCCCACCGAGGATGTCGCTGTCGTTACGACTCTCTAGCAGGTGCAGCACGATTCCCAGATGACGCCCCGAAAGCCAGCGCCGACCCGACGGGCGCTCAATGAGGCCAAGGCTCAGGTGGCCGAGGATGAAGCTGGGCTCCAGCGCCACGGCATCTTGCAAGGCGGCTTCCGCCGCCGCGCGCTCACCCTGCTCATTGAGGATCAGGGCCAAAAGGTGCAGAGCTTCCGGACTGCGCCGCAGCGCCAAAGCAGCGCGCACCTCTTCCAGCGCGCGGGCTAGCTGACCGGCGTCGGCTGCCGCCTTGGCCGCGGCCAGCAGGGCCACCGCCGCATCGCGATATGGGGCAGAGGAGATCCGCTCGCTCACCTGGGGTACGGCTTCGGGATGGGGCGGCAGCGCCGGCACGGAAAGCGGGACGATGGTCTGGCTGCTGCTGCGCCGCGCCTTGCGCCGCAGCACCGGCACCCCGGCCACAATGATCTGCTCCAAGCCAACTAGGGGCTCGGGCAGGTCCAGAGCCGAGAGCACCAGGCACCCATCCGGGCTCAGCCGCTCGCGTAGCTGCTCAATGACGCGCAGCGCCTTGGCCGGCGCAAGATACAGGAGCACGTTGCGACAGAAGATGATGTCGAACAGCTCCTCTGACAGCAGGCGCAGCAGCGCGCCCTCCTCCGCCAAGTTGAGATAGCGAAACTGGGTATGCTGCCGCAGCACCGTCGAGATAGTCGCGCTCCCGGGCTCCGCGGTCGGCAGCAGATAGCGCTCGAAGAGCGGCGACTCACTGCGGACCGAGCGGCGGCCGTACTGACCGAGCTCCGCTTGCTCTAGCGCGGCACGATTGACATCGCAGCCTACGACCTGCACATCGGCCAGCCCGCTGGCTAGCAGCACCATGGTCAGCGAGTACGCTTCCTCGCCCGTGGCGCAGCCGACGCTGAGAGCGCGGACGCGCGAGCGCCCACCGCGGATAAGCTGCGGCGCGATGTGCTCGGCGACCAGCGCGAAGTGCTCGGGATGGCGAAAGAAGTAGGTCTCGCCAATCGTCACACCTTGCACCACGTGCTGCAGCAGCTCGTCGCTGGGCTGCGGCAAGAGCAGCTGTCGTACCAGCTCCAGCGTGCGCACGTGGCGAGCCGCCGCGACGCGCCGCAGGCCAGCCACCATCAGGTCGTAGTTGCCCTCGTGGAAGCGCAGCCCGAAGCGGTCTTCGAGGAGCGCGCTGAGCAAGCGCAGCAGATCCTCGGGGGCGGCAGACGGCACCGCCGGGCTGCCCGGCGCAGCGCTCACCGCAGGCTCTCCATTTCCGCCCCACTGGCTTGGATATCGCGACCCTGCCGCGTGACCGCCTGCAGCGCCTGACGCAGGGCCCGGGCGGCGCGCATGGTGACGATCTGCTGCACCGGGACATCAAAGACCAAGGCACTCTTGTGCTCTTGCCACTGCACACTGCCGCGCCACAGACCGGCGTTGCCTTGCTGATCGACGGCCGAAAGCGGGATGATCTCGCGCTCGCATAGCTCACTGATGTCGTCGACAACCAGGGCTAGCATGGTCAGCGGCAGGCCAAATGAATCCGCCAAGTCGTGCTGACTTTCGAGCGGCTCGGAGGTGGCGCCGCCTGTAGCCGGCTCGCCCTCGAGCAAGAGGTCAAGCTGCTGCGTCAGGATGACGATGCGAGCATCGAGCAGCTCAGTCGGTCGCCGAGGCGGGCACAGCCCCAAGCGAGCGGCGAGATCAATCATCGGTACCAGCTGGCCGTGGTAGTCGATCGCTCCGATGCAGTAGCGCGGTACGCGGGGCAGCGGTGAGGCTGGCGCGACCATCCGAACCACCTCCAGCACATCGCCGATGGGCAGCGCCAACCAGATATCGGCGCAGCGCACGATGAGCAGGGGCAGGCTGTTCAATGCAAGTGTCTCCGGACGGCCTCTTTGAGCAGCATGCCGTCGATGGGTTTGGCCAAAAAGTCCGAGCAGCCGAGGGCGCGGCAGCGGTCTTTTTTGGCCAGGTCGCCTTCCGAAGTCACGATGATGACCGGGATGTGCCGCGTGAGCTGATCCTGCTTGAGCTGACGCAGCGCATCGACTCCATCGAGCACTGGCATGTTCAGGTCCAGCAGCACCAGATCAGGGCGCTGGCTGGTGGCTAGCTCGACGCCCTCGGCACCATTTTTGCCTTCGAGGTACTCGTAGTCCGCCCCCAAGATGGCGCGTTCCAAGATGCGTACCGTCGCCGTGTCATCAACGAGAAGGATCTTTTTCCGCGCTGCCATGTACTGCTTCTCCCCTCGTGCTACCTAGTTGCGGGCGCTGGTCTGGCCGAGACGTGCACACAGCGTCAGCACGTCGGCGGGAATGCTGCCCCCCGCCTGTTGATGGGCCAGCAGCAGACCCAAGCTGGCACGCGCCGCTTGTACGATCAGCTCGCCAGTCCCAGCCGCAGAGACACTGCCACCTGCCGGACTCACGGCCGCTGGCACCGCTGCGGCGGGCGCGCTCGACGTGGCGGGCGGAGCAGCAGTCGGAGCCGAAGCCGGGGTGGCCACAGGGCTGCCAGCGAACAGGGCCAGCACCTCCGCCGCGTGCTTAAAGACGTCTACGCGCGGAAAGTGATGGGTGATGATGCCCTTTTCGCTGACGACATACGTGATGCGCGCCGTCGCATCGCCCCGCACCGCGCCCCACTCCTCACAGATGCGGCGCGTCGGATCGGACAGGACGTCAAAGTTCAGCTTGTTCTCACGCGCGAACTGCGCCACATCGGGAGTCCGACTCGGCGTGATGCAGACTATCGCCACGCCGCGCGCCGCAAATTCTGCTTGCAGATCGCGAAAGCCGTTCGCTTCACGCGTGCAGCCCGGCGCCCCCGCCTGCGGCAGGAAGGCCACCACGACGGATGAGTACCGCGAGGTCAGGCGATCGAGGATGATCATCTGATCCTCTTGGTTCGAGAGCGCAAAGGCAGGCCCTAAGTCACCGACGTTTGGCATGTCGGATATCTTACAAATAATTTCCCGTTTAAATCTATGACTCTCTGAGGCTGATGGATGTAGGCAGCTCAGAGGTGACCTGTGGGATGGTCTGAAGAATTGACAGGTGTGACACGGCGCCGCTCAGGCACCCCGCCCAGGCCAGCTCGCCGCGCCAGGCGGGAGCAGCAGCGGAAAACTTCTTGAGCGGCAGGCGAGCGGTGAGTAACGGAAGCTGCGGCGCAGCGGGCGGGAGCAGGACTGCCCGGCAGCCGAGCCGGGGCAGGAACGAGCGGTGGGTTGCCGTGCCCTACGACAGGCCCCTACTGCTTGATATCCAGCGCGAGGTCGTCGACAAAGAAGCTGGTCGCGGTGTTCAGGTCTTCGCTGGCGTTGAAGTGAATGCGCACCGTCTGTCCCTTGAAGGCCGACAGGTCGAACATCTTCTGCGCGAACGGTCCCTCGTTGACGTTGCTGTACTTGCCCAGCGTGCGCAGCACCTTGCCGCTCGCGTCCTGGACGGTGACCGTCAGGATGTCGTAATCGACCGGGTCGACCTCGTTGCTGGCAATCCCCAGCCAGAAGGACAGCTTGGCGCTGCAGGCCCCGGCCGGGATGCTCACCTGCTGGTACAGCGTATCGGTGTGCGGCTTGCCGTAGCCGAGCAGCCACGCGGTCCAGCTACCGCTGTGGGCGTTGTCGGGATCGCTGTTGTCGATGACATTGCCGCTCTCGGTCCAGCTGCTGGCGCCGCTCTCGAAGCTGGGGTTGGCCAGGAGCTGACGGCTGGTGCTGCAGCTGCCGGCGGTGTTTGACACCGTCACGCTGATCGCCGCCGAGGTGCCGACGTTGCCCGCCGCATCATAGGCCTTGGTAGTCAGGGCATAGGTGCCGTTGCTCACCGTGCCGCTGTCCCAGGCCAGGCTGTATGGCGCGCTGCTATCGCTGCCGAGCAGCGTCGAGCCAGCGTAGAACTCGACCTTGGTCACGCCGACATCGTCGGTGGCGTTGGCCGCTAGGGTCACGGTGCCGGTCAGCGTCGTTCCCGCCGCTGGAGCGGTCAGCGCCGTCGTCGGCGGCTTGGTATCGCTGCCGCCCCCACCACCGGCCGGCGTACCGACGTTGATCGCGGCAAAGGCATTCTGCACCGCGGCGTACTCCGCGCTCGTCCCGCCATACAGGTCAGTGGCCGCAGCCAGGAAGGCAGTGCGGGCCCCGGCATAGTTGGTGCTTGCCGTCATCTTGGTGGCCAGGGCACGGTAGGCGATGCGCGCGGCCTTGTCGTTGCCGATGCCGGTCATGCCGCCCGGTAGATACGAGCTGTACGCCTCTTCGCTGCTGGTCTTGCTCGACCCCTGGCTCAGGAAATAAAACGCGCGGTTCAGCGGCCCCGACGAGAAGTGGACGTCGATGCTGCCCAGCGAAGACGACCAGGCATCCTTGCTCGCGCCGTCCTTGCTGGGCTTGATCATGTAGCGCAGCGGCGTGGCGTTGAGCTGCTCGCCGATCAGCCAGTTGCCGCCGGTGTTGCCAATCGTCGAGCCGCTGCCGCCGCGGGCGTAAAACTCGACCATGGTGCCGTGGATATCAGACATCGCTTCGTTGAGGCCGCCCGACTCACCGGAGTACGTCAGGTTGGCCGTGCGCGAGGTCACGCCGTGCGTCATCTCGTGGCCGGCCACATCGAGGCTGGTCAGCACGGTGAGCGAGCGCCCGTCGCCATAGGTCATGCAGAAGCAGCCATCCGACCAGAACGCGTTATCGTAGCTGCTGCTGTAGTGCACCCGGTTGTAGGTCGCCTTGCCCGCCCCATCGATGCCGTTGCGACCGTGCACCGCCGAGTAATAGTCGAAGGTCTTCTCGGTGCCGAAGTGCGCGTCGATGCCAGCCGTCTGCCCATTGTCGTTCGTCGTCGATCCGCCCGCGACGTAGTTCTTGCCGTCGCCCCAGGTGTTGTCGGGGTCGGCGAACACCGCACCCGTCCCGCTTGTGCCGTGGTTGAGATTGTAGGTCGTGATGTTCATCGTCCGCGCGATGTCGCGCAGCTCAAAGCCGGCGGTGACGCTATCGGTGCCGAGCTCGACCGAGCCGCTGTACTGCGTCTTGCCGGTGCCCTTGCTCGCGGCGGTAAACAGCGTGCTCCAGCGCTTGAGGATCTCGCCGCTGTGGGCGTCGACCATAAAGTCGGTGTGCTGGGTCTCGGCCGCGCCGTTCTCCAGCTCGGTGTGGATGTGATAGGCCAAGGCGTAGCTGCGCACCTGCCGCTCAATGTCCTCGGCGTTCAGCTCGCCACCGCTGCCACGCAGGCGCTGCGCGCGCTCCTGCTCGACGACGCGCGGGAAGATCAAGAGCTCGACGCTGGGCTCGCGCACATAGTCGCCCTGCGGCCGCAGCTCGCTGTGTACCAAGCCCAGCGCCTCGCTCCGGCTGAGCGTCGGCTGCGTCGCGATGTCGATGCCGCTGCGCAGCTCCGAGATCAGGCCCTGCGGCTGGCTCTCACCTGTCAGCGCCACGATGGCCTCCCCCTCGAAGATGCGCAGGCCGCGGTAGGTCTGGTCGAGCCGGATATGGGTCTGACCCAGCTCATCTTGCACAGCGCTTTTGGGAACAAAGTTGTGCGCCGAGTCCAAGCCAAAGCTACCGCGCAGCGACTGCAGGTACGAGGTGCTGCGCAGGACCGCGGCCCGCAAGCTCGGTGTGGCCAAGAGCGACCGGCTCGCCTCGCCCAGGCTTGGCACCCCATCGTCTTGCCCAGAAGAGCAGCCCGAGGCCAAGAGCAGCGCAGGCAGGGCCGACAGCACAACTTGGGTGGAACGACGCGAGAAGGTGGAGGAAAAGGTGGATGTACGGGTCATGGCGCGAACTACAGCAAAGCGCGGGCCGAGCCTCGCGGCGCGCTGCGTCAAGGCCGCTTGGTCGTCGGATAGCGCGCAGTCACCAGCCCCCTCTGAGACGAGGTGGCCTCGCTGAGGGGCAGGGATGCCCACCCCAGTCGGATACTGCAGACCCCAGCTGCCCGGTGGCCGAAGCTGCGCTCCCCTACCCCGTCCCGTGCGCCGCGCCTCGCCCGCCCCCCGTCTTGCGCCAGCCGGCCGCAGCGCCATGTTAGGAGACGTCTCTGGCCACCTCTCCCAGGAGCTCGTCTGATGCAGACCCGATCCCTGTCACTGCCCGTGATCGTCGCCCTGCTGCTCGGCTTGGTCTCGCTGGTGCGCTACTGCGGCCAGGCCCAGCGCAACCCGGTGACCGGCCAGGTCCAGCGCGTTGCGCTGTCGCCGAAGCAAGAGATCGCGCTCGGCCTGCACTCCGCCCCCCTGATGATGAACCGCCACGGGGGCGAGCTCCGCGACGCCGACATCGCACCCTACGTCTCCCGCGTCGGCCACAGCCTAGTGCAGAGCAGCTTCGCGCGCACGGCGCCCTATCGCTTCGACTTCCACGTGCTGCGCGATCGCCAGACCCTCAACGCCTTCGCGCTGCCGGGCGGCCAGATCTTCATCACCCAGGCGCTGCTCACGCGGCTGCGCAGCGAAGCGCAGCTGGCCGGCGTGCTGGGACATGAGATCGGTCACGTTGTCGCTCGTCACGGCGCGCAGCACCTGGCCAAGCAGCAGCTGGGACAGCTCCTGGTCACCGCGGTGCAGATCGGCAGCTATGACTCGCGCGATCCCCACCGCGGACGCTCGGCCGCCGTCCTGGCGCAGGCCGCGAATCAGATGATCGGCCTGCAGTACGGCCGACAGGATGAGCTCGAAGCCGACGACTACGGCTTCCGCATCCTCGTCGAGGCTGGCTACGATCCGCGCGGCCTCGCCGAGCTGATGGATGTGCTCGATCAAGCCAGCGCGGGCGGCCGCCCTCCCGAGTTCCTATCGACGCACCCCAACCCCGGCAACCGCCGCGCCCGCATCACCGAGGCCATCGCCGAGCGCTTCCCGCTGCCCGCCGGCATCCCAACCAGCCTGCGCCGCGGCGAGAGCGAATTCGCCACGCATGTGCTGCGCAACGGCTCCACGCCCCTACGCCAAAGCTTGTAGCTAGGGCCTGACGGTAAAGTCGATGTGGATGTGCTCGTCGTGCCGGACCCACACCGGCTTGCGGGTCAGGCGCGCCGCGAGCTCTCCCAGCCTCTGGCCGGCCGGCGTCGCCAGGATGTGCGGCACATACTCCGGAGCGACGATGACCCGCTCGATGCCGGCCCCGTGCACCGCGGCCTGCGCGCCGATGACTTGCAGGAGCTCGGCCAGCGCCGCAAAGTCGATGCGATACGCTGACGAGCGACCCATTGCGTCGAACTCATGCCAGTAGCCAAGGCCCTGCCAGGGCCAGGTCGATAAGGTCGTCGGGCGCTGGTGCGCATCGCGCACCGGCATGAACAGATCGACAGACAGGCCGTTCTGATGCGTGCGATGGCCGTGGAAGCGACCGCCGTGCCGCACCGCCGTCTCGCCGACGACGTAGACCCACTCGGGGTGACGCCGCGCACTCTCGGCGAAGCTGGCGACCAAGAGGTCGCGCACCCGTCCATGCAGGTACTGGTGACCCAGCGCCGCGCCCAGGAACGAATAGCTGCGATAGCCAGCTCCCCAGGGCGGCAAGACGTGGCCGTGCTCTAAGCGCCCGGCGCCGACCCGTCCAATGCTGCGCGAGGGCGCATCGTCATCCAGCGCCACGCGCAGCCAGGCCAGCGAAAGCGGAGCCAGCAACCCCAAAAGGAGCAGAGGGATAGCCAGCCAGCATGCGCTGCGACGAAGCATCCCCCGAGTATAGAGCGAGCCCGGCCACCGCGCCTGTAGCGCAGCCGCCGGGCTGCCGGAGCCTCGCGCTGGCATCCGCCCAGCCCCCACTGCCCAGCGCTGCGACAGCCGCCGCGAGCGCGCTAGAAGCGCACGCAATAGATCGGCGGCAGATGCGTGCTGAGCGTGACCCAGCTGTCGCCCTGATCCTCGCTGAGCCACAAGCTGCCGGTGGTGCTGCCGAACAGCAGGCGCTCGCCGCTGTCATCGATGGCCAGGGCGTGGCGATAGACGATGTCGTAGCAGTGCTCCTGCGGCAGGCCCTGGCGCAGCGCTTGGAAGCTCTGTCCACCGTCGCGCGTGCGCGTCACGACCAGCTGACCGTGCACCGGCAGGCGGTGCTCGTCCTTCTGGGCCGGGATGAACCAGGCGGTGTTGGGGTCGCGCGGATGCGCCGCCACGGCAAAGCCAAAGGTCGAAGGTGCCCCCGGCGGCGCGACGATCTCTTGCCAGCTCGCCGAGCCATCGGCCGAGCGGAAGATGCCATTGTGGTGCTGTACCCACAGCACATCCGGCTGCGCGGAGCAGCGCGCCATGCTGTGCGGGTCTTGAATGAACTGATCGTACTGTCGCTCTGGCGGCATGAACTCAGCGCGCATGCCGCTGGCGCAGACCTCAAAGCTCTGTCCGCGATCCCGAGTCCGCCAGACGCCACCGCAGGACACGCCCAGAAGCACCGTCGCCCCATCGCGCGGATCGACACAGATCGAGTGAATGCCGGGAGCATCGGCGCCGCCGCCAAACCACTGCCTGCGGCCCGGGTGATCCCACAGCGCCTGCACGAGCTGCCAGCTGTCACCGCCATCGCGTGAGTGAAACAGCGCGCCCGGAATCGTCCCACACCAGAGCTCACCGGGCTCGCTGCCGCTCTCTAAGGCCCAGATGCGCTGCACACTTAGGGGCAGCGGGCGACCGTTTGGATCCAGCTCTGGGGCCGCCCCCTCGGGACGCGGCGGGAAGCACGGCGCGGCACAGGCGACCCAGGTAGCGCCGCCATCGTGTGAGCGCTTGAGCTTGGGACCAAAGTGACCGTGATCGAGCGCCGCATACACCGTGCCGCCGCGCGCCGCTGGCTCGGCGAGCACGAGCGAGACATTTTCGGCCAGGTGGCTGACCTCGGCGATACGCCAGGCCCCCTCCGTCCGACCGCTGGCTGCGCGCTGCAGACGAAACAGACCCTTGCGTGTGGCCACCCAGGCCAGGTTCCCGTGCGTGTTCATGACTGCTCCCTTCTTCGGATGTCCATGGGGATGTCCATGGGGATGTCGCTGCGGATGTCGAAACGGATGTCGATGGGGACAAAGAAAGCGGCCGCGCTCCCGCGAGCTAGCCGCCGGACAGGGCCTGCATGATGTAGATCTCTGCACCGTCGCTGATGGGGTCGCTCTGGCGCTGCCGATCGCGGATCTGCTCACCGCCGACAAAGATGCTGACGTGGCGGCGCAGCGCCCCCTGATCGTCGAGCACATAGCCGCGCAGGGCCGGGTTGTGGGCAAACACCGCGGTCAGCGCCTCGCGCACCGTGTGTCCGGTGACCTGCAGCGTAGGAACGTCCAAGTGACGACGCAGATTGGCGGTGAACGCGACGCGAACCATGGCCGGCGACGCTACCGGCTGGCTCTGACGTCTGTCAACGAGAGGAGTGCATGAGGACGCTAGACAGAGCCCGGGACCCGCCCGAGCGCGCGGGCGGGCCAGGCCCGCTTCCAGGGCTAGTTAAGGTATATGAACTTATCTTTTACAAGTTCCTATACCTATCAAATTAGGACTCTAGGCTTGAAGCCGGCGGGACAGCCGAGCCGCCGCGGGTTACAGCGACTCCTTGCGCGAGAGCGTGCTGACAAACGGCTGCGGCAGCGGCCTGGCCCGGCAGGGAGTGGCGCGCCCGGTCTTGTCACTCGGCATCGCGTCGCAGCCCACCGAGCCCAGTCGGTCGCGGATCGTGATGTCGGTGGGGAAGCCAATGCCACCCAGCGCGAGCTGGCCTTGCTGCTCGACGGATCGCTCCGCCCCCTGCGCCACAGCCTGCGCCGGCCGACAGAGATTCCAGGCCACGCGACGCAGCTCAGAGAGCAGCCGGCTGTACGGCCGCAGCGCCAGATCCTCGACGGGCGGTGTGCTGAGCACCGCTTCGTAGCGGACCATGTGTCGCTCATCCCGGCAGACGATGGCCGCCCCTCCGCGATCCAGACAAGCCAGTGTGACCGAGCCCACGATGGCGTCATCGGTGGTCGGCGCCGTCTCAACGCTGACGCCGCGCGTGGTGACCGTCAGCTGATAGCTGACCTGGGCCAGGACCGGCGGCGTATCGAGGCTGCCTGCCGCAGTCACAGCGGCCGGCTCGACGTGGGCACAGCCCAGTGCGCCGACGCTACCGGCTGCCAGGAATACCGCGAGAGATCGAGAACGAACTAGCATGGCCGCTCCTTTCGCTGCGCGAACCGACGTGATGTCGGCATCATGCGCAGGTGGCTCCTTTTCTGCAACGTCGCTGCGCTCCTCTGTGCTCGCGGGCCGGTGCACAGAGAGATGGCTGGCTCGCACTAGGAGC
>CAZVMD010000035.1:34337-37362 GCA_964628555.1 uncultured Myxococcales bacterium | reverse complement strand
CAAGCAGCTGTTCATGGTCGCGGGCATGGATCGCTACTTCCAGATCGTGCGCTGCTTCCGCGATGAAGACCTGCGCCTGGATCGCCAGCCAGAGTTCACCCAGATCGACGTCGAGATGTCGTTTATCGACGAGCAAGACATCTGGAACATGATCGAAGGGCTGGTGGTGCGGCTGTGGAAAGAGCTGATCGGCGTCGACATCGCGCGGCCGTTTTTGCGCATGCCGTACGCCGAAGCGATGGGCAGCTATGGCGAAGACAAGCCCGATCTGCGCAACCCGCTGCGCCTGCATGACCTGACGGCGATCGTCAAAGAGCACAAGGGCGGCGGCGTACAGATCTTCGAAAAGATCGTCGAGGGCGGCGGCATTGTGAAGATCCTGCGTGTGCCGCGCGAGGCGGCGCAGAAGATCTCGGGCACCGAGGTGCGCAAGCTGGAAGACGTCGCCAAGGGCATGGGCGCGGCTGGCCTGGGTAGTGCGCGTCTGGATCCAGCCGGCACCGGGGCGGCGCTGGCCTGGACGCAGTCACCGTTTGGCAAGACCGCGACCGAGGCGCTGCGAGCAGCGGTGCAGGCCCACATTGGCGGTGGTCCCGGCGATCTGCTGCTGTTCCAGCTGGGCAATCCCAAGGTCGCCAACACCGTGCTGTCGCAGCTTCGTCAGCAGCTCGGCAAGAAGCTTGAGCTGCTGGAGGGCGGCTTCCGCTTCCTGTGGGTCACTGACTTCCCAATGTTCGAAAAGGGCGAAGGCGGGACCTGGGTGGCGGCGCATCACCCGTTTACCTCGCCCAAGCCAGAGCACGTCGAGCTTTTGTCGACCGACCCGGGAGCGGTGCAGGCTCGCGCCTACGACTTGGTGCTCAACGGCAACGAGATCGCTGGCGGATCGATCCGGATTCATCAGCGCGATGTACAGGCCAAGGTCTTCGCTGCCCTTGGGCTGACCGAGGACGACTTCCGGCAGAAGTTCGGCTTCCTGCTGGATGCCTTCCGCTTCGGCCCACCACCGCACGGCGGCATTGCCTTCGGCGTCGATCGCCTGGCCATGCTGCTGACCGGCGCAGAGTCGCTGCGCGACGTCATCACTTTCCCCAAGACGCAGCACGGCACCGATCTGATGAGCGACTGTCCGACCGAGGTCTCGCAGCGTCAGCTCGACGACCTGTTCATCGCCTCGCGTCCACCCGCCAAGTAGCGGCTGCGCTGGCGCGCAGCCATACCGCTCCTAGGGCCGCGCGCCTTCGCCAACTTCCAACGTCACCATCCCCATCGCTTCATCGAGCTGCCTCTCCAGTGCGGCGAGCGCTGCATTCCGATTGGCTGTGATCGACCGCATGTCGCGCAGGCGCTGATATCGTTCAAGCAGAGCGGCCAGCCTCTTCGCCTGCTCGTGCTCGATCTGGGGCAGGTCGGCCTGCTCGACGAGCCGTCGCAGGGTCTGGCTGGGGAGGTCTTGCAGCGGGAGATGCGAGCGAACCACGAGGTGCTCAGTCACTGTCAGGGAAGCCGGCCCAGAGGGGTCCACGGTGAGCGGTATCAGAGACTGGTTGCTGTCCACCACGGTGCCGGGGACTGGCAGCAGCCGCCCCTGAGGGCGGCGCGGATGCACCAGCTGAATTCGCTGCGCAGCCGTGCCGTGCAGCCGGGCTTCGTAGTGGGTCCGGCGGGTGACGCGTGTATCGAGCTCGACGACCCCGCTGCGCACCGCCGCTCGTACGACCTCGCCGGGCTGGTCTTCGACGCGCGCCTGCACGCGGATGCTCGGTTCTTCGGCTAGCTGGATCAGCTGGGATTCGTTGGCGCGCAGGTGCGTGAGTTCCAGCCGCTGCGCTATGGCTCCTGGGCGATGCAGGAAGAGCGGTGCCGCCTGCAGCTCTTGCCGGGCCCAGATGCGGATGGCGTGGTGCGGTGCGGCCACGATCGACGGTCCTGGCTTGGCTGGCTGCGCGAAGACCAGCACATCTTCGATCAGACCGACATCGGCGCTGGCTCGCAGCGTTGCCCGCCCGCCCTGTGCCAGCGTGACCGGTTCGGGGAGCGCATACCGGACGTCTACGTCACCGAGCGGTGCTCCGGCTCTGAAGCTTTGCTGGCCTGGCGCCAGCTCCACGCTGACCAGCTCCACTCGGCGGTTCGCCTCTCGCAGGTCACGGTCGGTGTGGGGATGCCTGGGGCGGAGCGTGCCATATGGAACGATATGCAAGGGCGTACTGACACCGTGCTCGCGCAGATAGCTAGCGATAGAGAGCGTGCGTTTGGTCGAAAGGGTCCAGGGCAAACGCTCATCCGGGGTCGCATGTCCCTCCAGGGCGATGTGCTCAAGCTCTGGCCGCAGTCGCAGGATACGGGCGACTTCGTCGAGGACTGGGTACGACACGGGCAAGACTTGGGCCTGATTCCGGGCAAACCAAACGCGCTCCAACAGTCCCGCCTGCCGACCTAGATAGGGCATGGCGCAGGCTGGGCGGGCGACCCAGAAGTACAGACCGCTCGGTGCTCGATCACCCAGCCGTACGCTGATGGACGGCCAGTCCTCGCTGGAGTCATTAGCGATGCTGGCCCAGGCCTCGATCCGCGCTGCATCCGTCGGGGCATGGACACTGCTCAGCTGAGCGCGGTACTCAAGCTGAATGGGATCGGTCCGTAAGGCGTAGCGAACCAGGAGTGGGGCCGCTGGGCGCTCGTGAAAGCGGACGGCATAGGCCGTGCGTGCTTGCGGGGCTTCGGCTTCCTGAGGGGCTAGCGTGGCCGCTGGCTTCAATGCATGGAGCCGCTGGTCGACCTGCTGCCACACCGCAAGCGACATGATGACCCCTTGCGCGTCCCGTGCCTTGATCCAGAACCGCAGTACGTCATCGCTGAGCTGGCCGGCTCGCTCAACTACCACGATACCGTCGGAGAACAGCAGCACGCTCTTGAGGGGGAGCTCGGCTTGCGCGCGCGCCGGGCGAGTGTTGAAGCAGGCGAGCAGCCACAGACCGCACAGACCTCGCAGTGCACAGCGCACAGCATCCCCCTGGGCAAC
>CAZVMD010000035.1:11209-34237 GCA_964628555.1 uncultured Myxococcales bacterium | reverse complement strand
AGCTCCGCATCGGCGAAGGTGGCCGTAAGCTGAGCGATGCAGGCATCCTTGTCAGCGACTGAGAAGTTAAGCTCCCCGGTCGCGAAGTAGCGATCGTAGGGGGCCAGAAGCTGCGACAGCGGCTGACCGCGCTGACTGAGCAGCGCCAGCACGTGCAGCATCGCTAGCTCGGCGTTGTCGGTGAAGAAGGCATCGCGAAAGTAGAAGTGTCCCGAGAGCTCGCCGGCGAACACGGCATCGGTCTTGCGCATGCTCTGCTTGATGAAGCTGTGCCCGACCCGGCTCTCCAGCGGCTGGCCACCGGCCCGCAGGATCTCGTCGCGGACGACCCACGAGCTGCGCAGATCGTAGATGATCGTGCTGCCCGGGGCGCGGGCCAGAAACTCGCCGGCCAGGAGCGCCGTGATGCGATCGCTGGCCACTAGCTCGCCGCGCTCATCGACGAACATGACGCGGTCGCCGTCGCCGTCGAAGGCGATGCCGAGGTCGGCCGAGTGGCTGCGCACAGCGGCTTGCAGGTCGCGCATGTTGTCCGGGTTTAGCGGATTCGGCTCGTGGTTGGGAAAGCGGCCGTCGGGCTCGAAGTAGAGCGGCACGACGCGGCAGGGCAGGGCGGATAGGAGAGCCGGCAAGAGCTCTCCCATCATGCCGTTGCCGGTATCGATTGCGAGGGTAAATGGGCGAATCGCCGCCTGCCCCCGACCGGGCTCGATACCGACCTGGCCGAGCAGCCAGCGCTGGTACTCGGCGACGATGTTGTGTTGCTCGATGCGGCCGGGCTGGCCGGTGCTGGATCGCGGCGCGGCTGGTGCCTGCGCCAGGCGCTCGATGTCGGCGATGCCGGTGTCGTAGCTGACTGGCCGCGCTCCCGGGCCGCTGATCTTGCAGCCGTTGTAGCGGGCCGGGTTGTGACTGGCGGTGATCATGATGCCGCCGTCGGCGCCGAAGGTGTTTACTGCCCAGTAGCACATCGGCGTCGAGCAGCGGCCGATGTCGATGACCTCGCAGCCGGTGGCGGCGATGGCAGCCAGCATGGCATCGCGCAGCGTCTCGCCAGACTCGCGCATGTCGCGTGCCACGACGAGGCGCTTGGCCGCTAAGACCTCGACGGTGGCACTGGCGATACGGGCAGCCAGGGCAGCGTTGATTTGATCGGGATAGGTGCCACGAATGTCGTACGCCTTGAAGATGCCAGCCATCGGAGCTTTCGTGTGTGGTTCCGGCGCGAGTGCGACAGGGCCGGACGCAGAGCTGAGGGTTGCGGGGGGGGGAGGGGTGAGACGCCGTCGCTACTTGGCCGCTGGGGCCGGCTGCTTGTTCTTCTGGTATTCCTTCATGATGCGCTCTTGGATGCGCTTCTGCTCGACGCTGGGCAGGGCTCGCTTGCCCACCACATCATCGATCACGCTCTCGTTGGGATCGTTGGCCGAGTCGCCCTGCGTGATCGAATCGACGACGTGCACGTTGGTGCGGCGCACGCGCGGTGGGCTGTTCGTCGCCCGCTCCTTCTCGATCTGCTCGAAGCTCGACTTCTGCACCAGAGCCAGGCAGAAGTTGCCGTAGAAGCCGGTCTGGTCGATGGCCCGCAGGACGTAGTCGGACTGCGGCGGCCACTGATAGTAGTCGAGGGCCATCTCGTCGTCGGTCTGCTTCTTGGTGAAGCTCATCTCGGCCTTGCCGTAACGGATCTGCATGCCTTCGACGAACTCCTCGAAGCTCTTGCCGGCGAAGCGCTCGCTGTTGTAGGCGATGAACTGCTTGTACAGCTTCTCTTTCCAGAAGAAGAGGAAGCGACGCTGATCTTTTTCCCACATGACCACCATCGACTCGCTATTGCGGTGGCCAAACTCACGGTCGACGATCGATACATCCCAGCCGGTCTTCTGGCCGTTGAAGCGAATGTACGAGGACTTCATCTGCTCGATGGCGTCGCGCATCTCGCGGCGCACGGCGTCCTGCTTCTCGGCTTCCTTCTCTGACTCGATCTTGGGCTTGAACTTGGCCTCGATCTCGCCGGTGATTACGCCCATCACCTCGTCGGGGCTCATCCCCCACTTGAACTTGCCGCCCAGGTCGACGTAGGACCGCGTCGGGGCAGCCGCGGCGGCTGGCTTGGCCGCAGCGGGGGCCCCCTTCTTCTGCGCTACGACGGAGCCGGCCCCCAGGATCAGGGCGGCGCTCGCGGAGACCGTCACAGCGTGGCGGATCAGGGAGGGGAGGGGACGATTGCGCGTAGACACCGTAGACATCTTGGTTCGCTCTCCTATCGACCGATAAAAACAAAGGCGCTCACGTCTGAACTATCACAGACGGGACCTCGCCGCTACAGCAGCGTGCAGGGGCTACACCGTCCGACGTCACTGCTGCCTATGACGGCTTCCCGGGTCCATCATTTGGAGGTGAGCTCCATGCTGCAGGTAGACGCAGGAGAAAGAACGAACATTCTCCCGTTCCGATCCGGGTAAAATTGACACCTCATCCGGCCTCCCCAAAATGGTGTCTCTCATGAAGTGGTTGTGGCTTCCGTCGACGGTTTGCGCCGTGCTGCTCTTTTCCGGCTGCAAGCCAAACTATCCCAACTGTAGTGGCGACAAGGACTGTCCCGGCTTCGCCGCAGGCAAGGAGTTCTGCGTCGACGCCAAGTGCCAGCAGTGCAGGCCCGACCACGACGACTGTGGCCCGGGCAAGAGCTGCAACAGCGGTCGCTGCGACCCCATCCCCGGCTACTGCGCCAAGGGCACCGACTGCCCGAGCGGCGTGTGCGAGAAAAATCGCTGTGCAGCCTGCAGCTTGGACAAGCACTGCCCTGGCGGAACGCGCTGCAGCGCTGGCAGGTGCCAGACCGATACTCGCAAGCCCTGCAAGCACAACGACGAGTGCGCCGAGACGGAAGACTGCGTTGCCGGGCGCTGCACACCCGTAGGGGGCAAGCGCTACTCGCCGGAGGGCGCGGGGGCCTGCAAGCTGGACACCGTTCGCTTCGGCTACAACGAGTTCGATCTGAACCCGCAGACGAGCGAGGTCGTCGGGCGCAACGTCGACTGCATCAAGAAGAACGACAGCCGTCCTGTGAACCTGATTGGGCGCACCGACCCGCGCGGTACCCCTGAATACAACCTGGCGCTCTCCGACAAGCGCGCGCAAGCGGTCAAGCGGCGCATGGTGGCGCTTGGCGTGCCCGACGACAAGGTCTATCCCATTGCCCGCGGCGAGACCGAAGCGACAGGTACCGACGAAGGCAGCTGGGAACAAGACCGGCGCGTCGATACCGAGTGGAGATAGTAAGGAGCTGCGATGAAGCGCCGCCTGCCTGGCCAAATCCTCCCGCTGGGGCTGACTCTGCTTGCTGCCTGTTCCTACGTCACGCAGGAAGAGGGGCAGCGGATGCAGCAGCAGATCAGCCAGCTTCAGATGCTGTCGCAGCAGTCGAGCCAGCAGCTAGCCGAGAAGCTGCAGCGGCAGAGCGAGGAGCTTAACCGCTTGCTCGATGAGGCTCGCCGCCTCACCTCGAGCTTGGCTGACTCGGCCCAGAAGACCAACCAGCTGGGCGCCGATCAGCTAGTACTGCAGGGCAAGATCGAAGAGCTGCAGCGCAGCGTCGATGCCCTACAGAAGCAGTTTAACGACTACCGCGCCAGCTCGGATACCAAGCTGGAACAGCTGAGCAACGCGGTCGCCACGGTCAAGAATCCGCCGCTACCCGAGACGCCCGATGCACTGTTTGGGGAGGCACAGCGCAAGCTGGAAGCCCGCCAGTTCAACGACGCGCGTCGCATGTACGAGGCCTTCATCAATCGCTTCCCGACCGACCCGCGTGCCGCCAAGGCGCAGATCGCCATCGGCGATTCGTATTTCCAAGAGACCAAGTACGCCAACTCGATCATCGCCTTCCGCAAGGTCATCGATCAGCACCCGAAGTCGGAAGAGGTCGAGGCGGCGATGTTCAAGGCCGGGCAGGCCCTCTTCCTGATCAAGCGCTGCAGCGAGGCGAAGATCTACTTCCAGGAGCTGCTGCGGGTCTATCCGCGGACGCGCTTGAAGAACGATGCCAACGAGCAGATCAAAGAGATCGGCCGCCAGGCGAAGAATCGGGCTGCGTGTGAGTCGTAGCGCGACGCTCTCCGTTGCACTGGCTGTGGCCGGGCTGCAGCTCGGCTGCCAGCGAGAAGCTGACAAGGCCGCGATGGTGATCGATGCGCGCGGCGCTGGCGCCCCGATTGCTGCGGCTCAGGCCGCTGCGGGGCCTGCTTCCTCTTCGCCGAGTTCTCCTGCAGCCGCCGCTGAGCCTCCGCGGGATCCCTTTGTCGACCCGCTCGGCGCGGCCACGCTGGAGCTGAGCGGGGCGGTGATCTTTCCCCCGGGCCCGCCTAAGGCTGGACGAGTGTTTGTCTTTGCTGCCATAGGCGATTGCCTAGATCCGACTACTGTGCCCCTGCGGCGGATGCCAGCGACGGAAGATGGCGCCTTTATGCTGCACACGCTGGCGACCCCAGGGAGCGAGCTGTCGATCTGCGCGGCAGTCGAAGGGGGCGGCGCCCGCGGGCCGGGGCTGAGCTCGACGTTGTATGGTCAGGCCCAAGCCCGCATCCGTATCGAGAAGACCACCGACTTGGTGTTGCACGAGGTGCAGATTCCGCTGCGGGTCGGTCCGCCCCGTCGCTTCGCGGACGCAAAGAAGAACACCAACCACTAGGCAGAGCGGCGCGCGCTTACTCTGGCTCCATCGTGCAGAGCAGGGGGAACTCAGCCTCGCGAGCTAGCTCGGTGACCTTGCGCACCTTGGTCTCGGCAATCTCGGCCGTAAACACGCCAGCCACGCCGACCCCATTGTTGTGGATGTGCAGCATGATGCGCGTCGCCGAGCCCTCGTTGTGGTGGAAGACCGTCTGCAGGATGGCGACCACGAACTCCATCGAGGTGTAGTCATCGTTGTGCAGAAGGACCTTGTACATCTGCGGCGGCTTGAGCCGCGTTGAGGGCTTCTTATCAACGACGACATTGGTATCGTCCTTCTGCGGACGCTGACGGGCCATGGTGAGTCGCTTACTAATACCGCATTCCGCAGTCGCGCGGCGGGAATCATGTGACCTCGTCGGGATCGGCGGTGAACAGGGCGCGGCTAAGAAAACAGCAGTCGCGTGATTTGGGGCTTACCTACGACGCACATCTCGATCGAGACTAGGCGCGCGCACTGCGCGGAGGGTGTCATGGCCAGACTTCTGCGAGACTCAAATCGGAACGGACGGATGCTTGGCCTGCTTGGGCTGGTCGTTGCCGCCTGCTCGCCAGCCGATGATGGGGTGGTGGGAATGGAAGAGAGCAAGCTGCCTCCCGGGCGTCCTCCTGCCGCCGCGCCGCCCGCTAACGCCGTCGGTGGTTTTGAGATCGAGCTGCCGGCTGTGACCTTTGCCCCGGGCGAAGAGCGCGAGGTCTGCTTTGCCATGCCGCTCAAGCTGCGCGGTCCCTCTCGCCTGGTGAATGCCGGCGTGGTGACCACCGGACCGGGACTGCATCACGGCAACATCACGACCCGCACGCGAACCGGGGACGGCGTGCGCACCTGTGACACGGGTGGCCAGACGGATCTGGCGCTGGAGATCGCGGCAGGGGGCAGCGTGCTCTTTGCGTCATCGACACAGGTCCAGGGCAGCGAGTGGCAGAGCTTTCCCGCTGGCTATGCCTTTGCCATCGGCGAAGATCAGGAAATCGTGGCGCGCATGCACTATCTCAACGCCAGCAGCCGGCCGCTGGTGATCGCCCCGCGCTATCAGTGGTTCACCATCGCTGCGCAGGATGTGCAGACTGAGCTTGGCCCGTTTGCCTGGACCTATTTCAAGTTCCATATTCCGCCGCGCAGCCGCTACACCGTGCAGGCTGACTGCCCGCTGCAGCGCCCGATGCACTTGGTGCAGCTGCTGCCGCATATGCACGCTCTGGGACGGCGCTTTACGCTGAGCTTCCTGGGTGGGCCGCGCGACGGACAGCCGATTGTCGACCTGACCAACTACGGCGTACGCGGCGAGACCGACATTCGTCAGTTTGCGCCAGCGATCGAGCTCAGTCAGGGCGGGGCAGGAGATGGCATTCGCTTCGCGTGCAGCTGGGAAAACACCTTCGACAAGGTCATCGAGTTTGGCGTGGGTGACAACGAGATGTGCATCGCCTTCGGCTATGCCTACCCACCGCAGAACGCCGCCTCCGCTGGCGCCAGCGAGGATGTCGACTGTCTGCCCATCCTGCCGCCACAGCGTCCGTGAGCGCAACAAGTCCCCGGCCGGCTGCAGCAGCCGCGATGACTGGTGATTCTGCGACGATGATGGGGCGTCTGGAAGACGCGGCGCTACTCACCGGTCGCGGGCAGTTCGCGGACGATCTGCCTACCAAGCCGGGGACGCTCCAGGCTGCGATCCTGCGCTCGTCGCATGCCCATGCGCTTCTCAGGCGAGTCGATGTCGCTGCAGCCCAGCGCCTGCCTGGCGTGCGGGCAGTGCTGACGGCCGCGGATGTGGCGCGCTGGTCGCGACCGCTGGGGGCCGCGCTAAAGACCGCGGTGCCGCAGCCGGTGCTGGCGCAGCACAGCGTGCACTACGTCGGCGAGCCGATCGCGGTGGTGGTGGCCGAGACCCGCTATCTTGCCGAAGACGCACTGGACTTGATCAAGGTCGACTACGAGCCGCTGCCGGCCGTAGCTTCCTTATCCTGCGCTCTGGAAGCGGCGGGGCCGCGCGCCCACGCGAGCCTGTCGAGTAACGTCATCGCCGAGCGCCACTTCTGCTACGGCGACCCCGGTTCCGCATTCGCTGCCGCTGCGCAGCATGTGCGCGTCGAGGTCGAGTATCCGCGCAACATCGCCACGCCGATCGAGTGCGGTGTGGTGATCGCAGAGCACCTTCCCCCCTGCGAGCCAGCAGACGAGCACGGCAGCTATGAAGTGACCGCGAACTTCATGGGCCCGATGTCGCTGCACACTGTGATGGCGATGTCGCTGCGCGTGCCGGCGAATCGCCTGCGCTTGCGCTACCCCCGCGATGTCGGCGGTAGCTTCGGCACCAAGCAGAGCCTGTTTCCGACCATCGTGCTTGTGTGCTTGGCAGCGCGGCGGGTTGGCACTGCTGTGAAGTGGACCGAAGATCGACGCGAACACCTGATGGCTGCGACATCGGCGACGGCGCGGAGCACGATCCTGGATGCCGCAGTGGCTGCAGATGGGCGCGTACTGGCGCTGGCCTACGATCAGGTCGACGATGTTGGGGCCTATCTGCGCGCGCCCGAGCCGGCAACGTTTTATCGCATGCATGGCTGTCTGACTGGCGCCTACGCCATCGAGCACCTGCGGGTCCGCAATCGTGTCGTGCTGACGAACAAGACACCGACCGGGCTGGTGCGGGGCTTTGGCGGGCCGCAGGTCTACTTTGCGCTGGAGCGGCTGCTGCAGCGCATTGCCCTGCAGCTAGGGCTGGATCCGCTCGCGGTCTACCGTCGCAACTTTGTGCCGGCCACAGCGTTTCCCTACCGGGCCGCGGCGGGCGCGCTGCTCGACTCGGGAGACTACGCGCACACGCTGTCGCAGGCGCTGCAGGCGGCGGAGCTAGAGGCCCTACGAGCTCGTCAGGCCCAGGCCCGGGCCAGCGGGCAGCTCTATGGCCTTGGCTTTGCCGCGGTCGTCGAGCCCTCGATCTCTAACATGGGCTACGTCAGCACGGCGCTGACGCCGCAGCAGCGGGCGCAGGCGGGTGACAAGAGTGGCGCCATCAGCAGCGCCAGCGTCCAGGTCGATCCGATGGGCGGGCTCCTGGTCCGCATCGACTCCATGCCGGCCGGGCAGGGGCATCGCACGGTCTGTGCCCAGCTAGTGGCCAGCGTCTTCGGCTTACGTCCGGCAGAGGTCGTCGTGCGCAGCGAGCTGGATACGCACACCGATACCTGGTCGATCGCCGCGGGCAACTACTCGTGTCGCTTTGCTGGGGCGGTGGCCGGTGTAGTGCATATGGCCGCGCTGCGACTGCGCGAGCGCTTGGCTCAGGCCTGCGCGCCCCTGCTGTCCTGCACAGCAGAAGACGTGGAGTTTGTTGCTGGCCAGGTGCGCTCACGGCGCGCGCCGGACACTGGGCTGGCCTTTGCTCGCACCGTCGGCAGTCTGCACTGGGCGCCAGCCGGGCTGCCGGCGGGTATGCCACCGCAGTTTTGCGAGACGGTATTTTGGTCACCGGAGCCGTTGACGGCGCCCGATGAACACGATCACGTCAACAGCTCGGCCGCCTATGGCTTTGTCTTTGATGTCTGCGCACTCTTGATCGATCGAGAGACGGCGCAGGTGCGCATCGAGCGCTACGTCACGGCGCATGACGCCGGACGAGTCTTGCATCCAGCACTGGCCAATGGGCAGATCGACGGTGGCTATGCGCAGGCGCTCGGCGCGGCGCTGTTCGAAGAGCTGCGCTATGACGCCACCGGGGCAGCTCTGTCGATGAGCCTGGCCGACTATCTGCTGCCGCTCGCCGCCGATGTGCCACCGCCAGTCATCGTGCACACCGAGACGCCGTCTCCATTTACGCCACTGGGCGCCAAAGGCATCGCTGAGGGTAACAGCATGAGCACGCCCGTGTGCATCGCCAATGCGATCTGGGATGCGCTGAGCACCCTGCCGCGGGCCGAGAGCATCGCGGAGCTGCGCCTGCCCCTCACTCCCTCGACACTCGCCGCGCTGATCGCTCAGGGTGAGGGCAGCGAGTGCGAGGAGCGCGAGGTCCGTCGATGAAGCCGGCTCCGTTCGATTACATCCGGCCTGAGAGCAGCGATGAGCTCTGCGCGCTGCTGGCGGAGTACGGTGACGAGGCGGCGATCCTGGCTGGCGGACAGTCGCTGATGCCGCAGCTCAACCTGCGTCTGCGTCGTCCTCGTGTCCTGCTGGATCTGGCTGGCTGTAATGAGCTCGATCACGTCACGGCAGGGGTTGGTGAGGTCGTGATTGGTGCACGCGTGACGCAGGGCCGACTGGAGCGTGAACCGGTAGTGGCCGAATCACTCACACTCGTTCGGCAAGCGCTGCCCTACATTGGCAATCCGCAGGTGCGCAACCGTGGCACGCTCTGTGGCTCGCTGGCCCACGCTCATCCCAGCGCCGAGCTGCCGCTGTGCCTGCTGGCGCTGGGCGGATCGGTGGAGCTGTGCTCCATGCAGGGCACGCGACGCTTGGCGGCCAGCGAGTTTCTGCTGGGCGCATTTTCGACTGCGCGGCGGCCCGACGAGTTTGTTCGCGCCGCGACCTTGCCGCGCGACAGCCACGGCTTTGGCTATGCCTTCCACGAGGCCAGCGTGCGCAGCAGCGGCGCCGCCATCATCGCCTGTGCGGCGGTCGCCACTCCGCGCCTTCTCCGTCTGGCGATCGCCGGAGCGACGCCGCGCCCTAGCCTGCATGAGCTGCCGTGGCCTGCGCCCACCGAGCTGGAGCCGGCTCTGCGTGAGCTAGCGCGCCACTGCCCCGCACAAGACGACGGTCTGGCCTCCGCTGACTATCGCCGGCAGCTGATCTGGCGGATCGGTATCGCGGTCGCTCGGCGGGCGCAGCAGGCAGGGTCCGCCTTGCTAGCGCAGACTCAGCCGTCGAAGGGAGCGAACGCATGAAACGGTTGCTGCGGGATGAACAGCGGCTGGTTCAGCTCAGCCTCAACGGGACTCCGCGCCGTGGCCTCGCCGAGCCGCGCCTCCTGTTGTCGGATTTTCTGCGGCACACCTTGGGCGCCACCGGCACCCATGTCGGCTGCGAGCAGGGCGACTGTGGCGCCTGTACCGTCCTTGTCGACGGTCGGGCCGTGCGCAGCTGCCTCATGCTGGCCGTGCAGGTAGAGGGGGCGGTGGTCGAGACCGTGGAAGGTCTGGCCAAAGACGGCGTGCTCAATGAGCTGCAGCAAGTGCTGCACGAGTGCTTTGCACTGCAGTGCGGGTTCTGTATTCCGGGTATTCTGATGTCCTGCTCGGAAATGCTGACCCAGCGTCCTCTGCCATCCCCGGAGCAGGTCCCGCAGCTGCTCGCGGGTCACCTCTGTCGCTGCACCGGATATCGTGGGATCGTCACCGCGATTCAGCAGGTGATCCGTCGCGCCAGCGAGCGGGAGGCGCTGGCGGCTACCGAGGCTCCAGTGTTGAGAACATCCCATGTTTGATCTCGGCCGAACTTTTCTGCAGAGCCTGGAGCGAAGCCCGGGTAGCCTCGCTGTGGTTGATGCGGGTCTGCGGCTGACGTTTGGCGAGTGGGCGAGCCGCGTCTTTGCGCTAGCCAACGCTCTGCGTAGCCTGGGAGTGCGGCGCGGTGACCACGTCTTGGCCGTGCTGCAAAATCGCTGGGAAGCTGCGACGCTGCACTGGGCCAGCCAGTTTCTTGGCGCCGTCATCACGCCGCTGAACTGGCGCGCCAAAGCGGATGAGGTGGCGTACTGCCTACGGGATGCCGATGCCCAGGCGGTGTTCTACGAAGCGGTCAGTGCCGCGGCGGTCGAGGCGGTTCCGGCCGCTCTCGCGCTGCCGCTGGTCGGCTTGGGAACCTGCCCCAGCGCGCGCTATCCGTTTGCGACCCTGCTCACTGCCGCGACAACGCAGCCCGACCTAGCGGCGACGGCAGACGACGTGTCGGTGATGCTGTACACCTCGGGCACGACGGGGGCTCCCAAAGGGGTACCGCGTCGTCATCGCGCGGAGCGAGCCGCGGCCATTGCCCACGTCGCTCAGAATCGCTATGCCCGCGGAGAACGAACGCTCGGGGTGATGCCGCTTTATCACACCATGGGCGTCCGATCGCTGCTGGCCATGGCGATAGTCGACGGCTGCTTTGTCTGCATGCCGCGCTTTGAAGCAGCGCAGGCGCTAGAGCAGATTGAGCGCGAGCGCATCACTGCACTGTATCTGGTTCCGACGCTGTACCACGATCTGCTGGCCGACCCTGGCTTCAGATCGGCGCGGGTGGCGACCGTGCGCAAGCTCGGCTTTGCCGGCGCACCGATGCACGATGCGTTACTTGAGCGCGTGCACACCGCGTTCGCGCCGGAGCAGCTGATCAACCACTACGGCAGCTCTGAGGTCTATACGTTCACCGTTGAGCCAGACGCGCTTCGCAAGCCTGGCAGTGCGGGCCGGGCGGGCATCAATGCGCGGGTGCGGGTGGTGGCACTAGACGGCGCGGCGCCAGCGCAGCCTGACCAGGTACTGGGGCCAAACTGTGAGGGGCAGATCATTGCTGAGCTGCAGGGCGATGAGGCCTTCGAGGGCTACTGGAAGCGTCCCGATGCCGACGCCAAGAGCCTGCGCCAGGGCTGGTACTTTTCGAGCGACACTGGCTACTGCGATGAGGACGGCGACCTGTTTGTAACTGGCCGGGTCGACGACATGATCATCAGCGGTGGCGAGAACATCTTTCCGGTCGAGATCGAGAGCGTGCTGTCAACGCATGCCGCGGTCGATGAGGTAGCGGTCGCCGGCCTGCGGGACGAGCGCTGGGGGCAGCGCGTCGTTGCCTTCATCAAGCGGCGGCCTGCGGTGCCGGTCAGTGCGGCACTGCTGGATGCGCACTGTCGCGCCTCGCAGCTTAACAACTTCAAGCGGCCCCGCGAGTACGTGTTCGTTCGCGAGCTACCGCGGTCTCCGGTCGGCAAGCTGCTGCGTCGCAAGCTGACCTGCGGCGAGTTTGAGCGCGACGAAGCGGTGGACTAGCCACCGGCCAGGCGCTTCTGGATCTGATCGATGATCGCTTGCAGCGCTGTGCCTTTGCGCAGGCAGGGCCAGCAGTCATTTTGGCCTCCCGGACCGCAGCCGGTGGGCACCTGGAGCTGCTGCAGGTAGCTCAGCGTGCGCGCGTCGCCCTGGGTCGCCGCCCGGCGCAGCAGGTTGCGCTTGTCCTCACAGCGGGCTGCCCCGCGCAGGTCGATCAGGATGAGGGTTGCCTCCGAGGCCAGTGCCCGCACATTGCCCTTCTGCAAGCTGGCGAAGAACTTGCCGCGCCAGGGATCCATCGTGGTGCGATCCGCCAGGTCGCTCAGCGCACCGACGCCACGATCGCCTAGGCCGCTCTCCAGCATGGCGAGGGCGGCATCGGCCGTCTCGGGTTGCAGGGCCGCTTCGGTGACAACCTGCAACATCTGATCGTCGCTGGCCATGACCGGGTCTAGGCGTGACAGGCTGCCGATTGCGCGCAGCGCACCGGCGTAGTTTTTGCGTGCGGCGTGCGTGCGGGCCAGGGCGCGATATACGCGCGAGTCTTGCGGGTACTTCACGGCCAGCTTTTCGAGGCTGGCGGCGCCGCCGTTGATGCCCTTTTCCATCTCCTTGTCGCTGGCAAAACCTGGCATGCCGGCGGGCGCTGGGCTGTCAGAGTCGCCGCCCAGCAGGATGGCCAGCAGCACGATCACCGGCAGCAGCAGCACTGCGCCGACCACTAGCCCCAGCACGGTCTGGGAGATCTGCCGCTGCTTTTCCGGCAGCTTGCTGCGCACAAAGTCGAGGAGCCGCGCCCAGTAACGAGGCACATGGGTGCGAGTAAACGTCCACGCACTTTGGCTACGGCTGCGCAGCATTGGCCAGCCGGTCTGGCGCCACCAGCCCACGGCTTCGCCACCTGCATCCTTGACTCGATCGCCAATGCTGGGGGGCGGAGCCGGTGTGAGCAGTGCAGGATTCGGCGCGTTCTCGGGCTGAATCAGGTGCAGATCGACCACGCTAGGCATGCGCAGCTTCGGCGGTGTACCTGCCGCGTCGGGCTTTGCATCGGCGGTCGCACTTGCCACAGCAGGTGCGGCCTTGTCCGCCGCCACATCTCCGGCCAGGTCCTTTAGCGCCGCAGAGAGGCTCCCCGCCGCACTCGGGTCGGAGCTGGGGTCGAGCTTGGTCTCAGCGTTGGCAAACGAGGCTGCACTCTTCTGCTCATAGTCCTCCGGCGCGACTACCGTCGGACGATCGTTGCCTGGGCCGCCCACCGCCGCTGCCCTGCCGCTGGCGCCAGGAGCTGGCAGCTTCATGCTCGGGTCATACTTGAGGCCCTCCGCCGCGATCACGGCATCGAGGGCTTCCAGGCACTGCTTGGCGTTGTCGAAGCGCTTCTCGGGCTTCTTCTCCAGCAGTCGCATCACCAGCGCTTCCAGAGCCGGCGCAATCTTGATGTGTGGAGCCCGCTCGCGGATCGACGGCACGGTGGCGACGACGTGCATGCGCAGGAGCGCCGCTGAGTCATCGCCGTCAAAGGGCAGGACCCCGGCCAGCATCTCGTAGAGCACGACGCCAAGCGCGTAGAGATCGGTGCGCCCGTCTACTTCACCGCCGGCCGCCTGCTCGGGTGCCATGTATGCCGGTGTTCCGAAGACCGCACCATAGCGCGTCAGGACCTCGCTTCGACGGCTTGGCTGGTCGCTTTCACCGTCGAGGAGTGCGCTGATCGACAGCTTGGCGAGACCGAAGTCGAGGACCTTGACGAAGTTGGAATCGCCATCGCGCTGGACCAGCATGATGTTCTCTGGTTTGAGGTCGCGGTGGATGATTCCGAGGCCGTGTGCGCGCAGCAGAGCGCTGCCGATCTGCTTGCCGATGTGCAGTGCGACAGAGGGTGGCAGGGCGCCGTAGTTAAGCCGATCGCGCAGGCTCTTGCCGTCGATGTATTCAAGGACCACAAACAGTGCGCCGTCATCGGTGCGACCGCTGTCGGTGGCTGCGACGACGTTGGGGTGATCGATATGGGCTGCGGCCAGCGCCTCCCGCTCGAAGCGCGCGACCATTTCGGGATTGCGCATCATGTCGCGGTTTAGCACCTTGAGCGCTAGGCGCTTGCGGATGACATTGTGTTCGACGAGAAACACCGCACCCATGCCGCCTTCGCCGAGCAGCTGCAAGACCTTGTAGCGGCCGGCCACCGTGCTACCGACCAGCTTTCGTACAAGATCCTGGGCACCTTCACTCTCGGGCTGCGGGCCTGGTGGGAGGGGCGATCGGGGCGAATCGGGTAGGGGCATCGTATCTACGATACCGGATTTTCCCCGCCGACTGGCGGCGATTCCAAGGCGGACCGGGCTCGTCCATGACTCGCCTAGGGCTCGGCGCTGGTCGCGCCAGTCCGAGCTCGTCCAGAGGGCCGGAGGAGGGGGCTGCCGGGGAGTGTGGCGCAACACAGGGGAGTAGGCCGGTGATAGATTGCCGGCCATGTCTCCTCTCCTCATCCTGGCTTCGGCTTCGCCGCGTCGTATCGCGATGCTGCAGCGGGCTGCTGTCCCTCATGCTGTCTATCCCGTCGAGGTGGATGAAACTCCCAGCCTTGGCGAGTCGGCCGAGGCGCTGGTCTTGCGCTTGAGCCAGAGCAAGGCTGACGCTGCCGCGGTCCGTGTCGTCCAGGACACTGGAAATCCGATAGCGCCGCCGATCCTGGCCGCCGATACCGTCGTCGAAGCACTGACCGAGGGCAAGCCAACTCTGCTTGGCAAGCCGGAGCACGCAGGCTCCGCGCGGCAGATGCTGGCCCTGCTCTCCGGCGCTCGTCATCGTGTCGTCACCGGCTATCAGATCCGTCGTCACCTCCCGAAAGATGGCAGCTTGGTGCGGATTCAGCGCTCGATCTCGACGGAGGTCGATGTACGCACCCTGCGCCCCATCGAGGTCGAGGCCTATCTGCGCAGCGAAGAGTGGCGCGGCAAGGCCGGTGGCTATGCCTTGCAGGGGCTGTTTGCCTGCTTTGTCACGGCGATTCGCGGTAGCTACGAAAATGTCGTTGGGCTGCCGCTGGCCAGCGTGCTTACGGACCTGCTCGCGGCCGAGCTCCTGCCACCCTCGTGGCCAGACTGGCGGCCGGCATGAGTCAAGATGTCCAGGCCGGCTCGCCAAGCACTGCTGATGAGTGGGTCGGGCGCATCGCCGCATCGCTGCAGAGCCTGCATCAGGGCATCGCTGAGGCCTGTCGCTTGGCCGGCCGATCGGAGACTGCGGTCAAGCTAGTGGCAGTCAGCAAGAAGCAGCCAGTAGAGGCCGTGGCTGCGGCGCTGCGCTTGGGGCAGCGCGACTTCGGCGAAAACTACGCGCAGGAGCTACGCGACAAAGACGCCACCCTTGGCTGTCTGCTGCCGGAGCAAACGCAGGCTGCGCTGCCGCGCTGGCACTTTATCGGCCCACTTCAGCGCAACAAGGTCAACCTGGTCGCTGGGCGCACAGCGCTGATCCATTCGGTCGACAACCTGCCGCTGGTCGAGGCGCTGGGCGAGCGCGTGCGACGCTTGCGGGCAGCTGCGACGGAGCCTGGGCGAGCCGAGCTGGTGCAGGACCTGTTGGTCCAGGTCAACGTCGGCGACGAAGCGCAGAAGGCCGGCTGCCAGCCAGGCGAGCTTCCTGCGATCCTGGCTGGCATCGCCGCGCAGGAGGGTCGCCTATGCTGCCGCGGTCTGATGTGCATCCCACCGGCTGCCGTCGGCGATGATCTGGAAACGGTACGGCCGTATTTTGCCCTGCTGCGCCGGCTGCGCGACGAACAGCAGCACATCCCGCGGTCCCATGTCGTGCTCACTGAGCTGTCGATGGGGATGAGCCATGACTACGCGGTCGCTATCGCCGAAGGTGCAACGCTGGTGCGGATTGGAACTGCGTTGTTCGGAGCTCGTTGAGGGGCAGGCGGCAGGCAGGGCAGGCAAGGATCGGTGCGCAGGCCGGCGACGAAGAACTAGCCGCCAGTGATCACGTCGGCAGAGCCGGTGATCGTGTTGCCAATGCCGCCGCAGTGCTTGACCATGTCGCTTAGCCGGTGGGCGGCGCGACCGTTGATAAAGACCGTGGCACTACCGACCTTGGCGTTCCACTTGTTGGGGCCACAGCAGGCCGCGTGCACTCCCGGATCACCCACGCGCACCGAGGGAAGTCCATTGGTGAGCACGTCCGGCGAGCCAGCGATCGCAGGCCCCACGACCGGATGCGGGCAGGCCGGACAGCCATGCGCATCGGCTGGGCACATCGACAGATCTGAGACGCGTGCTTGCGGCGGCATAGTTAGTTCAAAAGGATGAGGGCGGCCTTCTCGGTCATCGTGCCACCCGCCTGGAGGAGCATGTTTACGCCGGCCTTGATCTCGACGTTGGCCGACGCCTGGATCTTGTAGTTCGTGCCAGCTTTGCACGTCGTTGCTTGCTGGCTATCGGTCTCGATGTTCTTCGCTTCGATGCGAACTTTTTCTTTCGCCTTAATGAGGATGTCGCCAGTCTTGCTCTCGATCGTGATCTTCTTTTCCTTCGTGTTGATGAGGATGTAGTTCTCCTCTTTACCGTCGTAGATCTCGATCTTGGTCGGCTGGTTGCCCGCATCGTTGAGCACGATGCGGTGCTTGCATCCCGACATCATGGTGACGCGCGGGTTTGAGGCGTTGTCGTTGAAGATCAGCTCGTGGTTGGCGCGGCTGCTGAACGAGCGGATGTCGTTCTTCTTGGCGTCTGCCTGACCGCGATAGTCGGCGTGATCCTTGTTGAATCGCTGCGTCGGAGAGGTGGCGTCCTTGTTGGCCAGCGATGGTTTGTCGACGCCGTTCCACATCGTGCCGATGACCACCGACTGATTGATGTCGCCATCGACGCAGCAGACCAGCACCTCGTCGTCTTTTTCCGGCAGCGAGAACATGCCGCGGCCGCCCTTGCCGGCGCCGAAGGTGCTGATGCGGCACCAGAACGAGTCTTCCTCTTGACCAGAGCCGGCCGAGCCGCCCAGCGTCGCGAACTTGATCTTGACGCGGTAGTCGCCTTTCGGATCGACGTTGTCGGTCACAATGCCGATGCGGATATTGGCCTGGTTGGCACCGGAGACTTGGCCGGCTTTGGACGTTCTATCGTGCCTGAACATCGGAGCTCCTACGCATCCCTGCGAACTGGCTATTTCTAAGGCGCCACTGCGGGCGCGAACTCAAGAAAACCCCAGTGACACTTTACTCGGTCGCTGGGCCGATCGGCAATGCCCCTTCTTCCGTCGAGGCCGCGGCCCCCTGTGCGCGAGCGGCGAGCGCTGACACAGAACCTGCGCATCGGGCTATAATCACGCATGCCCTTCCAACCGCAGGCTGGCGAGAGCGTCCTGTTCCCGGCTCCTTTTGTGCCCACGGAACACCACAAGCTGGTGATTACCAACAAGCGCGTGCTGCAGTTCGCCGCGGATGGCAACTTCCCGGTCGCCGAGTTCCCGGTCGAAAAGATCGAGCACGTGGGGCGAAATTCGGAGCGCCCGAACAGAGTGCTGGGTCTGGGAGCGATCATTCTGGGCCTTGTGCTTCTTATCGTCTCTGTGGCCAAAGTGTTGCCAGAGGTCTTGTACGCAGGCCCACCGGTCAAGACCGCCGCACCGGCCGAGGGTAGTGAGGAGGCCGATGCGACAAGTGGTATCGAGGGCCGCGACGCCCAGGACGACGACCCCTTCGAGGAAGGCAAAGAGGGGAAAGAGGGCGTGCGCGAGAAGGCCAACAAGCGCCTGAAGAAGGCGCGTGACATCAGCATTGGCCTGCCTTCGCTCAATGAAAACGTGGTGATTGGTCTGTTCTGTTTGCTCGGTGGTGCGGTCTCGTTGTTGATTGGTCGCAGCTGGTATCGCAGAGAGCAGCACATGGTGTTTCTGCGAGCGAACGGCATCGTCTATCCCATCGAAGTGGGCGATACCATTCAGCAGAACGCCATCCTGACTACCGTCTCGGCCATTCGTCCAAACCCCGCGAGCTAGACACATGCAGCGGCATGATGGCCGGCCCGGGCAATGACCGCGTGCGTGACTTGGCCTCTGCGCGGCTTGCCCCGAGGGTGCGCAGCGATGTACGCTGATCATCATGGCGACCTCTGAATCGTCGGCTGCCGCGACCTCCGTGGGGAGCGAAAACCAAATGGGAGCGGCTGCGAGCGGTGAGCTGTCTTTGGATGACTTGTTGCGCAAGCAGAAGGAACTGCTGCAGTGCATCGAGCAGTTTGGCCGCGACAAGAACACCAGCGCCGAGCAGCTGGCTCGGATGTCCAAGGAAGCGCAGCAGAAGGGCGCTGAGCTGCAGGAGCTAGCCAATCGCTACACCGCGCAAGAGCAGGCCAAGGGGACTCCGAGCCCGCGCGGTCGCACGCAGGTGGTGCTGACCCCGATGCAGCGGATGTGGATCTATGCTCAGACCGGCATCGATATGGAGCTGCTGGTTCTTGAGGACATGACCGGCAAAGTCGCCTCGAGCATGCCGCTCAACAATCCGTACGCCATCGGGGCGCTAGCGCTGGCCGAGGCGCAGCGGCGGCAGGTACAGGTGGCGGCGGAGGCCGAAGCGCTCAAGCAGATGAAAGAGGCGATTGATCAGATCGAGACCAAGGGCTCGGTCGAGCTGCGCGAGCAGCTTGCGCGCCTCAAGCGCGATCCGAAGTTTCTCGGCGGAGCCCTAAGCAAGTAGGCTGGGCGGGGCAGCTTGGCAGGTTCGCCTACGGCTAGGCGATCAGATGGCCAGGGATGGGGATGTTCTGGCCGTTGACGACGGGGCCGACGGGCACCACGGGCGGCGCGAAGGTCGGAATCGGTCCCATGCCGAGCACGTTCATGACCTGCTGCGAGGGCAGCCACATCGTGAACGCCAGCGCCAGCACCGTGGCGATGGCGTCGTGCAGCGCCTCATACTGCTTGTCGGGATCTTTGGACTTCATGCCGGCGTCGAGCGCGCTGTCCATTTCCCGCTTCATCGACATTGGCGAGACAATCTCAGTCATCATCGCCGACGGGCAGGCGATAAGAGGCGTCGGCACGTTGGGCATCGGTGGAGCCATCGGCCCGGGAAAAGCGGCGAAGGCGGGATACCAAGGCAGGCCTGGCACGGTCACGTTGTCCTGCCAGCGCTTGAAGCAGGTCGACACGCCCTTGGCCACGGCGTCGCGGTGCTTGGCCATATTGCCCACCATGGTGGCCGCGGACGGCGCCATCTTGATAAGGGACTCCAGCTCGGGGCCGCTGAGGCAGCCGGGCGTTCCTATGGCCGCCAAGGCCATGACCTTGATGTTCTGAAAGCGCGCCTGCAGTCGCCACATGTCGTGCGCAAACACGACGGCATCTAGCATCCGATCATGGAAGTCCTTGAAGTTGCCGCCAATCGTGTCGCAGGTGTCCTGGTAATAACGATTGGGAATCTCAGCCGGCAGGAACCATGGCGGAATCAGGCGCGGAATCGCAAGCTTGTCCAGCGGCTTGAAGGCCTGCTCGTAGTGCTGGGCCGCCGGGTTGCCCTGCGGGTGGCGGAAGTTCACCGGCAGCTTGAGGCCGTGAGACAGGAACTTGAGGTTTCCGAGGATCTTGATGCAGTTCAGGCTGGGCATGGACAGTCGCCTCGCTGATCCCAGTTATCGACTACTCAGCGCTCACGTTGCATCGACTCGTGCACCGGGGCACACGGTCAGGGCGCTGGCAGGCGGCTATCCGAGCATTATCGCCGCGCTGAGCGGCGGGCGGACAAGTTTGTTGCGGCGGCGGCTTGCTGGGCTACTGCGCCCGCAGTGGAGGAGGCTGGGTGTAAGGGGGTGTGGCCGTGGGCACGCGGAAGCGATGGGTGATCGGCACCCAGCTCAGCAGGTCCATCTCCTGCTCGACGTAGCCATCGGTCCAGTTGTTGACGACCAGCGGCAGCCCTGAGGGCCCGAGTCGATCCGAGACGATGCCGGCATGATCGGGGCCGGCCTTATTGGGAAAGGTGTCAAACAGCACGATGTCGCCGGGGAGGTAGGGCGCATCGGCAGCTACCTTGACCAGGTTCTGATTGAACCACGGCAGCATCATGCGGATGCGACGGTGGTCGATGTTGGCATCGGGAGCTTTGCCAGCCAGAGGATAGAGATGCGGCTTCTTCTGGGCGTCCTCGTGGATCTCGCGCTGTAGATCCCAGCCGGCATTGCGCAGCGCGCGCACCAGGGTGTCGGTGCACACGCCTTCGCTGCGTGGCACGTCGCCGCCTGGATAGCGCAGGGCGCGATAGTTCGAGACGTAGCTGGCTTTGTTCAGGCAGAGCTTCTTGGCGCCGAGCAAGACATCCAGCGTGTTGACCAGCCCGTCTCCGTCGTGATCCTCGCGTGGCGACGGTGCTGCGAAGACGACGCGGACCTGCGTGGGCACTCGGCCCTGCAGGTCGGCGCGGTCGGCCTCATTGAGCCAGCGCAGCACATCGGCTGCCTGGGCATAGGGCACAGGCGGGCTGGTCAGGCTCGGCGGGCTGGCCATCGCATAGGCCGTCAGCGCTGCCTCGCCCTGATACAGCGTGACGAGTCGATGTCCGAGGTCGACGCGCAGCCACGAGTCTCCGGCGGCCAGAGTCCAGCTGGGGGCGCTGATCTGTGCTTGCGCCGCCAGATCGGGAAAGATGCCGCGATCGATCGTGCCAAGCGTCGCACCCTCGGCAAGCGTGGAACCCAGAGCCAGCGTCCACAAGGCGACAAGCTGCAACATGCAGCTATGGAACGCCAGAGCTAAGCTTCAGATCTAGTCTAGGCGTAGCGACGAGGCTGATGCGTGAGGCTGGGCGGTGTCGCGGTGGGCGGGAGGCTGAGGACAGGGGAAGTGGCGCAGGGCTAGGGAGTAGCCGGCCGGTTCTCAAGGATGTGGCGGGGCGGCGTGCGCAGATCCCAGACGATGCCGAACCATGACAGGACCTTGAGGATGTAGTAGCTGAAGTCCACTTCCCACCAGAAGAAGCCCTGGTTGGCCGTGCTTTGATAGTGATGGTGGTTGTTGTGCCAGCCTTCGCCCATCGTGATTAGTGCCAAGAAGAAGTTGTTGCGGCTGTCATCGGTGGTCTGGTAGCGACGCGAGCCCCAGACGTGCGCCAGCGAGTTGATCGTGAAGGTGCCGTGCCACAGCAGCACGGTGCTAAAGAAGCCGCCCCACAGGCCGGCGCGCAGACCGCCCATGACGTCGCCGCGCACCAGCCAGCCGATGAGGAACATCAGGATCACTGAGCCGATCGCCGGCGCGCGGAAGCTCTTGTTTAGCCAGCGCAGCTCGGGGAAGCGGGCAAAGTCCTGGATGCGCTCGTAGTCGGTCTTGTCGAAGCGGCCGCAGAGGAACCAGCCCTGGTGCGCCCAGTGGAGGCTGCGCTGCACCGGCGAGTGGATGTCGCGCTCTTGATCGCTGTACTTGTGATGTTGGCGATGGTGCGCCGCCCACCACAGCACGCCCTTCTGCAGCGACGTCGTGCCGAGGAATGCGAGGATGAACTGGAACACGCGGCCCGTCTTGTAGGCGCGGTGCGAGAAGTAGCGATGGTAGCCGGCGGTGATGCCGAACATCCGCAGGTAATAAAAGAGGCCGCACAGCAGGATGTCGACCCAGGTGACGGCGCCGTAGGCAATGGCAAAGCCAGCGCCGATCAAGCCCACTGCGTGGACGAAGAAGTAGGGGACGCTGGTGAGGCGGTCCAGGCGCTCATCGCCCTCGCGGTACGGCGGAAAGTAGTCGGACAGCGGCCGGTCGTCGGGCGGCGGCGAGAGCGCGGGTCGGCCCGCAGAGTCGGGATCAAGCTTGGGGAGACGGAGGGGCGGGGCTGCAGTCTGCATGGGTCCATGCTGCGCTCCGCGTGTCACGGATTTGTCATGGACGGGTCATATTTTCATGAGACTTTCCGACGGAACACGTCGAGGATTCGACGTCTGGCGGCTCAGTGGTTGGGACAAATCAACTGACGCGCTGCGTTGAGAGCAGCTGCGGCAAACCGACTCGGACCCGTCAGGGACGCAGGGCCACGGCTGCACTCTGCGCGTCCGTACCGACGGTGGCCTAGCTCTGCGAGGGCTCGCCTTCGTGATCGCCCATCAGGGCGACGATGCCGCAGACTCCAACCACCTCGTCATCCCGGCGGAACGGGGCCAAGGTCAGCCAGCCGCCGCGGGCCTCGCCGCTCTGGTTGTGGATGACCAGCGTGTGCCGGCTGGCGCGCTTGCGGGCCAGGACCTGACGGACGTCCCGCTCGATCCGTGGACACCAGCGACCCAGCATCGTCGAGCTGAGCTTGCCGCGCAGATCGGCGGTCGGAATACCGAGGAGCTGACAGAGCGCGGCGTTGCCAAACAGGATCTCTCCGGTCGGCGAGGCGACAAACATCGGCAGCGGACACGAATCGACCAGTGCTTCGCACAGATCGGCCCGCGGTGAGGAGGGCATGCCGATGGCGTCGAGCCGGCGTGCCACACCCATCTCGGCCATGACATGACGCAGCGCGAAGGCGAACTCGGCGGCGCTCCCCGGACGCAGCCCCGCCTCTTTGCCCAGCGCTCGCAGCACCAGCGCTTCCAGGCTCGGGTGAAACGGCGTATGGGCTCGGCCGACGCGCTGGCTGGGTGGCATGGGCTGGCGGCGCAGGTGCCCGAAGATGATCTCTTGCAGGCGGCCATCGAAGGGCGGGTGGCCGGTCAGACACTCGTAAAACAGCACGCCCAGCGCATAGATGTCCGAGGCTGGGGTTGGCGACTGGGCGCGAATTCGCTCCGGCGCCAGGTACGTCGGCGTGCCAGCGACGGTGGTGGCCGCGACGATCTCGCGCGAGTCGACCGCCGGCCGGCTGGCCAGCCCAAAGTCGAGCAAGCGCACATTGTTGCGCCGCGCATCGCTGGCCTGCGTCGGATGACACAGGAAGACGTTCTCGGGTTTGATGTCGCAGTGGATGACGCCGAAGCTGTGGATGAAGGCCAGCGCCTCGGCACACTGCAGCACGATGTCGCAGGACGCCTTGGGCTCCAAGATCCCCTCGCGCGCCATCCGCTCGGCGAGGGTCTCGCCCGACAGATACTCCATGACGATGAAGGCGCCGTGCACGGGATCGACGCCGAAGTCGAAGACCGAGACGATGTTGGGATGGTTCATCGAGGCCGCCATCCGCGCTTCACGATAGAAGGCATCGCGAATGTGCGACTGCTGCGCCAGGTTCTTGTGGATGATCTTGAGCGCGAACTGCTTGCCCAGGTCGCGGTGGCGCACTTTGTAGATGCGCCCCATGCCCCCTTCGCCGACTCGCTCTTCGATGATGTAGCGTCCGCCGACGATGCGCTC
>CAZVMD010000035.1:0-11109 GCA_964628555.1 uncultured Myxococcales bacterium | reverse complement strand
TGCGGCACACCCGTTCCCAGGTTGGCGCTATCACGCCCCTCAAGCGCCGGGAGTTTTTGGGTTGCCACGGGCGTATTATATCGCGCCACTCTTGCGTTTCGCGACGCAGATAATGCTAGATTCCGCCCGTGCGCCCCCCTGCCTCAGCCTCGCATTCCGCCCCGCCATCTTCGTCGTCGCCATCCCCACATGCGACTCCCGCGGGGGTCGATGCCGAACCACGTAGCAGTGCCCAGAGGACGGCAGCAGGCACGGCCGCGGGCCCCGGCGGCGCCGAGCCTGAGAGCTGGACCATCGGGCGCGTCCTGCGCTGGACCCAGGGGCGCTTTGCGGCGCGTGGCCTGCTGTCGCCTCGTCTCGACGCCGAGCTACTACTCGCGCACACTCTGGGGCGTAGTCGCGTCGCCCTGTACACCCACTTCGATCAGCTGCTCAGCAAAGACGAGCTGACTCGCTATCGCGAGTGCATCCTGCGCCGCTTGGCCGGGGTCCCGGTCGCCTACCTGGTCGGCGAAAAAGAGTTCTACGGCCTGAGCTTGCACGTCAACGAGTCGGTGCTGATTCCGCGGCCCGAGACCGAGCTCTTGGTCGACGTGGGGGTGCGCCTGTTGCCGCCTTCCCCGCTGCGAGCGGACACCCCGGTCGCCGAGAGCGATGTGGCTACTGCACCGTCGGATGCCGAGGCCATGGCGCCCAGCGACAGTGCATCCGAGCCGCTACCACTGCTGCATCGCGCTGAGCCCGGCGTCGAGATGACCGTTCACTACGACGATCCAGAGTCGGCCGAGCCCGCAGGCCAAAAGGACGCTGCGGAGCCGGCTCTCGCAGCGCAGTCTGAGCAGGCCGGGGCTGAAGTCGTGACCGCCGAGGCCGCTGGGCCTGAAACGACGGCTGCGACTGGGGCCGCACCCGCGACGATCATCGACGTCGGCACCGGGTCGGGAGCGGTCGCGCTGGCGATCAAACATCTACGACCCGATGTCCGCGTCATCGCCATTGAGCAGAGCCCGGTAGCGATTGCGGTAGCGACTGAGAATGCCGCGCGGCTGGGCCTGGCCGTCGAGTTCTGGCACGGCGATCTGCTGTCGCCGCTGCCGGCCTCTCTGCTCGCCGATGTGATCGTCGCCAACCTGCCGTACATTCCCACGGCCGAGATCAGCGCCCTTTCGGCCGAGGTTCGGCACGAGCCGCACAGCGCGCTCGATGGCGGCCCCGATGGCCTTGGGCTAGTCCGGCGCCTGATTGCCCAGGCCCCAGGTCGCCTGCAGCGCGGCGGGGCGCTGGCTCTTGAGATCGGGGCGGGGCAGGCGGCGGCGACAGAGGCGCTCTTGCACCAGGCCGGCTTCGTCGATGTGCGCTCCGAGCTCGATCTCGCCAAGATCGCGCGGGTGGTCCATGGCCGACTTCTCTGACGATGAATTCGCACCGCTGTGCGTGCCGGTCTCGCTGCGGCCAGCGACCGTGCGCGCCCCGGGGGGGAGCGACTCGGCCGACGCGCCGACCTGGATTCGCCTCGCCACCGGCATCTCGGCGTTCGGCCTGCGGCTGCGCTCGGCCCTGCCTGATGAGCTGCGCGGCGTCCCACTGCGCCTGCAGCTGGAGCTGCCCCCGCCGCTGCCGTTTATGCCCGATGCCAGCACCGACGGTGACGGTGGCTGGCAGGGCGAGCTGTCGCTGCTCGCGCTGCCCAAGGAAGTCGTCGTTCGCGATGAGCACAGCGAGCGCGCCGAGCTACGCCAGCTAGCCCTGCACAACCCCTCGAAGCCGCAGCGCGAGCTTATCGAGCGCTACGTCTCGCTGCGCCTGTTTTCAGACGAGTAGCCCGGCGCAGGCAGGCATTGCTTCGCAGCAGGCAGGTTGTTACCCTGCGCCGCCATGTCTCTCCTCGATTTGTCTCTTGATTTGGGCCGGGCTGCCGCCGCTGCGCTGCGTGCTCAGTGTGACAACGCGGCGGCGATTCCCGCCGAGCTCGCGGTCCAGGCGGCCAGCCGTCCGGAGTTCGGCGACCTGCAGATCGCAGGCTGTCTGCAGCTGGCCAAGCCGCTCGGCAAGAAGCCCCGCGACCTGGCGCAGATCGTTGCCGATGCCCTGTCGCAGCGCGCCGATCTGGCCAAGGTCGAGATCGCCGGTCCAGGCTACGTCAACCTGCATCTTTCGACCGCCTGCTTGCAGGATCTGCTGCTGCAGATGCGCGACAGCCCCAGCCATGGCGTGCGGCCGCGCTATGCCGGCAAGACTGTGATCGTCGATTTCTCGTCGCCGAATGTCGCCAAGCCGATGCACATCGGGCATATCCGCTCGACCATCATCGGGGCGGCGCTGACCCAGGTGCTGCGGGCGGTTGGCTACACCGTCGTCTCGGACAACCATCTGGGCGACTGGGGGACGCAGTTTGGCAAGCTGATCGTCGCCTATCGCAGCTGGCTCGATCGCGAGGCCTACGCGCGGGCTCCCATCGCCGAGCTGGTGCGCCTCTATCAGAAGTTTGTCAGCGACGAAAAACAGCAGGCAACGGAGCTTGGACTCAAGAAGCCAGAGCGCCGCGCGCCGGGCGAAGGGGACGACGAAGAGGGCGAGGAAGAGACACCGCAGGCGGTGACACCGCTGCTGCAGCAGGCGCGGCAAGAGCTGGCCAAGCTGCAGGCTGGCGACGGCGAAAACCTCGCCCTGTGGCAAGAGTTCGTGCGCGTCTCGCTGCAGGAGTTCCACCGCACCTATGCTCGGCTTGGGGTTCACTTCGATCACGAGCTCGGCGAGAGCTTCTACAACGATCGTCTGCCCGCTTTGGTCGACGATCTCCTGCGCCATGGACTCGCTGAGCCGAGTCAGGGGGCGATCGTCTGCCCGGTCGAGGGTGCGCCGGCCCCGCTTCTGGTGCGCAAGGCGGACGGCGCGTTTCTGTACGGCACCACCGACATCGCCACCGTCGTTCACCGCCTGAGGACCTGGCAACCCAGCCGCATCCTGTACGTCGTGGGCTCGCCGCAGCAGCTGCATTTCCGGCAGGTGTTCGCGGTGAGCACGGCCTACCTTAGCAAGCTTGGTCTGAGCTCAGAGGCCCAGCCGGCACCGTCGCTGGAACACGTCATGTTTGGCTCGATGCGCTTCCGCGACGCGCAGGGCAACTGGACGATGGGCAGCACCCGCCTCGGCAACGTACCGCTCCTCGATGAGTTTCTCGACATGGCGATCGCTCATGCCCGCAGCGTGGCCGCCGCCAAGCACAGCGAGCTTTCCCCCGAGGAAGCGGCCGAGGTGGCGCGCGTCGTCGGCATCGGCGCCATCAAGTACAACGACCTGTGTCGCGATCGCGTCGCCGATATTCACTTCGACCTCGACAAGGCGATGGCCCTCGACGGCAATACGGCGCCGTACATGCAGTACGCCTACGCCCGGCTGCGCTCGATCGGTCGCCGCGCCGAGAGCGAGGGCTACCCGGCGGCCGCCCCGACGATCAGCCATGTCGCTGAGCGCGCGCTGGCCCGTCGCCTGCTGGACTATGGCGCGGCGGTCGAGAAGGTCGCGGAGACCTGCCGCCCGCACATCCTCTGCGAGTATCTCTATGAGCTGGCCGGGGCCGTCAGCACCTTCTACAACGAGGTGCCGGTGCTCAAGGCCGAGCCTGCCGAGCGGGCCGCTCGCCTGGGCCTGCTGTCGCTTGCCGCTTCGACGCTGCGCCACGGCCTGTCGCTGCTGGGTATCGAGGTTCCCGAGAGGATGTAGCGCTTGGCGCGAGTGTCCTAGGGAGCGCTGCGAAAGCTACTTAGGCAGGGGTTGGTGCGGCGGCGCCAGGACGTGGGTGTGGGCGGGCGCGTCTTCCTGGGCGCGCTCCGGCTCGCGGGCCCGGAAGCGCTGGCGGAGCTCCTGATCGAGCTCGACCGGGCGGCGGTGATACAGGAACTTCTGCTCGGCGCTGGCTGCCCCCGCCTCGTCGCCGAGCTCGCGCAGGGCCAGCATGCGCTGGTGGTGGCCGTCCTCTGACTCGGGGTCGAGGACCAGCAGACGATCCGCAGCCTGCAGCGCAGCCTGGGCATCACCAGTCAGGCCGCGCACGCGGGCCAGCATGGCCAAGAGGTTGGGATCGTCGGGCACTAGCTGCGCCGCGCGCTCGAAGTAGGGGCGGGCCTCAGCAAAGCGATAGCTGCGATAGAGCGCCTGACCGCGCAGCCATAAGTGCGCCGGGTGGCCGGGGCGCAGCGACTCGGCCTGCCCACCATGCCGCAGCACGTCTTCGGTACGTCCAAGCGCCAGGGCCAGGCGGGCGGCTGCTAGCTGCGGCTCGACGCGGGCCGGAGCCAAGGCCTGCGCCTTTTCGATCGAGGGTCGGGCGGCGCTGGCGGCATCGACCAGCCCATCGGCCAGCCCAAGGCCGTGATCGAGATAGCGCTCCCACAGCGGGGCCTCGCTGGCGGGCGGCACAGGCTCACTTGCGGCGCGGCGATCGCCGACCGAAATCAGCCGGCGCGCCTCGGCCACATCGACGATCGGCGGCTGCAGGCAGCGGGTCTTGGCCGGGCCGGGCGGCAGGGCCTGACAGGAAAACGCGGCGTAGTCGGGCGTGAACTTGCGGTAGCGCAGCCGAGCGATAAGTAATAGCGGCGCCGTCGCGTCGAGCCCGCGCTCACTCGCCTGCAGCCGATCAAGGTCGGCTTGGTAGCGGATGACCTGCGGGTCGGCCGGCGAGAGCGAGGTGTTGTAGACCACGGCCCGCATGTTCTGCGGATCGCGTCGCTGCAGCGGCGCACCCTGCTCATCGACCGGCTGGGCGCGCACGAGGTGCGAGTCATCCTGCAGCAGCGGCTGACCGGCGCGGGCCAAGCTGACCTCGACCCAGACATCGTTGCTGTCGTTGGTACCACCGGGAAAGCGATGGCCGACGCGGCGATTGCGCAGCACGACATCGAAGCGCAGCTTCTGGCGACTGCGACTCTCCAGCGTCACCTGCGGATTGAAGACCGGTGCCGGTCCACTGCCGCCGGCGTCGCTGCTGTCGGGCCAGACGGCGATGTCAAGCGAGATGGCACCGCGCAGGAAGGCCTGCTCGCGTCCCTGCATGTCGTCGTCGCCGCGTAGCTGGGCCAGGGCGGTGTTGGCCGCCAAGAAGCGATGCGAGCGAACCAGCTGACCACTGCGCAGCGGCTCTAGCGGCATGTGACAGTCCTGGCAGCGCTTGACCTCGACACGCTCGGGACGATAGACCGCGCCGACGCCATTGCCGGCGGCGACGCTGGCCAGCCAGGCGCCATAGTCGTCCTGGCCGCGCAGCCAGCCGGCATGCGTCAGGTTTGGCTGCAGGCCGACCTTGTGACAGGCGGCGCAGAAGGTCGGCTGCGCCAGGTGGGCTGGACGCAGTCGCTGCGCGTGCGGCGTGCGTCCTGCATCGAGAGAACCACTGGGTCCAGGCGGCGGCACAGCCGTGGCGCTGACTTCATAGGCGCCGTTGCCCAGGCGACTGCGCGGTCCCCCCGCGACGTGGGATGGCGGGGTCATCGAGTGGCAGACCAGGCAGGGCAGTCCCGCCTGCGCCGCCGGCTGATCGCGGCGGAGGGCCGGGCTGGCGATGCTGTCGTCGACCAGCAGCAGAGGATCGTGACAGCCGGCACAGAAGCGACTTTCGACCAGCGGCCGCTGCGTGCGCAAGAGCTCGACGGAAGCGGCGTAGTACGGGTTGTTAAACGACGAGAAGTGATGCGCCGACTGGGCCCACTGCGCGGCGATCTCGGAGTGGCAGCCGGCGCAGTCCGAGGTGCCCAGCGCTTCGCCGGTAAAGAAGCCCTTGTCGCGCACCTGGGCAGCGACCAGCGTCGCCTGGGCGGCGAGATCTTCGCCCCACAGCAGCGCCGTGACCCCGGTCGCGCCCTCCGGTCGCAGCACGCTGAGTGAAAACGGCGGCGTGTCGGCGTGCAGCGACAGGCTGAGCGCGAGCAGCCCCGCGCCCGCCAGCCAGCCGAGCGCGCTCCCCGCGGGCCTAGTGAGCCCCCTCATGCGGCCACCGACGGCAGACCAGCCAGGCGGCCACAAGCGGCGGCAAGACCAAGAGGATCGGTCCCAGCAGCGGCTGCCGCAGCGCGCCCAGCAGCGCCAGGGTCGCGGTAAGCCCGATCGCGAGGAAGCGCAGGCGCAGATAGCCGCGCAAGACGGGGCGAGGCAGCGCAGCTAAGAACAGATCGAAGGGCCAGCATAGAAAGAGAGCCTCATTGTAGCGAAGCTCGGCGAGCGGCGAGGCAACAAGCAGCACGCTGAGTAGCGCGCCCAGCAGGCCAGGCAGGATGCCGGCAAACAGCAGCGCCTGCCAGGTGCGGCGACTTCGTCCCAGCAGCAGCACGCACAGCGCCATAAACAGGCCAACTCCGGCGAGAAACTTCACACCGTCCTGGGCCGGGCCAGCTGGGCTGGGGCCTTTGCGGGCATAGATCAGCTCTGGCTCGACGTGAAATGCGCGGGTCAGCTCTGCGCGCAGGATGCGCGGCAGGAACATGTCGGCATAGCGGCTGGTCGGCTGGTCGATGGCGCGGCCAAACAGCAGCAGCGCGCCGCCGATCAGATGCGGGCTGCCGGCGAAGCCTTCGTTGGAGAAGCTGCGGAACGAGGGCTGGTCGACGGTCTTTAGCTCGGGCCGCGCTAGCTCGGCCTGGCTGGCTTCGTTGATCAGGTCGCGGATGCGCGTCGTGCAGTTGTCGTGAATGTTGTGATAGGTGTACAGGCTGGCTGAGCGCTTATCGACGCGATGTAGGAGCTCGACAGCGCGTGCCGCTGCGACGGGGGACAGGGGCAGTCGCTGCCGGTACAGGGTGCGATCCTCGCCCATGTAGATGGACAGCATGCGCGGCAGATCCATGACCCCGACCCAGAACTGAGCGCGGCCGCGCACCACCTGCCAGGCCAGGCCCAGCGAGTCCGAGAAGTCCGCGGTGCCCCAGTTGTAGCAGCGCCCGGCCGGGCTCAGATCGTCGGTGACGCAGACCGCCGCATGACCGAACAGGCTAAAGAAGTAGTCGCCAGAGCCGATGGTGTACACGTCGATGCGCGGCGGCGTCGGGACGGCGGGGACAGGGACTGCGGCGGGCGGTGCTGGGCTTTGGGCCGCGGCGAGCGGGCTGGCCGCGGTCGGTGGATCGGCGGCGTTGGCGGCCGGCGGGATGCTCAGCGCAGCAGCGAGGCAGAGGCTGAAGCAGGCAAGGCGAGGCCAGCAGACGGGCAGGGCAGGGCGCATGCAGGCGGCAGCATGCCGAGGCAGCGCTGCTTAGGCAAGCTGCGCGTGCGTCCCCGCGATCGGCGAGCCCGGCGCCGCGCCCGGGATGCGCGGGATCAGGCGATCGACCACCTTGGCGGTCGACAGCACGCCCGGCATGCCGGCCCCAGGGTGGGTGCCGCCGCCGACGAAGTACAGGCCGTCAATGTCCTCGGACTGGTTGTGCGGCCGGAAGTAGGCCGACTGGCGCAGGATCGGCTCGACGGAAAAGCCCGAGCCATACAGCGACGACAGGTCACTCTCAAAGTTGCGCGGCGTGATGTGGCGCGTGGTCACTAGGTTGGCCCGCAGCCCGGGCAGCATCATGCTCTCCAGCGCCTCGTAGATCTTGTCGCGATAGCGCGGTCCCTCCTGTTCCCAGTCCACCTGCGAGCCGCCGCCCAGGTGCGGCACCGGCGACAAGACGTAGAAGGTATCGCAGCCCGGCGGCGCCAGGCTGGGGTCGGTGACCGTCGGGCGATGCAGATACAGCGAGAAGTCTGGGGCCAGGCGCTTCTCTTGGAAGATGTCCTGCAGCAGCCCCTGGTAGCGCGGCCCGAGCAGGATGGTGTGATGCACGCAGTCGCTGTACTGCTTGGCCGTCCCGAAATAGGCGACGAACAGGCCCATCGAGTAGCGCATGCTCTCGATCTTGCGGTTGCTGTACTTCTGTCGGGCGTGCTCGGGCAGGAGGTGGCGATAGGTGAAGCCGACGTCGGCGTTGCTGATGACCAGGTCGGCGGGAATTTCGGCGCCGCCGCGTAGGCGCACACCGCGGGCCCGGGCGCGGTCCAGACCCGGGTTGACGAGGATCTCTTCGACGGTCTCGGACTGCCGCAGCGTGCCACCTTGTGAGGTGAACAGATCGACCAGCGCGCGGACCAGGGCTCCCGTGCCGCCTTTGGCGAACCACACCCCCCACTTGCGCTCCAGATAGAGGATTAGTGCGTAGATGGAGGTTGTCTGATAGGGATTCCCACCGACCAGGAGGGGATGGAAGCTGAGCACGGTGCGCAGGTCGGGGTGCTTGACGAAGCGCGACACTAGCTGATGCACCGTCAGGTACGAGCGCAGCTTCATCATCGCCGGCACGATGCGCAGCATGTCGGTCATGCGGCCAAAGGGCACATCGGCCAGGTCTTCAAAGCCGACCTTGAAGATGCGCTCGGCCTCGGCGACGAAGCGGGCGTAGCCATCGACATCGCGCGGGCTGATCTTGCGAACCTCCTCGGCCATGCGCTCGGCGTCGCCGCTGTAGTCAAAGACGCGGCCGTCGTGGAAGCGAATGCGATAGAAGGGATCGACGGGCACGAACTCGATGTGATCTTCCCGCCGCTGGCCGCACAGGCTGAACAGCTCGTCGAACAGGAAGGGCGCGGTCACCACCGTGGGTCCAGCGTCGAAGACAAAGCCCTGGTCGCGATAGACGTAGGCGCGGCCGCCGGGCTGGTCGCGCTGATCGACGATCGTCACCTGATAGCCACGGGCCTGCAGGCGGATGGCCGCTGCCAAGCCTCCAAACCCAGAACCGATGACGACAACCCGACGACCCGAGGTGCTTTTTGTGGCGCTCATGTGCGGTATGGTGCCACCGCGTCGGCGGCTGCATCAACCAATTGCAGGCTCTGGCTCAGCCACCCTCGGAAGGGGGCAGCGCGCGGGGCAGATCGAGATGAGCACGAATGCGCTCGATATAGGAGCCAGAGCGCACTGGCCCTGACCTGCGGAATCGGCACCGCCGCACCCCAAGCGCTGCCCCACGCGCGGAGCCGTCCGCGAGCTGTCAGGTGGCCGAGGATCAGGCTGACGAGCCGCAGCCGGCGGGCGCGGAAAAGTCGTTGACACCTAGCGCCGGACTTTGATACCTATCCGCTTCGCATCACGGCACCTTAGCTCAACTGGTCAGAGCAGGCGCTTCATACGCGCAAGGTTCGGGGTTCGAGTCCCTGAGGTGCCACGGGGTTAGCGTAGCTCGCGTCGCTGTTCGGACCGCGGAGCAATGACCGGGGGCAGAGCCGGCTGGGAGTCCGGCAGCGCCGCTGACAGGCAGGTGCGCTGGTACAGCTCAAACAGCGTATTTAGGCTCGGCTTGTTGCGCCCAGCAACGATGTCGTGGATCAGCGCGACCAGCGCCCGGTTCACCGGGGTGGCGATGCCAAGCCGCTCGCCGCGACGGACGATCTCGCCATTTAGCCAGTCGATCTCGGGCGTGCGACCGCGCGCGATGGCAATCGCCATCGAGCTGCGCATGCGACGGAACTTGAGCCCAATGGCCAGCAGCAGCGAGTGCTTGAGGAACAGACGCGGCGAGCCAATCCGCAGTCGACGCTCGATCGGCGTAATCGCCAGCTTGTCGATGTCGAGGGTGCCGGCCACTTTGGCGAGCTTGACGCCCTCGTGTCGCGCGACCTGGCAGAGCTCACCCCAGATCTCAAGCGCCAGCCTTCGCACGAAGCGCTGGCGCAGCAGCTGACCCAGGGTGTCGCCGCCCGCTGCGCCAAGCGTGCTGGTGGCGCAGTTGATGGCCAGCTTGCTCCAGCGCACACCGTCGAGGTCGCGGACGATGCGCGTCTCGAAGGCCTGGCCCAGCAGCCCTGCGGCTCGGCTCAGCCCGGCGTCGTCGCCCTGCGTCCTTTGGCGCGGCCGGCCGAGCTGCATCCCGCCACGTGAGGTGCGGGCCGAGAAGCCCGGCTCCAGCAGCGTCGCCCCCCAGCCGACGACGCAGCCAATCACGCGACCGCTGCCAAGGACGGCCTCGGCTCGATCCTCCGGCAGACCGTTCTGCAGCAGGACCACATCCGCCTGCGGTTGCAGGAGCGGTGGCAGCTCGCGCAGCGCACTCTCTAGCGTCGTGGTCTTGGTGGCGAGCAGGCATAGCTCGTACGGCCGGGCGCTCGGCGAGAGGTCGTCGGCACTGACCACCACCTGCCCACTGGGCGGTGTCGCCCACTCTTGCCCGTCGAGATCGCGGACCCGCAGGCCATGACGCAAGACAGCCTGCTGAATGTCGTGATTGCCGGTGACGACATCGACTGCGCTACCGGCCCGTGCCAGCGACGCGGCGACGATGCCGCCAATGCCCCCACAGCCGACTAGCAGAATACGCATCCTGGACCTCTCCTACTGGCTCGACGCGGCTTTGCTCCGTCGCTCACGCGAGCTGCTCACGACGCGACGGGAGCCTGCGGCTGACACACAACAACCAGCAACACTGTCGGCAAAGCGGCTAGGCCGATCAAGAGAATTTTCTCACCTTTCCCGTCGCTGACTGGCTGTGCGAACGGTGATGAGTGGATTGTTGGATGATTGGCCGCAGGGCCGCCAGCCGTGGCCGCACTTGACGGGCCACCGAGCCTGGGAGGATGCTGAACCCACGGATCCGTCCTGCCGACATCGAGCGCTGCCGGGTTCGCCATGGAGTAGGTGATGTCCGCGCCTTCGCCGAGCCATTCGCTAAACATCCTTGCCGCCGATAGCGCGATCGGTCCGTATCGCGTGGTCCGCAAGCTCGGCCAGGGCGGCATGGGCGTGGTCTACGAAGCCCTGCACCAGGGCCTCGGTCGTCGCGTAGCCATCAAGCTCCTGCGCTCCGATCTCGCAGCCGATAAAGAGCTCGCGGCGCGCTTTGTCAACGAGGCGCGCACGGTCAACCGCGTCGAGCACCCCGGCGTGGTGCAGGTGGTCGATCTCGGCGAGCAGCCGAGCGGCGAGCCCTACATCGTGATGGAGTTTCTGCGCGGCGAGACACTAGCCGATCGCCTCAAGCAGCGCGGCGGCACGCTGCCCTGGCCCGAGGCCGTGAACATCCTGTTGCAGGTCGCCGAGGTCCTCGTCAGCGCTCATCAGGCCGGCATCGTCCACCGTGACCTTAAGCCCGA
>CAZVMD010000034.1:24213-37759 GCA_964628555.1 uncultured Myxococcales bacterium | reverse complement strand
GGCCGCAAAAAAGTGTCGTCGGGAAGGGGGCCCCACGCCGGGCAGTTTTTCACTTATGACCATGGGAAAGGTTAACGCCCATGACTCGAGTGCCGATCGCGGCCCAGGGAGAATGCCATATGAACCAGCAAGCACAAAAGACGCAGTCGCTCTCATCCGCCCCGCAGTCGGCTGCGGCGTGGCTGTTCCTTCTTTGGGTTAGTCTGTTTGCCAGTGGGACAGAGATCGGCTGCGCTGGCCCCGAAGCAGGCAGTAAGACGTTAGTGCGCGTCAAGCTAGAGAACTTGGCGGCGAGCACTGAGCGAATTCGCGTCAAGATCGAAGCCAATGCGCAGACACGGGAGCGCGACTTTGACTCGGCGCCGTTTTCGGAGTTTGGGATCACACTACCAGCCGATATGGTTGGTGAAGTGAAGTTTGCCATCACCGCACTGGACCAAAATGCCTGCCAATTGTCTGTGGGGGACGGTCATATCACTATCTTGCAGAATGACGTCTACGAGCTGCGGGTTCCGATGGCTGATGTTCCGCTATGCGGCCAACAAAGCGCCAAAGTGACCATTCAGCTGACCAGCTCTGCTGGGGAGCTTGGGGAGGTCTCGGCTCCGGGCTTTGTGTGCCAGGACGCTGTCTGTCGCGGCTGGATCCGCGCAGGTCAGCCGTTCATGCTGACGGCCAAGCCGCGCCCGGGGGGCGCCTTCTGTGGCTGGGTCCCGGCTCAGCTATGTGATGAGAGCTCAGGGCGCGAAGAGTGCCGCTTTACGCTGGATAAGACCGACCCGCTGATCATCGCCGCCACCTTTGGGCCCTGCACCGGCTGGCGCCCAGTAGGCAGCCGCGCCCTGAGCAAGCTGCAGTTTAATGCTGTACACGCAGCGAGCGATCAAGCCGTGGTCGCGGTGGGGGACGGCGGGGCCGTCGCCGCGTTCGATGGCACGAAGTGGTCGGTGATCAAAGGAATCCCCACGCCCGAGAACCTAAGAGCGGTTACAAGTCAGCCCGGCGGGGCCGCCTTTGTGGCAGTTGGCGATAACGGCACAGTGATTGGCTGTGATGGGATAGGAATGCCCTGGTACAGTATCCAAAATCGTACCGGATCGGGAAACCTGTACTCTGTAGCGATGTCCAATAATGGCGAAATTTTGGTAGGGGGACAGCGAGGCATTCTGTTGACCGGGAACAAGAGCAGACTTGTAATGCAGAATGGCGTTAATACGGGTGACTCGACGGTGCACACCGTACGATATCCTGAAAGTGATCAAAGTGGCAATCGCTACTTAGTGGCTATGGAGAATGGTAATGTTATTCATATGACATTCGACCAAAAGAATGGGACGTGGGATTCTCATGAGACAAAATCCAATGTCGCGACGACATCGGCATGGTACGGTGATAGCCGATGGGCCCTTGTGGGGGATAAGGGGTTTTTGGCGAGCAAATATTTTATCTGGTTTATTGCGAACGATTGGCAGAATGAGAGCCTATCGGCGTCCGTGCCGGCCCGGCTAAGTCATGTGTGGGGTCGCGGCTCCTCTTGCCTCGTTGCAGTCGGCGAGCGGGGGACGATTCAACGCTCCTACGAGCCGAAGACCTGGTTTTCGGCCAGAAGTGGCGTAACCGAGGATCTAACCGGGGTCTCAGGTACGGCCTGCAACAAGCTGTACGCCGTCGGCAAGAACGGCACCATCCTGCACTACAGCGAGTAGGCCGGTCGGGGGCTGCGCCAGGCCGCGGTGCTGCGCGCAGGCCCGGCTTTTCGTCTGTGCTCGGCCCCGGCCTTTGGCCAGATCTGCGTGGGGGCAGGGGCAGAGCCCCGCGTCAGAGGACAGCCAGCCCAGCCTCCTTTCGGTCGCCGCGTCCCTGGCCTACCTGATCTGGCGCGGCCAACACCTGCGCGCCCAGCGTGACCCGTTCTTCGTCGCTCGCAAGCTGGTGCAGCGGCCGGGGCGCCAGCCCCCCGTCCAAAGTCACAGAAATGTGGAAGGAATAGCGCGACCGCGCCTGCGCTGAGTCGCGGTCCGTCGCGGCCGGGCGGCGCAGCGAGCGAGGCGGGCGCGAATTCTGCAGACGTCGGCCGGGCGCATTGCCTAGGCTTTGGCTCTGCGCATGGCCACTCCGCCCAGCCAGCCGCCGCTTCCGCCGCCGCCCCGCCCGACCTCGACAGGCCGCGCACTGGTCGGGCTGGGGCTGTATGGCAGCGGGCTCGGCGCGGTGATCTGGGCCGCCGCCATAGCTGCGCAGCGCGGTGTGCGCTCCGGCGTGGTGGTGCTGGCGACGCTGCTTGTGACCGCGCTTGTCTGTCTGATCCTAGAGCGCCGCTGGCCACTTGAGGCCGCCTGGCAGCAGGCGCAGGGCGATGTGCAGACCGACCTCTGGCATTTGCTGTTTTCCAACAGCCTGGCCGGAGCGGGGCGCTTGGCGGCGGTGACGCTGCTTTCCCACACCCCGACCACGGTCGCGCCGGCCCTGGCCCTCTGGCCGCAGACCTGGCCGCTCCTCTGGCAGCTCGGGCTGGCCCTCTTCCTCGTCGAGGGGACCGCGTACGCCCTGCACGTGGCGCAGCATCAGCTACGTCCGCTGTGGCGAGTCCACGCCGTGCATCACAGCGCAAGCCGCCTGTACTTTCTAAACCAGCTGCGCAGCCATCCTTTAGACGCGCTTTTGACCGGCTGCGCCCTCATCCCGCCGGTGCTCTTGGGCGCCCCCGAGCCGCTACTGACCGTGCTGCAGGCGCTCTTGACCGCGGCGCTCTTGCTGCAGCACGCCAATGTCGACTTCCGCCTCGGTCGCGCCAGCGCGCTGCTCAACCTCGCCGAGGCGCATCGCTGGCACCATGCCCGAGACGCGGCTCAGGCCAGCTGCAACTACGGCGGCATGCTGCTTCTGTTCGATCATCTGTTCGGCACCTATCGCGCATCGGCCGCTGCCGCCACGCCTGCTCTGGGGCTCGACGAGCCGCAGCCTTTTCCGCGCGACTACCTGGGCCAGCTGCTGGCGCCGTTTGAGCCGAGCAAGCCGCCGGACTCGCTGCCGCGCGGCCCGAGCTGAGCCGCTTCTTTTGCGCCGGTCGATGTGGTATCGGGAGCGATGAACGGCGGAATCATTGCCCTGGCCACGCCCGCCTATGCCCTCGCGATGGGGCTAGAGCTGGCCGTGGCGCTCTGGGCGCAGCGACGACGCGGGCGGCCGCTGGGCTTCAGCTTTGGCGATGTCATTAGCAACCTGTCCTGCGGCATCGGCTCGCAGATCTTTGTCGCCATCAACGCGCTGCAGGGAGTGTTCTTCTACCACCTGGCCGAGCAGCAGCTGGGGCGATATCACGGCTGGCAGGACTCGCTGTCGGGCTGGGCCCTCGGCCTGCTGCTCGTCGATCTGTGCTGGTACTTCTATCACTGGGCCAGCCATCGCGTGAACCTGCTGTGGGCCACGCACGCGGTGCATCATCAGAGCCCGCAGTACAACCTCACCGTCTCGCTGCGCCTCAGCTGGTTTTCCGGCGTCTTCTCGTGGCTGTTCTATCTGCCGCTGGCGCTCCTGGGCATGCCCTTGCTGATGCAGGTCATGCTGCGCACCGTGCATAGCTTCTATCAGTTCGTGCTGCACACGCGGCTGGTCGGTCGGCTGGGCGGGCTGGAGTGGCTGCTCAACACGCCCTCGCATCACCGCGTGCACCATGCCCGCGATGCCGACTATCGCGACCACAACTACGGCGGCATCTTCATCCTCTGGGATCGCCTGTTCGGCACTTTTATGCCCGAGCGCGACGAGCCACACTACGGCACCGAGCCCCCGCATCACGGCCTGGATCCGCTCTGGGCCAACCTGGTCGAGTGGGTCCGCTTGGGCGCGCTGATCCGTCGAGCCCCGGGCTGGCGCGACAAGCTGCGCGCCCCGCTGATGCCGCCAGAGTGGCAGCCGGCGGGCTGGCCAGCGCGCCCAGCGACCAGCGAGGCCGAGTCGCGGCGCGCGCCACCTGATCTGGCAACCGCGCTCTACATCTGCGCCCACTTCGCCACCGTGCTCGTCGGCTCGACCGCGCTCATGCTGTACGAGGCTCGGCTGTCGGCGCTGGGCTTTGCCACCGCGGTGATCGAGCTGATCTGGCCGATGTGCGTCTGGGCCGCGCTGCTTGCTCGGCGTCGGCTGGCGCTGTGGCTAGAGCTGTCGCGGCTGTTTTCGCTCGGCCTGGTCGCCGCCTTTGCGCTGCGCGCCCAGCCTGGCCTGGGACCGCTGCCGCTGTCCGGCGCGGTGCTGCTGGCGCTCGGTGCCAGTCTGCTGTGGCTATCGCAGCTACCGCTTGCGGCTCGCCCGAGTCCAGCGCTGCCGCCGTCGCTGCGCCGCCCTGAGCAGGCCCGCGCTGATCGGCGCGCCGCGCTGGCCATCCTGATCGCGCTCGTCCTTTATGCCGGCTACAAGCAGCGCGAGCACATGCTGGGCGATCTGCTGTTCGGCTGTCACGCCGCGGCGCTGGTCACCGCGCTGGGCCTGGCCGCCAATGCGCGTCGCTGGGTCAGCCTGGGCCTGGTCTTCGCGCTGGGCCTAGGCCTGCCGATGTGGCTGATCCTGGTGGCCAGCACCGGCACGACGAACGTCTTGTCGGTGATCCTGCACCTTTTGCCGCCCTGGGCCGCGCTGCGCTACGTGCGCCGTCAGGGCCTGGCGCCGCGGGCCTGGCTGTGGGCCTGGGGACTGTTTTTGGCCCTGCTGCCGATCAGCTATTTCTTTTCCGACCCGGCGCTCAACGTCAACCTCGTACACCGACCCTCGCCCGAGCTTGCCTACTTCGTGCCGAGCGTGTGGGGGGCGCGGCTGTACGGCTGCAGCCTGGCCGGCGTGCTGCTCCTATCGGCCGACTTCGTCCTTGCCCGCACGGGGCCGCCTACAGCACGTCTTCCTCGCGGCGGCTGAGCAAGCTGCGCAGAAGCGGCGGCGTGAAGCGGCGCGGCACGGTGATGGCGAAGAAGTTTTCGTACAGGCCCGGCACCACGCAGTACTCCACCAGGCGCTTGCTCTTGAGCTCATCGCGGACCACGACGCGCGGCAGCAGCGCAATCGCCTCCGACTCGCGCGCCAAGAGCCGCAGCAGGGCCATGTCATCGACCTCGGCTAGCACGCGGCAGCGCAGCCCGAGCTGATCGCACAGCACATCGAAGCTGGCCCGCACATCGCTGTCGCGTCCCGGCAAGAGCAGCGACGCCTCTTGTAGATCGGCAGGAAAGCGAAAGCTGCGCCGCCCGCGCCGCGGCTTGCCCACCAGGCTAATCGGCTGGCGCGCGATGCGCCGACAGCGAAACGGCCGCGCCGCATCGCCATGCTCCTGCCGGTTCGACAGCACCAGATCGAGAGTGTGGACCGCCAGCTTGGCGAGAAGCTCATCCAGGCTGCCCGACTGCAGCCGCAGATCGGCCTGCGGCGACTGCAAGAGCGGGCGGAGCAAGCTCTGCTGAAAGTTGCGCGACAGCGTGGCGACGCTGCCGATGCGCAGCACCTGTCGCGCGCTGCGCCGACCATCGCGCAACAGACCCACTAGCTCATCGCCGGTGGCGAAGATCGTCTCGGCATAGCTTAGGGCCAGCCGCCCCGACTCGGTCAGCTCCAGCGTCCGCCCCTGCCGCGTAAACAGGGTCTGCCCCAGCATGTCTTCGAGCTGCTTGATCTGCGTCGAGATGGCCGACTGCGAGACGCGCAGCTGAGCCGCGGTGCGGGTCAGGTTGCCCTCGCGGGCAACGGCCCAGAAGTAGTGCAGGTGGTGGTAGTTGAGGTGACTCATGGTGCGCCCCGGGCCGAGTCTATCGTTCTGATTTAGCGAACGATAGCGAACAATATTTGAATTTTTCAGAAGGTCGGCCAGCGCGCAAGCTGGTCTGGCAAGGGGGAAGGAGCAAAGAAATGGAATCCGGGCTGCCAAGCGGGCTTGTGCCCCGCGTCATTTTTCTAGCTGCCCCGTCGGTCATCTATGGCCTGGCGGCGCTTGCCCCCCTGCGTCGCACGCCGCTTGGCCGAGGCGCTGGGCTGCCGCACATCGCGCTGGTTGCCTGGCTGTGTGCTGTCCTTGGCCTGGTCAGCTTTGCGGCGAGCGGCGCCACCACCTGGCCGGGGCCGGCTCTCGTCAGTCTGGGCGGCCTTGGGACGGTGCGGCTCAGCGTGCGCGCCGACTCGCTCAGCAGCGCGATGCTGCTCCTGATTAGCTCGCTCGGCTGGGTGATCCTGCGCTACTCGCAGCGCTATCTGGCGGGCGAAGACGGGCTGCCGCGCTACTACCGCTCGCTGCTGGCCACGCTGTGCGCCGTCTCGCTGGTGGTCATCAGCAACAACCTCGTCATCCTGCTTGGGGCCTGGGCGGGCGCCAGCTTAGCCCTGCACCAGCTCTTGACATTTTATCGCCAACGGCCGCCGGCCCAGCTCGCGGCGAGGAAGAAGTTTGTCGTAAGTCGCCTGGCCGAGCTGCTGCTGGCCGCCGCCTTCGCTCTGCTCGCCAGTCACCTCGGCACGCTGGAGATCGACGCCGCGCTGAGCCGGCTGCGCGCCCTGCCGGAGCTGCCGCGCTCGCTGCAGCTGGCCGCGATCCTGATCGTGCTGTCGACCGCGCTGAAGTCGGCGCAGCTGCCGGTGCATGGCTGGCTGATCCAGGTGATGGAAGCGCCGACGCCGGTCTCGGCGCTGCTGCACGCTGGCGTCGTTAACCTCGGCGGCTTCGTGCTCTTGCGGCTCAGCGGGCTGATTGCCGCCTCGGCGGAGGCCAGCGCGCTGCTGCTCGTGATCGGCAGCTTGACCGCTGGGCTGGCGGCGCTGGTGACCCTGACCCGCATCAGCATCAAGGTCATGCTGGCCTGGTCGACCTGTGCCCAGCTTGGCTTCATGTTCGTTGAGTGCGGGCTGGGCGCGTATGAGCTGGCGCTGCTGCACCTGCTGGCCCACTCGCTGTACAAGGCACACGCCTTCCTCAATGCCGGCTCGGCCGTCGAGGGCTGGCGCCAGCGTCACCTGCTACCGCTGCCCGCTCCGCCTTCGCTGCCCACCTGGCTGGCCGCCGGAGCCTTCGGGGCGGCGCTCGGACTGGTAGCCGGCTTGGTGCGCAGCGGGGCCAGCCTGCAGTCGGCCGGGCAGCTGCTTCTGGCAGCGATCTTTGGCTTGGCGCTCACGCCCCTCTTGCTGGCCGCGGCCCACCGGGGCTGGTGGTCAGTCTTGGCTCTGGGCCTTACGGTCGTGCCGCTGCTGCTCCTTCTGCACAGCCTCGGCGCGCTGCTTGGCCATGGCAGTGGCCTGGTGGCGACAGGCAGCGCGGCTCCGGTCTGGGCCAGCCTGGGTGCGGCCGCGGTGTTCGTCGCCTTGTTCGTCGTGCAGGGCGTGCTCCTTTCTCGGCCGCAGAGCTTGCAGCGCCTGTTCCCATGGTTCTTCGGCGGGCTGTTCCTCGACGAGCTGCTCACCGGAAGCTGGCTGCGCCTGTGGGCACGCTACTCGCAGCCGGGGCAGCGACCGCCTGCGCCGGGAGCCGCGCTCGGTCTTGCCGTTGATGGTGGCGAGCCAGCCAGCCCACAGGCAGTCGCCCAGGCGATCGATGAGGCAACGCGCTGGATCGCTCCGACCTGGCCGCTTGATCAGCTGATCGCCGTCAATCCGTGGAGCGGCCTCGCCGATCGCCCCTTTGACGCGGTCGCCGCCGAGCTGCAGCTGCTGTCGGGGGCAAAGCTGTTCCTGCCGCGGGCCGCCTATCGCGCGGCCTTCGAGTCGGGCGAGCTGCGTCGCGAGCATCTCCAGGCCACGATCAGCGCCAGTCGCTCGGCGTGGACGATTGAGCAGCTGGTCGCCTGTCTGCGCGACTTGCCCGAGCCGACGCCGCGGCTGCAGCTGATCTGCGATTTGCTGGATGCGCGCGAGGCCGGCCAGGTTTGTCAGCGCGCCATGCGCTGGAGCGACTTCGTCACGCACAGCATCAGCCAGTTCTGCGCCGCGTGGTTCGACGCTGGTCAGGCCCTGTGGCGGCTGCCGCGCCAGGGCGGGATGTACCGCAGCTGGCGGACTCTTGCGGCCGCCGATCGCGCTCCGGCCTGCCTGATGGGTCTATCGAGCACGCGGCAGCTCGTCGCCAGCCTGCCCGACTCACCGCGGGCGCTCATCGCCTGGGTGCTGAGCCAGCTGGCCATTCCAGCGAGTGCCTATCGCAGCTATCTGGCCGCGCTGCTCTTGCGCCAGGGCGGCTGGGCCGCCTGGTGCGCATACGAGCGCTTTGAAGCGCAGAAGCAGGGCGAAAGCGATGAGCAGATCGTCGACCTGCTGGCGATCCGCCTGGCCTGGGAGTGGCTGCTCGCGCGGCAGCAGCCCCTGGCCGCGCGTGAGCTGATCGACTTTCATGGCCAGTGGCTGCGGCTGGCGGATCTGCGAGCTCGCAACAGAGCCGCGCAGCACCCGGACTGGCTGCTGCAGCAGGCACTGGAGCTCGCCTATCAGCAGCCGCTATGTCGCGCGCTCGCCGAGGGCCGCGCCGCACAGCTGGCTGAGGCTGCACCGTCGCCGGCGATTCAGGCCGTCTTCTGCATCGATGTGCGCTCCGAGCCGCTGCGGCGGGCCTTGGAGCAGGGCTCACCGACGATCCAGACCCTGGGCTTTGCCGGCTTCTTCGGCCTGCCGATCGACTTCAGCGAGCTGGGTACCTCGCGCCCTGAGCCGCGCCTGCCTGGCCTGCTGCGCCCGCTCCTGCAGGTCCAAGAGGCGGGCCCAGCGCCGGGCCGACTGGAAGGGCTGGCAGCCTCGCGTCAGCGGCGAATCGGTCGCGGTCAGCTGGCCCATGCGCTGCGCACGCTGGCGAGCTCGGCGTTCGCGCTGGTCGAGTCCTGCGGTCTCTTGTATGCCGGCAAGCTCCTCGCGCGCAGCCTGCCGCAGTGGCGCAAGGCCGTGCCCGCGGCCGCTCTGCGCGCATCCTCTGGCGAGCCCGCGCACCGCTTGCGCCCGACGCTGCGCGGCGGCGAGGAGCTTGCATCCTTGGCCGAAGCAATCCTCCGCGCCCTGGGCCTGACGCGCGACTTCGCCGACTTGATCCTGCTGTGCGGCCACGGCAGTCACTGCGAGAACAACCCGCAGGCCGCGGCGCTGCAGTGCGGGGCCTGTGGCGGCCACCCCGGTGATGTCAACGCGCAGGTGCTGGCTGAGCTGCTGAATTCTCCGTCGATCCGCGCGGCGCTGCGCTCGCGTGGCCTTGGCATTCCAGAGCGCACGTGGTTTGTCGCCGGGCTGCACGACACCGCGACCGATGCGGTAAAGCTCTTCGATCGCGAGCTCGTTCCCGCCAGCCACACCGAGGCGCTGGCCGTGCTAGACGAGCGCTTGCGGCAGGCCGGGGCGAGCAGTCGCCGGCGGCGCGCCGAGTCGCTTGGGCTGGGTGGACAGGATGACGCGAACCTGTTCCAGAGCCTGGTGGCGCGGGGTGCATCCTGGGCCGAGGTCCGCCCGGAGTGGGGACTGCTCGGCAACGCCTGCTTCATCGCCGCGCCGCGCGCCCGCAGCCGCGAGCTGGATCTGGCGGGGCGAGCCTTCTTGCACGACTACGACGTGCGCAGCGATGAGTCACTGCAGAGGCTGGAGCAGATCATGACCGCACCGATGGTGGTCGCCCACTGGATCAGCCTGCAGTACTACGCCTCCAGCGTCGATCCTGTGCGCTATGGCAGCGGCAACAAGGTGCTGCACAACGTCGTCGGCGGTCGCCTTGGCGTGTTTGAGGGCAATGGCGGCGATCTGCGCATCGGCCTGTCGCTGCAGAGCCTCAGCGATGGCAGTCGCCTGCGCCATACGCCGCTGCGGCTCAGCGTCTTTGTCGAGGCACCACAAGCTGCCATCGCGGCCGTGCTCGCCCGTCAGCCGGCCATCGCCGAGCTGATCCGCCATGAGTGGCTTTATCTGTTCCAGATCGACGCCGAGAAGCAGCAGGTAGTCCGCTATTCGGGCGGTCGCGTGGAGCAGCCGCCGCACATTCCTAGCAGCGCTGCCCGCGCGCATGAAGTGGCCGCCTAGTCCGGCTCTTTTCCATCCATAGGAGCAGCCCATGACCGAGCAAGGATTTCCCTGGATCAACATTCCGATGTTTGCCGATATCGACGAGCCGCAGGTCTTTGTCGGCCGGCGTGAGGAGCTCGCGGTGCTGTATCGCAGCTTGGTGCAGGCGGGAAATACCGTGCGCCAAGGGCGCTTCGGCGTTCATCGCAAGTTCGTCGTCCATGGCGGCCTAGGGGTGGGCAAGTCGGCGCTCATCCTGCAGTGCTTGCGGCTCTTGCGCGCTGCGCCGACTGAAGCGGAGGCGCTAGCCACCGACCTGCCGGCGCCGGAAGATCCAGAGCGCTGGCTGATCCTGCGCATCTCGGGCAAGCACGTCATGGGACTCGACGGCGTGGTCGCTTCGCTGCGCTGGACGATGACGCAAGCTGACGCCAGCAGCGAGCCGGAAAGCGAAGCCCATGCCCTGTATCCCCGCCTGGCCCTGTACGAGCATGTGCACCGCCAAGCCGAGAGCGTGGCGCAGCGCGCGATGCAGCTAGCGCCCTGGCACCATGAGCTGCGCACGCGCGAGGCGCAGCTATATGACAAGGTGCGGACCGATCTGCGCGCGCTGGCCGATACCATCGAGCAGATCGCTCGCCAGAGCTACGACAGCGGGCTTGCCGAGAGCGCAAGCAGGTCGAGCGAGTCGGCGGATGGCTCGCCGCGCGAGCTAGAGGAAGCCCACAGCCTGGTCAGCGCGCTTAATCGATTCTTTCGCGCAGCGTCGGCGGCGGGCCTGCCCACCGTGCTGGTCTTCGACGACTTCGACGAGCTAGCGGTGAGCGCCGGATCCTCGCCGCTGCGGCGAGCCCAGACGCTGAGCCTGCTGCTGGGCGAGTTTGCTCAGCTGGCCCCGACGTTTCTGCTCCTGAGCCTGCGCTCGGAGTACCTAAGCGAGACGGTCCTGCGGCAGTTCCGGCGCATCTTTCTGCCGCCGCTGTCGCGGGCCGAGGCTGCGGCGCTGCTCGCTGGCTGGGCCGAGGCGCAGGATCCGCCGCTTCCTCCCGAGGTGACAGCGCGAATGCAGGCACTGGGTGATCGCTTCCTGCGGCACTTCGCCAGCGATGATCTGGCGGTGGTGCCGTTTCGCTTCCTGCAGCTTGTGGCCTGGCTAGCCAACAACTACCTGATCTATCAGCTCGGCGAGCTCGACGAAGCACGCATGCTGTGGCGCTACTTTGCGAGCAAGTATTCGCTGGAGACCACGCGCGCTCTGCGAGCCCTAGCAGCGCTGATGCCCGCCGAGCATGTCTCGCTGTCGGCCAGTGCTAGCCCGCTCGATGCCAGTCCCTATCAGGCGCTGTCGCCGCCCGATCGGCAGGCGCTGGTGCGAGCGGGGCTACTGCGTGTCGCGGCCGCTGCCGATCCCGAGGACTCGCGCATCGTCCTCGATCCGCTGATCGGCTATCTTGCGGCCGCGCTAAGAGGCGGCGCCAGCGCCCAGCCCTGAGCTCCGGCCTTACTTGCTGTCCTGACGGGGATAGATCCAGCGGGCGAGATAGCGCGTCAGTTTCGGCATAAGGACGTACGTCATCAAGAAGACCTCGATGACGATCGTAAGCAGCAGGCGCAGCGGCGCGGGGGCGTCCCCCAGAAGCCGCGCGATCAGCGTGCCCAGCGACAGCACCAGGCCATAGACCACGACGATCATCACCAGCGCCATGCGGAAGCGTGAGGGCTGCGGCACGACGGTGCCGGACGGTGGTGAGAACCACAGCTCAAGTCCGCTGAGCCGGCTCCACACGGCGTCCGCTTCAACCAGATCCGCCACCTCGACTAAGGCCCGGCGCCGCAGGTCGCTCTGCTCAAAGGCGCGCAGTGTCTCGACGGTGGTGAAGCGGAAGACGCTGGTGTAGACGGGCGGCTCGCCGGGGCTTGGCGGCTGCAGCTTGGCCCCCAGATAGCCGGGGAGCGCGCTCGCAGCTTGGATCAGGCGGCTGAGCCAGGCCTCGTAGGCCGCCTCGCAGCCAGGCTTGACCCGCCGCGTGACGACGACGGTGACCGGCTCTTGCTCAGGCGTGGTCATGGCTTACCAGAAGGCTGGACGCTCAGGCATCGTCGCCTGGCAGCGGCTGCAGCTGCGGTGATCGTCGCTCTCGTCTTCGAGCGAGCCGCAGGCCGGGCAGCGGACCCAGATGCGGTTGATGCGAGTCGGCGACCAGACGCTGGTCCACACCGAGGCGACAAAGCGCTCACCGAATAGCTCGCGCATGGCCACGGCGTGGTGCTTGCCGAGCGCTCGCCGCAGCGCCTCTTCATCGGTCCAGGCGGTCACGGTGAAGCCGCGCAGGCCGGTGAAGCCGGTGACGATCGAGAGGAAGCCGGGCTCGGTCAAAAAGTCCTGCACGTTCTGCCGCGAGTGGGCGCGGATGCGCTCGCGCTCGCTCGGGTCTTGCGCGGTGATCCAGGTCAGCGCGATGACGCCCGGCGGCTGTCGGTTGCCCGAGGCAGCGCGCAGCGCATAGCCATACTGGGCAGTGGCGCTCTCGATCGGCTCGGCGAGCGCCAGGCCGACCAGCTCCTCCGGTGTGAGCGGGCCGCTGCGTGGCGCCTCGTACCAAGCGGGCTTCTGCTCCAGCCACAGGTTCTTGGCAATCTTGCGCGGCAGCGTGCGCTCGAATAGTCCGGCGGCGACCATGATCCGCGCGCCGGCGAGCGGTCGCTTGGCCAGCCGGCTGCCGCAGTGCATGCAGAAGCCGCGCTCGTTCTCTGGCGACGAGCGATACCAGCGGATGTGCTCCTCGCCCTCCCAGCTTACGGCGCTGCGCTCGGCGCTCAGCAGGGCGAAGAAGTTGCCGTGCAGCTTCTGACAGTCGGCGCAGTGACAGGCGATGATGCCGGCACTGTCGGCTGGCATGGTCACGCGGACGCGGCCACAGTGACAGGCGCCAGTCAGCTTGGGTTGCGTCGTTGCATCGGTCATCGATCCCTCCTGGGGTCCCATCTGGGATCCCTCCCGGCCCGACTGAATATCGGGCGAGTGACGGATGCAGACAATGCAAAGCTAGGAAATGTATCCTTGCATGCCCTGCAAGGATGGCGGTGGCCGAGAACGAGGCTGGGTCGGCAGGACCCCCGACGCCCTAGGCGTAGGTGAGCAGGCTGCTGAGGCTCTTGAAGTTCGGATACTGCGCCGCGGCGTGGACGATGTCGCTGGGGCTGTGGCGATCGAGCAGGAAGCTGGTGCGGGTCTCGCGATCGGCCTGCTGAGCCAGCAGTCGGTACGTCTGGTTGAAGTTGTCGAGCACGAAGGCCATAAAGTCCGAGTCGGTGCGGAACTGCTCGTACAGCAGCGCCCGCACTGACTTGGCGGTCGGCGTTTTAGCCGCGGCGGCGGCCTGGGGCGGCGATGGTTCGATGGGAAGAGGCGAGCAATTGGCCCCCCAACCTGTCCCCTCTGTGTCGATGTCCTTGCGTGGCCGGTTCCCGGGCTTCCCCTCGTGCGCCGGCCTTTGGTCTGCCTTGTGCTTCTCGGCGATGCCGTCGATCATCCGCCGCAGCGTCTGCACCACGG
>CAZVMD010000034.1:0-24113 GCA_964628555.1 uncultured Myxococcales bacterium | reverse complement strand
GCCTTGTGCTTCTCGGCGATGCCGTCGATCATCCGCCGCAGCGTCTGCACCACGGTGACCCAGGCCGAGTCGCGCTGGCGATGCTCGCTGAGCGCCTTCTCGGCACTGGGCAGGATCGGCAGGCTCTTAAACGGCGTCGCGTCGACGGCGAGCGGGCGAATCAGGATCGGCACCAGGCGCGCGGCGCGCTTGTTGTGTCGCTCTAGGGCGCGCATCGCCAGCGCCATCCGGCTCTTGGAGGCCAGCAGATCCGGACTCAGCAGCACGATGGCTAGCTGCGCCGCCTCAAGCTGGGCCTGCGTCTCGGCCTCCAGATCCCAGGCATCGAGGGCCCGGCTCGGCTCAAAGCAGCGCAGGACGTTGGCGCGGATCAGCGGGGCCAGGTGGGTATCCAAGAGCTCAGTCGTATATGAACTATCGGCCTCCGCGGCGATGCAGATCAGCGGAACACAGTAATTTAAGACTAGATGATCAGCGTCAATCCCGGTGCGGCAGAACAGCCGGATCGAGTCATGCTGATCACTGCCGCCGAGCTGAACGCGATTCTTGGCTAGCTCGAAGGCGCGGCCCAGGCTCTCACCGGCGGCCAAAGAGGCATAAAAGCCCTTCGACAGATCGATCGCTTCTTCGTCCTGGATGCTGTCCAGCACACCGACGGCGCAGTCGATGACGCGGGCGATGTCGCGCGCTTGCTCGACGGTCTCGCAGGCGCTCAGCACGACGCAGCGCAGCTGACCCCGCTGCAGCTCCAGGAGCCGGGTGAGAGCGGCCCGCGGCACCGGATGCCCCGCGCTGCCGCCCTCAAACAGCAGCTTGCCCTTCATGGCATGGCCACTGAAATGCAGAATATCGGGCTTATACTGGCGCATTTTATCAGACAGGATATCGACGGTAGCCTCGTGGCATATCTCGATATCAAACTGCGCGCCATGCTCGCCGCCTTTTAGATTTGCTTTAATTGCTGCGGTTTCTGCTTCTGCGCTAATCGGTTGCAGAGTAGAGGGGCTTGCCGTTAGGACCAAGATTCTCAGCATGGGTGTGCCTGGACAGAATTGCCAACGCTCTGATTATCACGGAACGGTCCCGCTCGGCCGGGAAAGTCGGCGACGCGGGCTCGACGAGCGCCGGCCGGGCTCACGCTAGGTTCCCGGCTGCGGCGGCTGGCTGATGCGGAACTGACAGGCCAGGACCTGATCGCTTGGTGCCAGCCCCAGCGTCGACAGCGTGTGCCACAGCGAGTCCAGGGCGGCCGGCAGCGGGCTGCGACCGAGGAAGAACAAGAGCGAGCCGGTGCCCACGCTCAACCCGGGCAGGCTGCCCACCTCGCCCCGCAGGATAAAGGTGCCCGAGGGCGCGGCCTGCAAGGGCTGCGGCCAGGGCGTCAGCTGACCATCGCGCAAGAGATAGGCGCGCAGGTGGACGCGGCCACTTACTCGCTGCGCGGGGCGGAGCGCTAGCTCCAGGGTCGAGGTCGCGGTCAGCTCGATGGGCGCCAGGTCGGCGCGACGCTGCTGCCGCGGATCATCGCTGCCGTAGTACAGCTCATAGGCGGGCAGGCTGGCCGGCAGCAGCAGCGCTTGCGTCCGCCCGAGGATGTGGCTCCACAGCAGCGGACCGACCAGGGCGAGCGATGCAAAGATGGCCAAGGAAGAGGCGCAAGAGCGCGGCCGAGCAGGCCGGCTCGGCAGAGCACGATAGAGCGACATCGGCTCCCCACTACTTCAGGGCGGGCAGGACGGTGATGGTAATCCGCTGCACCTGCCAGCCGTGCGCGGAGGTCGGATCGGACTTGGCCAGCGACGCTTCTAGCTCACTCGGCGAAGGCTGCTGATCAGCGGTCGCCAGCACAAAGACGACCTCGGAGATGCCGAGCGGCAGCGCAAGCTCCTGCGGCGTGCGAGCGAGGCGAAAGGTGCCGGAGGCCGACGGCGAGGGGTTGCCGAGCAGGAGCGGCTCGGGGTGGCCACTATCGAGACGATAGGCTCTGACCTGCACCCCGGCCGGCGCGCGTGTCGCTGGCTGCAGCGTGATCTTTAGCGTCGAGTCCTGCCTGGCCCGGGCCTGCTTGCTGGTCGGGCTGCTGCCCGAGAGCACGATCTTGTCGCCCTCGACAGTGCAGTCATACAAGGGCAGTGGCACCGAGCGCAGATACACACTGGCCGGCACCCCGATCAAGAGCGCGGCGCCCAGCCCGACCGCCAGCGACCACGGGGTCAGCAAGGTCCGCTTGCCGGGAAAGAGGCGGGCCGACAGCCGGGCGAAGAAGCCCTCTTTCGCTGGCTCACTGCTGGGCAGATCGCCCATCGCTAGGCGCAGATACTCGGCGTCTTTTTGTGGATTGGACACTGGGCGCACTTGCGCCGCAGCCTGATCGTCAAGCTTTCGCGCAATGCGGCTGACACGTTCGAGTTGGTCTTCACTCATAAGGCACTCCATGATGGTCACAATCCTTGCGAAGAGTGGCGGCCCCTGGGACGGTGCAACGCGACAGGCATGTCGCACTTCATCGTATGCAGCGGGCCCCTGGATTCTGACCGTCCTGCGTTCTCTTTTTTAAGCCAACGGCGACGGAAAGTTACGTCTCCTCAGCGGCATCGTCATCCTCATCCTCTCCGCGCAAGCTTGCCTCTAGCTTGGCCTTGAGGCGGTGATAGCGCTGGTCGATGGTGTTGCAGATCTTGGCCTTGCGGGCGGCGCGATCCGGCTGCGCATTCTCGCGCGGCTCTAGCTTGCCGAGCAGGACCGCCACCTCTTCGGACGAGCGCGAGTCGAGGAGCTTGAGGCAGAGGATCTGCACATCGGTCTCTTCAAAGCCGTGCTTGGCCAGCCATGCGCAAAGCTCGTCCTTGAGCGCCGCGCGTGGGCCGTCGAGGACGCCTGGCGCTGGGCTGGGATCGGCGGCGCTGTACTCTTCCAGCTCGACCCACAGGCGCAGCCAGCGCGACTGGCTGCGGAGGTTCAGCAGGCGGAAGCGCATGGCCCCCCACAGATAGCCGCTGAGCGCTCCGCGCTGCGGATTCCAGCGCCGCAGCACGCGCCAGTTGTGCTGCAGGATGTAGCGCACCGTATCGCCGGCCAGATCCTCGGGCTCAAGCTGCGGCAGCGACTGTCCCTTGAGGAAGGCGTGGGCAAAGCCACGCAACAGCGGCGCCACCTTGCGATGCAGCGCCTCGATGGCGCGCAGCGTCGGACGATCGAGCTCTTTGAGCGCGGCTGCGACCAGCGTGTTGCGCCGATCCGCGTCGGCCTGCTCGGGGCCTTGTGGGCGCAGTGCGGCCGTCGCTTCCAGCCGGTCAATGCGCTCACAGACCGTCCGCAGGGCCGCTAACTCAGCGTCGACAAACTCACCGTCATTTGTTCGCGCATCCACGGATCGCACTCCCCATTGTTCCTCGGGCTTTGTCGGTTCCCGACCCCTGCCTGGCTCAGCGTACGAATACACGGAAAGCCCCCAGTTCCTGCTCCAGGAGCGGCGCGATCTCGTCAGACCAGGGCCGCTTGCGCACCTCGTCCAAGGCCCGGTTCAGCTCGATGCCGAGATTGACCGCCTGCCCAGTCCGCAGCCGCGCGCTGAAGGCTTCAGCCACGGCGGCCGTGACCTCATTGCGGACGACGCGCACACTGGCGACGACGGCCTGGCTGCCTGACCACAGGAATGCCTGGGCTACCCCCAGCCCCTCCTGTCCACCGGTCTCCTCGTCGGAGCGACCGCTCTGACAGGCAAACAGCACGACCAGCTCGGGCACGCGCGGCATGGCCAGGATGTCACCGACCAAGAGGCCTGCCTGACCCTGCAGGTGCAGCCGATGCTGCCAGCCGCCAGCCGGCACGTAGTCGGCATGACCGGCGTAGAAAAACAGGCGAGCTGCGAGAATGCGCTGCCGCAGCGAATCGAGGCGAGCCATATGGGCACTCGCTGAAGCCTCGCTGCGGTCCCGGCTGGGGAGCGGCTCGGTGAGTCCCTCCTGCAGCTCGACCTGCCAGCCGGCGCTCCTGAGGTTGTGGCTGATGGTCGCCGCGCTGTAGCGGACCCCATCCACATCCCTGTCTGGATCGGTCAGGACAAAAGCGTGCGGCGGCGCGGTGTTGGCGGGCGCCGCGCTGGGCCAGTCAGCCGGCAGGTCTAGCCCGCTGACGACGTCGATGTTGGCGCCCAGGCGCTCGCCCTTTTGCCAGAAAGGAATCTGCGACACGTCGAGGTCGCGCAGCGCGCCAAACGGCAGCAGCCGCAGTCGATCGAACGCCGCGGGAGTCGACTTGAGCACTGCCAGCAGCTGGCTGATGTCACGCTGGGTCGGCGCAGCCGCGGTCGGCAGCACGTCGAGGATCCCCCCGGCATGAGCCAGCAGACAGAGCCAGCCCTGCGTCTTGGGATGGCAAGCAAGCAGGAGCTCGCGCTCGGGAATCGGGCGCAGCGCGATCTCCTGGCCAGCGCGCTGCGGTTCGCCCGCGCGGGTCAGAAACGACCACAGCTCCGACTCGTGCGCCTGCACGGCGGCTTGCAGCTGTGGCAGCTCATCTTTGGCGCCAAACTGCCAGTTCACCACCAGCTCCTCGTGCGCTCGTCGCGCCTGGTGATAGGTCGCGAGCAGGCGCTCGTACTGCTCGGCCGACTGGGCATCGAGGCGATTGATTCGCTCCAGCCGGGACAGCACCCGCAGTGCGCGCAGGCGACTCTTGCGAATCAGCTCCAGCGCCGCCTCGGGTTGCTGCTGGCGCAGCAGCAGATCGAGCTCAAGCTGTGTGCCGCGCTGATAGCTGCCGAGGTAGCTCGCGTGCCCGCTGCCCACTGGCATGGTCAGGGCTCGCTGCTCCAAGAGCGCGCGCGCCTCGGCGTAGTACTCGCGGCTCTTCTGCTGGTCACTGGCTTCGCTGGCCAGCGCCAGCCCCCACAGCGCCCGCAGCTGCGACTCGTAGGCATTGGCTCGCCGGCTGCTCGTCGACAGCTTGAGCATCTGGGCAAAGGCGCTGTGGGCCACCGGCCACTGCTTGCGCCTTAGCGCGAGGTGGCCTTCCAGATCCAGCCACTCCCACTGCAGCTCGGCATCGCTGCCCAGCTTGTGCCGGGCTGCTTGCACGTAGCGCGTCGCCTCGTCGATGTTTTCACGCAGCAGCTCGGCGTGCGCCCGGTCGGTGAGGATGGTGGCCTGGGCTCGCTGATCGCCGCAGCGCTGCTCCCCGATCTCGCGCTCGGCCTGCAGCAGCGGCTGCAGCACCGGCTGGATATCCGCACCGCTGCGGCCGAGCGCCTGGGCCTCTAGGATGCCGATCCAGCCCTGCAGGTGCAGGAGGCGGATGCGCGTACAGCCATCGCTGGTGCGGGCCAGCATTCCTGGCAACGGGGCCCTAGCTTCCGTGAAGCGGCCGAGGTGGGCGAGGATCACCGCCTGCTCATGCTGGTTGGTGATCAGGGCCGGCTGGTCATTGAACAGTGTGGCCTGACGCTGTCCCTCTTCGGCGGCGCGCAGCGCCCCTTTGAGGTCGCCGCGCTGAAAGCGCAGGATCGCTTGGTGCAGCGCTTCCCACGGCTTTAGACACGGCAGCTTTTCAAACAGGTCGTGGCGGGCCCGCAGCAGCGCCTCAGCCTCGCGATCCTGCGCCTGGCGGCGGCCGAGGATGTCTAGCAGCGACTGCAGGTGAAACAGCTCCGAGGCCACGCGACCTTCCTGCCGATCGGCGAGCAGGGCCGACACCAAGGTCTGCCGTGCCTGCTCGGTCTGGCTGAGGTCACTCTGGAGGTTGCCGAGCAGGCCGAGGGCCGGGCCGCACTGAACGGGCTGGACGGCGGTCGAGCAGGCCGCACCTAGCTGCTCCTGCAGCTGGGCTTGCAGCTGGGCCAGCTCGGTGGAGTTCAGCCCGCCGGCGCCCCAGCGCAGCCGCGCCTGCTGCAGGAAGGGCAGCTCGGTCGACTCGGCGAGCGGCAGCCGAACGCGCGACACTCCGCGCCAGCTGAGCGCGATAAACCAGGCGTCGCGGACGCCCGGGCGCAGCCGCAGCTTGAAGAACTTGTGCTCGGGACCGGCACTCGCGCTCTCTTCCTGCGCCGCGATCGGCAGGAAGCGGTCCCACAGGAACAGCCGCGTGCCTGGCGGCACGGTCACCCGCACCCGCAGCTCACGCGACTCGAATAGCTCGCAGCGGCCGTCGCTGTACAGCTCCAGACAGTCGAGCGGAGCGACAGCCAGCGGTCTGGCCGCATGCCGGGACCACACAGACAGGGCCCCCAGCGTTGCCAAGACACCGATCAGGAAGCGCAGGAGAGAAGTCGAACGTTCGCTGGTCCGCATCTGGCTTACCACCCCCTAGTGACCGGCAGGACTCTCCGGCTGCCGCGGCTGGCCCCCACGAGTGGTGGAGGGCTTCTTGGGATCCTTCCGCTCCTCCGGCTTGACGCCGCGTCCTGGCAACTTGGGGCCGGTGCCATCGCTCTCGCCGTCTTCACCACGGCGCTTGGGGGGGCTGGGGGAGTTGGCTGGCGATCCGTCTCGTTTGGCCATAGCTAGGTCCTCATCAGTGCGGTTGGGTTCGGCCTTCTAAAAGGCTGGGAAGCGGCAGGCATGCAGCTCGGCCTGCCAAAACAAGTACTTGGGCGAGCTGGGGACTCTGACAGCGACGCCGAAGTTAAGTGCGTCGACTCGGCAAGCTGGCGAATTCACAGGCGTATTTCCTGGGAAAAAATTCGAGAGAACCCCTAGCACGCCCCCCGCTATACCCGCCTCGTTGGGGTTTGAGCAAGCCATTCAAGGACCTACACCCGGGCTGGCTGGGGTTGGCTGGCCTGGCCTGGCGCGAGGCGGCTGGCTCAGCGGGCGGCTGGCTTCTTGCCGAGCAGCAGCCAGACCGAAAGCGGTCCCTTGCCGCGGATGCTGATCTCGCCGCGGGCCTCGAAGTCGTAGCGGTCGGCTAGCTGCTCGACGACCTGCGCCGTGCACTGCACGCGACCGATGACGCCGTGGCTCTCCATGCGGCTGGCGGTATTAACCGTGTCGCCCCACAGGTCATAGGCCAGCTTCTGCTTGCCGAGCACGCCGGCGATCACCGGACCGATGTGCAGGCCGATGCGCAGCGGCAGCGTGGTCGGCAGGTCCGGCGAAAAGGCGCGCACGCGATCGAGCGCTCGCTCCGCCGCTTGCGGCAGCTCCAGGGCCAGCTCGGCCAGCGCCGCCAGCGGATCCTGGTGTGGCCGGGGCGCGCCGGCCGCGACCATGTAGCAGTCGCCGATGGTCTTAATTTTTTCGGCGCCAACGCGGTGAGCCAGTGCGTCGAACTCGCTGAACAGCGCATCCAGCAGCCGGACGATGACGGCGGGATCGCGGGCCGCCGACAGCGGCGTAAAGCCGGCCAGATCGGCGAACAGCACCGCCACCTGCGCGTGTCGATCGGCGATCGACTTTTCGCCGCCCTTGAGTCGCTCGGCAATGCTGTCGGGCAGCGTCAGTCGCACGATGGCCTCGGCCTGATCGCGATCGACGCGCAGGCGGCGAATGCGATCGGACAGCGCCAGGCCCAGCGCGACGATCTGCACCGTCATCCCCAGCTGGGGAGCGGCCGCCGCAAGCCCATGCGCTGGCAGCAGGGTGTACAGAGTAGCGATCTGCACGGCCATGCCCAAAAACGGCGCCAGGGTTGACCAGGCGATGACGCGAGACTCGCGATCGCCGCGATAGCCGCTGACGCCAGCCGCCACCAAGGTCAAGACGCCAAAGCTGAGATAGATCAGGTTGCCGATATGAGCGACCACCTTCAGCGGAAACAGCCACGCAAGTACATGCATCCCCCCGAGCAAGAGGAACGAGGCAGCGACCATGGCCCGGACGGCGGCATCGCCGAGCGGCGTCAGCCGGGCATAGCGCCGAATGAACTGCAGGTAGCAGAGCGCGACGAGCGGCGTCGCCGAAGGAAATAAGCGCACCGGCAGCTTTGGGGCCCAGGCAAACGGCAGGTGCGACAGCATCAGCCGGCTGGTGGCGAAGAACAGCGCCAGTGCGCACAGCGTCAGGCTGTACCAGGCCGCGGCCGGCAGTCGCTCCGCCCGATAGAGAAAGGCGTGATAAAGCGCCATGATCAGCATCAAGCCGGTACACACGCCCTGCCAAAAGAAGCGGCTGGCCTGGTCCTGCTGCATCCCCAGGCGCGTCCGCAGCAGCACCTGCCGCTCGGCCCGATGCAGCTGGCGTTCGTCGACGATGCGCATGCGCAGCAAGAGCGCCGTCGGCTGCATCGGCGAGGTCGCGATCGGCAGCGCCAGCCGCGCGTCGTAGTAGGGACGCGAGCTCAGCGCATCGAAGGTATGCACCCGCTGCGCGGGCCCGCCGTTGATCGACAGCTCTAGCTCGGCCGGGCGCAGCGCGTGGACTTCAGAGGTGTAGAGCACGGCCTCTTTTGCCGCGGCGGGAAGCTGCACGGCAAACCAGACATCGGCTGGGGCCCGCGTCGTGGAGCCGGGACAGCGACCCTTTCGGATCTCGGCAAAAGTGGCTGCGCCCGCCTGGCAGGTGCACAGTCGCGCCGCGGCCGGCAGCTCGCTGGGGCTGGCGGTGGGCGTGACCTGCGGCAGATCGCCGGGCAGCGCCAGCTGAAGAACCAGCCGCAGCCACAGCGAAAGCACGAGCGCCGAGCCTGCAAGCATCGCCGCCTGATTTTCGTCTACCTGACGAGCCGGCGTAAAGAGCGTCGGCGCCGTTGGCAAGCCGGCTGTAGGACGACGCTGTCGCGCGCTGTCTGGACGGAGACTAGAAGCTGCCGTACCGCCGGGTAAACAGCTCGGCGCGGCTCTTGAGCTCGGCCTGCAAGAAGGCGGAGGGCGCGGACTTGCCGCTTGGCACATAGTTCGGATCGGTGCCGCTGGCCAGGCGCTCGCTGATGTGAACGTTCGGCGTGCCGGTCTCGCGCAGATGACAGCCGCCACACGACTGCTGGTTGAGCGCCCGGCGGGCCGCGACGAGCTCAGGCTCGGCCGGGTCGAGCAACAGCCCGGTGCCGTCTGCCGTCACCTGCGCGGCCAGGTACTCCGTCGGCACCACGGCCGTACCGGCGAGGATCGCGCTCTTGTTGCCGCGCACCCAGTCAAGCAGCTTCGGGCTGGTGTAAAAGCGCGGATCGATGGTCTGCGCAGCGGGTGCAAGCGTCGGCAGGCCGTCCTTTAGGTGCAGCTCGCGCATCACCCAAGTCCTGTCCCCCACCAGCTCGTTGGAGCGAATCTGGGCTAGCGCCGCTGGCCCCGGCGCGAGGAGCTCGGAAAACAGGGCCCGCAAGCGGAGCCGCGCCTCCTCGGGACTGACGTAGGACAGCTCTGCCCAGCGCTGCGCCACCGTCCGGCAGCTGTTGCCGTCATCGGGGACACGCAGCTCGATGATCAGGTGCAGGCGGGCGAAGAAGTCTCGGTAGCCGTCATTGAGCGCGTAGCTGATGCGCGCCTCGCCGCAGTCGCCGGGGCGGGCGAGATCGATGCGATTGATGAGCGCCGTGGTGTGCATGCGCTGCGACAGCCGGCCGGTGAGACTGGGCTCTGCGAGGTTCAGTGACGACGCGAAGCGGTTGAAGGCGGGACGCTCTTTGCTCTGCGCGCCGTTTTCTAGCGTCGCGGCCAGACCGAGCTGCCGCAGCAAGGCGGCGGTGAATTCATCGCTGCGCCCAGGGGGCGCCAGCCGGGGCAGCACGCTGGCCAGTGCGAACGCCAGGTCGCCAACGATGCTCGGCTGCCGCACCAGCAGGCTGCGCTCGACATCCAGGCCAGAGCTGAGCTGACGGTCGCCGCAGCCGACAAGGACCGTCAGACAGCCGCAGAGATCCTGCCCGGAGCAATAGCCAATGGAGCGACAGACGGTCCCGTAGGTGCCGCTATCGCAGCTCGGATCAGCCTGGCAGCGAGCCTCGCCCAGGCCAGCGCAGCCGGTGGGCACGCAGGCGCCCAGACAGCTCGCCGTGCCCAGCTTGCCGGCCGTCGCGGTCGCGAAAGAGTGGTACTGGCGGGGGTTGATGCACGACTCATCAACATCGCAGCGCTCGCCGGCACTGCACTCCGCATCTGCCTGACAGCGACGCAGGTGGTCGTTGCGCTCGCAGTCCATGTAGCGACCGTTGTCGCAGCTGCAGCCCGGAACCCCGGGAGGACAGTAGCAGCGCGTGCCCACCGGCTGGCAGGCCGGACTCATCAAACAGACCGCCTCGGTCGCATTGAAGCAGCTCTCGCTTGGCTCCCCCAAGCGGCTCCAGCACTTCTGGCTGGTGCTCGTCTCAGTGAGGGGGCGCGTCTCGGTGCAGTCGGAGCGGGTTCGACAGGTCGCCAGGTCTAGGCTGCGACACAGTGGCCGACTGTCTGGGCGCGGCAGGCTGCGACAGCCAAGATAGCTGCGGTCCTCGCGCGGCAGACAGCTGTCCTCGTTGACATTGATGTGCTTGGGCCGTAGGCCGTTGCGCACGCCCTGGGGCGGAGGACGGCTGGCCAGCGACATCCAGCAGCCGTACAGGTGGAATCTGAAGCTCTCGGCCAGCGGCCCCAGCGCGACATTCTGGTAGACCGGCTGACAGCGCGCATCGTTGAGGCAGCCGGCCTCGCTCTGCTCCACGCAGGGATCGTCGTCGCAAGTCGGCCACTGCGCCTGCTCTGGGCTAAGCGTGCAGGCCAATAGGGGAACGCACTCTTTGGTCTTTGGGTCCTGTCGCAGGACGGTCACGGCACAGCTCTGCGGCCAGCAGTGGCCTGCGACGCACAGCTCATCGCCGGCGCAGGGGCTTGCCGCATCGCAGGTCGGGCGCAAAAGCTCATCCTCGATGAACGGCTCAGTGTCGATGAACGGCTCGCTGGCACTGTTCGGCTTGGCCTCTGGGTTCGGCTGGCAGGCAGCCAAGCAGAGCGAAAAGCAGCCCAGCCAGCGCAGCAGACTACGGAATGTCATGGTCGTCCTCGATCGCTGCGGACTAAGCGGAAAGGAGAGGTTTTTAAGCGAGAAGATTGTCGCTGCGCCGCAGCCTCGCAACGAGATACAAGTATGTCACACAGTTATGTCACACAATCGGCTCAAAGCTGGCTTTGCTGTCACAGCGAGTCAGGCCTCCCCCCGCATGCGCATACCCGCAGCGGGCCGGTCTGTGATTCAATACCCAGCACTGCTCACAAAGGAGACTTTGGTTCATGCTCGACCGTATTTCGCTCTGCCCGTCGCGACGGATTCTTCAGCTGGGGGCCGGCCTCGCCCTGGGGCTGCTCTACACCGCCGGCTGCGCCATGTTTGACTCGAACCCGGTGCCCTCGCCCAACAATCCGATGAACACCGGCCGCGTGCCGACAGCGCGCAAGTTCGCACCAGACCCCGATGCCGAGAAGCGCGCCAAGCTCCCCGAGGGCAGCCTGGCGGCTGAAGCGGCGATGCTGTCGGTCGATGCCAACGAGGTCTGCTTTGAGCTTGTGCTGCGCAGCACCGGCGAGCGCGACGACATGGTGTCGCCGAACTCCTGGCAGATCACGCTCGAAGGCACAGGTCCCAGCTATCGCACGCAGGACTTTGTCTTGAAGAGCACGCGGGCCATCGAGGCGCGCACCTACTCCGAGAAGGGCAACGCCATCTTGGGTCTGGCTGCCCAGGCCTGCGAGCTAGCCGGCAAGTGCTCCGAGACCGCGGTCAACAAGGCCATCTACAGCGGCCACAAGTCGGTCGCGCTGACCGGCGGCGGCATCATCTGCTACGCCAACCCCTTCAAGCCAACCACCAACTACGCCCGCCTGCGTCTCGAAGACCGTCGCGCCGAGTCGAACCAGCTTGCCGAGCGCGTCTTTGTTTGGGAGTTCCGCTAGCCGCCGGCCGGTCCAGCCGGCCTGGAAGAGGGCAATCAGCCACAGGCCTTTTACCCGAACCTGCAGCAGGATAATATATATCAATAAAATTATTGATAATTATAATATGTGAATTATCATTGAATCATTGATACGGCGCTTCAGGGTCCGCTGCGGGGGCGCCGCCGCTCAGAACCAGGCGGGCTGCATCCGCGCGTAGGAGTCTTCGCCCCGTCGACAGAGGTCGATAAGGTGCGGCACCCGCGGGAGCTCGGTGGCCAGAAAGTACTGCGCCGTGCACAGCTTGCCGCGATAGAAGTCAGCGTCGGCCGCGCTGGCGCTAGCGAGGGACTGCTGGGCCACGCAGGCTTGCCGCAGCCACAGCCAGCTGACGACGACGATCGACATCAGCTCCAGGTAGTCGGCGCTGTGCAGCAGCATCCCTTCGACATCGCCGGTCAGGCCCTTCTGCGCCAGCTGCAGGGTCAGCTCGCCGACCTGCGCCATGACCTGCCCAAGCTGTGCGCCAGCCGCCGCGAACAGGCCCTGAGCCTCGGCCGCCGCGATGGTGGCGGCGATCTCTTGCGTCAGGATCTGCAGCGCTGCACCGCCCTCGGCGACCACCTTGCGACCGAGCAGATCCAGCCCCTGGATGCCGGTGGTGCCCTCGTGGATCGAGTTGAGCTTCTGATCGCGCAGCCAGGCCTCGGGCAAAAACTCGGTGCTGTAGCCGTAGCCGCCGTGCACCTGCAGCGCCAGCGCGTTCGACTCGAAGCCGCGCTCGGCCGGGAAGGTCTTGGTGATCGGCGTCAGCAGATCGAGCAGCAGGCCAGCCCGACGACGCACCTCGGGATCAGTCGCATGCCCAGCCAGATCGCCCTGCAGCGCGGTCATGGCCAGAAGCGATAGCCCGCCTTCGACAATCGCTTTTTGCCGCAGCAGCATGCGCCGCACATCGGCGTGCTCGATGATCGGCACCATCGGCCGCTGCGCATCGGCCTTGACCGACGGCGGCCGGCCCTGCGTCCGCTCGCGGGCGTAGATCACCGACTGGTGATAGGCCACCGAGGCGGTCGACACGCCGTTGGCTCCCACCATCAGCCGCGCTTCGTTCATCATCTGAAACATGCAGGCCAGGCCGCGGCCCGGCTCGCCGACCAGCCAGCCGTGACAGTCGTCGCGCTCGCCGAACTGCAGGGCCAGGCTAGGGCCGCCGCGCCAGCCGACCTTGTGGATCATGCTGGCCACCGCGACATCGTTGTCGACCAGAGTGTCCCCCTGCGGCCGCCGCGCCGGCACGGCAAACAGCGAGATGCCCTTGATGCCCGCCGGCGCTCCATCGATGCGGGCCAGCGTCATGTGCACGATGTTTTCCGTCAGCTGATGATCGCCGGCCGAGATAAAGATCTTCGAGCCCTGGATGCGGTAGTGCCCGTCGGCGGTCGGCGTGGCGCGGGTCTTGATGTCGGCCAGGCTGCTGCCGGCCTGCGGCTCGGTCAGGGCCATGGTGCCGGTCCACTCACCGCGATACATGCGGCTCATAAACTCGCGCTTGAGCGTCTCGCTGCCGAACGCTTCGATCAGGTGCGCGGCGCCCGTCGTCAGGCCAATCATGCCCGCCGCGACCAGGTTGCCGGCCATGATGTACGTCGAGGCCAGCGTCGAGATCAGGAGCGGTAGCTGCTGCCCACCAGCGCTGTACGGCCGACTGGCGGCGATCAGATCCAGCCCGATGAGCTGCGGATAGATCTTGTTCCACAGCGGGTGCAGCACGATGCGCCCGTCTTGGATGTGCGGCGGCTCGGCATCCATCGGCTTGTACGTCGGAAACAGCACCTCGCGTGCGAAGCGACGGCAGTTCTGCAGCACCAGGTCAAAGGTCGAGCGCTCGTGCTCGGCAAAGCTTGGCAGCCGACACAGCGACGGCGCATCGAACACTTCATAGAGCAGGAAATCGACATCGCGGTCCGAGATCAGCGGGTTACTCATGCCGCGATACTATCGCCAACCGCCCACTGCCTGGCGGGCTTGTGGCGGGAAATCAGTCAGTCACGGCAGCATCACGCAGGCGCAAGAGCGCGCGCCGACCGCTGGGATTCCGGCGTGCTCTGCGGTCGGTGCGCTTTCTGATGACGAGCTGGAGGCGTGGCTGTATCCGTCGCTGCCGCGCACTGCGGGGCCGCCTGCCGAGCCGGACTTTGCGCACATTGCTCTAGAGCTGCGACGCAAGGGCGTCACGCTGGAGCGCCTGCATCAGGAGTATCTGGCCAAGTATCCCGACGGACTGCGTCAGTCCGCGTTCTGCGCGCGGTATCGCGCATGGAACAAGGCGCGCGGCGGCGTCATGCGGCAGACGGCAAGACGGTGAGGAGCTGACCGCTACCGAGCGCACGGTCGTGACGGCCACACGCAGCCATCGGCCGCTCAGCGAACGGCCAGGATGACATCTTCCGAAAAGCTGCTGACGTACAAGGTGCCGCTGGGCGACAGAGCCAGACCGTGAGGCCGGTTCAGACCGCCCGGAAGTGGGCCCGTTTTTACGCCGAGGTGCTTGGCTACACCCACCACCGTGCTTACCGTCTGTGTGGCGATATCGATCCTGCGGATCGTCGAGTTGTCTCCGACGTAGAGGCTACCTTTGCCGTCTGCCACCACGCTGGAGGGGGCGTCGAAGTGAGCGGCGGCACAGGCCCCATCGCTGCTGCCTGGCGTGCCTGCGTTGCCACAGAACGTCGACACCTCGCCCGTTGCTAGCACCACCTTGCGAATCGCGTAGTTAAAGTAGTCGCTGACAAAAAGGCTGCCCTGCCCGTCGGTCGTGACCCCCAGGGGATAGTAGAAGCGGGCCGCGCTGCCTGGGCCATCGGCGCTGCCCTGCATGCCGGCCATTCCGGCCAGGGTCGAGACCTCCCCGGTTGCGAGGGTTATCTTGCGTATCGTGTTGTTGCTGGAGTCGCAGACGTAAAGATGGCCTTGGCCGTCGGCTGTGGCCCCTACTGGCGAGTTGAAGCGAGCCGTGCTTCCGTTCCCGTCGGCTTGGCCACTCATTCGAGCCAGACCGGCGACCGTCGTCACTGCGCCGGTGGTAAGTGATACTTGGCGAATGGTGTGGTTGGCAGTATCAGCGACATAGAGGTTGGAGCCGTCCACCACCAGGCCTTCGGGAAGAGCGAACCGCGCGGCAGCCCCGATGCCGTCGGCGCTTCCTGATTTTGTAAGAGTTCCGACGAATGTCGTTACTTCGCCTGTCGCCGCCACGATCTTACGCACGGCGTGGTTGCTGCTATCGGCGACATAGACATTGCCCGCTGTATCGGATGCCAGTCCGCGAGCCGAGTAAAACCGCGCTGCCCCGCCGATACCGTCGGTGCTTCCGTTTACTCTGCCAGCGCCGACAAACGTCGAGACCGCGCCGCTCGAAAGCACGATCTTCCGGACAGAGGAGCTTGCAAAGTCCGTGACATAGACGTTGCCGGCGCCATCCGATGCAATCCCGGCGACGCTTCGGAACTGCGCCGCGCTGCCGATCCCGTCCACGCTGCCGAACACGCCCGCGGTACCAGCCACCGTCGTTACGGTGCTTCCTGCGAGGGCCAGCTTGCGAAGCGTGCCGTTTCCTCCGTCTGAGATGTAAAGGTTCGTGTTGCCTTCGAGAGCCAGGCCGGCGGGCCCCTTGAACCGGGCAAGGGTGCAGTCACCATCGCTGCTTCCCATAGCCCCCGCGGCGCCGCACAGCGTGGTCACCATGCCCGAGGCGACCACCAGCTTTCGCAGCACGTGGTTGCCATTGTCGGCGATATAGACGTTGGTTCCGTCGGTCGCCAGGCCATAGGGCGTGTTGAAGCGAGCGGTCGTAGTTCCATCAGCGCTGCCGGTCATGCCGGGGCTGCCGGCCAGCGTCGTCACCATCCCGGTAGCAATCACTACCTTTCGAATGGTGGCGTTGTTGGTATCGGCGACAAAGAGGTTGGTGCCGTCGGACGTCAAGCCGCGCGGATTGTTGAAGCGGGCGCTGCTACAGGCGCCGTCGGCGCTGCCTGAGGTGCTCAGGCTTCCGCAGAACACGCTCATCGCTCCGGTCGCCAGGACGATCTTCTCGATCGTGTGACTGGTGCCGCCTGCGACATAGAGATTACCTGCGCCGTCGAGCGTCACCTCGCCGCTAGCATTGAAGCCATCAGCAAAGCTGGGGCTCGAAAAGACCGTGCTCACGGCTCCGGTCGCGAGCACGACTCTGCGAATCGTGCGGCCGTTGGCGTCCCCAATGTAGAGATTGCCGGCACCATCGGCCACAGCGCCAACCGGAGTGTTAAAGCGTGCGTCCTTGCCCGTATCATCAGCGTGGCCGATGCCTCCGGGAGTGCCGGCCAGCACACTGATCGTCGACCAGGGCCCTGGCGGCTCCGCCGTTCCCAGATCATTTCCGCCCTCGCTCGGCGAGGAGCAGGCGAGTCCCAGCACTCCGAACCAGACGATGCATAAGATCCGCTTCATGCGCGTTCCCCCTCAGTCCACTGTATCAAATCTTAGACTAAAGCGCGTATCGACAGATCAAGCATGGGCATCAGCAAGATCGTAGAGTGGCTATTCATCTTTTCGGGTAGCTCAGCTGGCCGCCCAGCCCCAATCTCGCTTCAAGAATTAAGGAGGAGGCTGCGGAGGATTGGCGGTTTATGTGCTACGAGACGCCCATGAAGCGACTCTGTGTCTTTTGTGGGTCCAGCCCCGGCGTGCGGCCGGAGTATGTGGCGGCGGCTGAGCAGCTAGGTCGTCTGCTGGCGGCGGAGGGCATTGGCCTGGTCTACGGCGGGGCCAGCGTCGGGCTGATGGGCGCGGTGGCGAACGCGGTGCTGGCCCAGGGCGGCGAGGTCATCGGCGTGATTCCGCAGCATCTGGTCAGCAAAGAGGTCGCGCATCAGACCCTGCTCGATCTGCGCGTGGTCGGCTCGATGCACGAGCGCAAGTCGCTGATGGCCGAGCTCTCCGACGGCTTTATCGCGCTGCCCGGCGGCTTTGGCACCTTCGAAGAATTCTGCGAGGTGCTGACCTGGTCGCAGCTTGGACTGCACCAGAAGCCCACCGGCCTGATCAACACCTGCGGCTACTACGATCCGCTGCTGGCGATGTTCGATGCCGGGGTGCGCGAGGGCTTCATCCGTCCGCCGCACCGCAGCCTGGTCGTGAGCGCGCCCGAGCCGCAGGCGCTGCTTCGCCTGCTGCGCGAGTATCGCCCCCTGGACCTGCCGAAGTGGCTGGGCAGCCAGGCCGAGACCTAGGTTCGCGTCCCTCAAATTCGTGACCCCATCCCTATGCCTATCCAGCCTCGTCTGCGTCGTTGCTCCTCGGTCACATGCCGACAGGCATGCTCCCCCGTCGCGCCTAGCAGCCAAGGCCGACTAGGCAGGGACCCTGAGGTCACGAATTTGAGGGACGCGAACCTAGCCCAAGCGTAGAATAATAAATAATGACTTCACAATAAATAGCCACATAAACTTATTGTGATTTTATATTTTGATATTCTGGACTGCGCAGGAGTGCGAGCAGATCTTGCTGCTCGGGCCCATCAAGCCCTTCGACGCCAAAGCGCACGTCGCTTTGGGCCGGGCCGCGGTAGGTGCCAAACAGGCGGTCCCACAGCGACAGCACATCCGAGAAGTTGCCGTCGGCATCGCCCGGACGACGCGAGTGGTGCCGACGATGCACACGCGGCGTGTTGACGAGAAAAGCCACGATGCGCTCGTGCCGCCAGGCCAAGAGCTCGACATTGGCGTGCTGCCAGTGCGACACAAACGCCCCGATGCCGAAGTAAAGCACGAGCAGCGCCTGCGGCGCGCCGAGCAGCCACAGCCCGGCCTGCATGTAGATCCACGACAGGCTCAGCGACACCGGATGGGTGCGCAGGCTGGTCGTGACATCGAGGCCGGGATCGCTGTGATGCACGCGATGAAAGCGCCACAGAAAGCCCACCGCGTGCTCCAAGCGATGGAAGCTGTAGTCGCACAGATCAAGCAGCAGGAGCCCCAGGCCAAGCTGGACCAGCGACGGTAGCTGCAGCCACATAAAGAGTCCGAAGGGCTGGCGCAGCCGCAGCTCGTCAAGCGTCAGCGCCAAGCCCGAAAACATCGCGTACAGCACGAGGTTTAGCGCGTTGAGCCCCAGATGGCGACGGACATGCGGCCAGCGTCCGCCGGGCACGACATGGCGCGGACAAACCGACTCGATCGCCAGCAGCACGGCGAAGAGTCCGAAGTGCAGCAGGGCAGGACGCCCAGGTACAAGAGCCGCAAGCGGCATGGCCGGCACGGTAGCGAATTTCTCGGCCCGGCGGAGGCCCCTATGCTATGGACGGCGCGTGCGGTCCTGTCAGCCTCTGGCCACGACCCCCTGCGGCGCGACTGCGCTGCCGGGCAGCTTCTATCCCGTCGCGCAGTCGGCGCAGCTTGGCCAGCGTCCGCTTTTGCGGACGATCGGCGGGCAGGCCATCGCGCTGTTTCGCGATGCCCAAGGTCGGGCCCAGGCGCTGGATGCCTGCTGCCCGCATCGTGGTGCCAACCTGGCAGACGGGCGCATCGTCGCCGGCACGCTGGCCTGCCCGTATCACGGCTGGCGCTTCTCGGGGGCTGGCCACTGCGTCTTGGTGCCCTCGCACCCAGAGCAGGCGATTCCGGCCCGCTCGGCGGTGCGCGCCTTCGCCGTCGTCGAACAGCAGGGCGTGATCTGGGTACGACTCTCGGCCGAGGCCGGCGAGCCCCCCCCGCCGCGCTTCGCGATTGCCGATGATCCCCGCTACCGCCGCTTTGTCATCGAGGATCGCTATCCGGGTCCCGCTGACTGGTGGATGGAAAACTTCCTCGACATCTCGCATGTGCCGTTTGTCCACCGCGGTACGTTCTCGGGCCAGCAGCCGCGCGTGCGCGCTGATGCCGTCGAGCGCCACGGCGATGAGCGCAGCTTCTCGGCTCGCGTGCGCGTGCACTACCAGTACGGCACCTGGGCTCGCCTGATCCACGGCGCGCTGCGCGACTACGGCGAGGACGTGCGCTTCCACGTCATCATCCCGGCGACGATCTATCTGGAAAATGACATGGGCGGTGGCCGCCGACAGGCCTTGGCATTTCACGCGACGCCCGAGGACGCGCACACCACCCGCGTCATCCTGACGGTCTATCGCAACTATCTGACCTGGCTGCCGGGGGCCGATGCCATCGGTCGACGCTTCACCCGCCGCGTCCTCGCCGAGGATCAGCGCATCGTCGAGCGCAGCATCGCGCCGCTTCCGACCCGCGAGCGCGCCGCCATGGCCGCAGACGGACCGGTGCAAGAGCTAGCGCGTCTGATGCGTCGAGCCCGCGCCCAAGCGGCGGCTGCCGCACCCGACCAGTCATCGTCCCCCGCCCTTGAGTCGCTGTCTCCTCCGGCTGCGCCGCCGCCGTCTGGTGCAGCCACGCCGAGCGCCTGAAGATGCAGCCGGAGCGATGGGCATGAACGAGGTGCTGCGCCATGGCTTTGAGGACTTCAAAGCCTGGGTCAACCCCGTCGCCGCCGAGCGCGCCCAGCTGTCGGGAGAGCCGATACAGCTCGTGCGCGTCGTCGATGGCGACACGCTGGCTGATGCCAACGGGCAGACCTATCAGGACTTCTTATCCGGCTATGGCACGCAGGCTCTGGGGCATCGCCACCCGCGCATCGTCGAGTGCCTGCGTCAGTTTCTCGACGACGACGCACCTTCCTTTTTTCCCTCGGGCATCAGCCCCTACGCGGGCCACTTGGCTCGCTTGCTGTGCCAGCGCACCGGCTACGAGCAGGCCAGCTTCGCCTCCAGCGGCACCGAAGCCGTCGAGGCCGCGCTGAAGCTAGCGCGGGCTGCGACCGGTCGGCCACGCATCCTGGGGCTGAGCGGCGCCTATCACGGCTGCACGCTGGGCAGCTTGGCGCTGATGCAGCCCGGCCCGTTTACTGAGCGCTTTGGCCCGCACCTGCGCGGCGTCGAGCGCTTGCCGTTTGCCGATGCCGCGGCCTTGGCGCAGGCGCTGTCGTCCGGCGATGTCGCCGCTGTGATCGTCGAACCGCTGCAGGTCGAAGGCGGCATGCGGGCCCTGCCGGCGTCGTATGTGGCGGCCCTGTGCGAGCTAGTGCCGCAGCACGGAGCGCTGCTTATCGCCGACGAGGTCCAGACCGGCCTGTGTCGCACCGGCCGCTTCCTCGCCAGCCAGGCCTGGCCGCGCCGCGCTGACCTCGTGATCTTGGCCAAGGCACTCGGCGGTGGGCTGACCCCGCTCTCGGCTGTGCTGAGCACTTCAGCTGCCTTCGCTCGCGCTTACGGCACGCTGAGTACCGCCGAGACGCACCAGTACACCTTTGCCGGCAACGCGCTGTCCTGTGTCGCCGGCATCGCGGCCGTCGGCCTGTTTACCGACGAGCTAGCGACCCGCGTCGCGACGTGCGGAAAGGCCTTTCGCCAATCGCTGCAGCAGGCCCTGGCTGACTCGCCACTGTGCGCCGACGTGCGCGGCGAGGGGCTGCTCGTCGGGATCGCGCTGCACGAGGTCGATCATCCCTGGCTGAGCTTCGCCGGCCTCGGACTGCCCGAGCTCGCCGAGCAGTCTTCGATTGGGCTCCTTTTGTGTCATCGCTTGTTTCGTCGCGGCTATCTGGTGCACGTCTGCGGCCACGACTGGCGCGTCGTGCGGCTGCAGCCGCCGCTCGATATCGCGACGGAGCGCCTTGACGCGTTCGTCACCGTCTGTCGCGAGGAGCTCGACAGCCTGGCCAGCCTGCTATGAGGAGACCGCGTGCTACCCCCTTCCCCGCCGCTGCCGTGGCCACAGGAGAGCCCGATGTCGCTTGCGCCCGATCCCAGTGAGCGCTTGATCCACCAGACCACCAGCCTGTGTCGACACTGCAAGAACGCCGTGCCGGCCCGCGTGGTCGCGGCACCCGGCGGCGAGGTGCTGATGCGCAAGCACTGCCCGCAGCACGGGGCGCAGGTCGCGCGCCTGTCCGAAAACGCCGCCTTCTATGAACAGACGCGGGCCATGCGCCAGGCCCCGGTGCCGCCGCGCGTGATCAAGGCGCCGATCGCGCACGGCTGTCCCTTCGACTGCGGTCCCTGCCAGAGCCACACGCAGAAGGTCCGCCTGCCGGTGGTCACCATCACCTCGGCCTGCAACCTCGACTGTCCGATCTGCTACGTCCACAACAAGAACGACGATCCGTTCCACATGCCACTGTCCGAGTTCGAGCAGATCCTCGACCATCTGCGCCACGATCACGGTGGTGAGCTCGATATCGTCAACCTGACCGGCGGCGAGCCGCTGCTGCATCCGCAGGTGCTGGATCTGCTACAGCGGGCGCAGGCGGCCGGCATTCACCGCGTGACCATCTGCTCCAATGGACTGCGCTTGGCCAAGGATGAAGCGCTGGTGCAGCGGCTGGGGGCGCTCGGGGCGCGCATCGCGCTGTCGTTCGATACCTTCTCTGCCGAGGCTGACGTCACGCTGCAGGGAGCGCCGCTTCTGGCTGCCAAGCTGCGCTGCTTATCACTGCTAGAGAAGTACGAGGTCGATACGACGCTGATCCCGGTCATGACCCGCGGCGTCAACGATCACGAGATCGGCCGCATCATCGACTTGGCGCTCAGCCGTTCCAACATCCGCCATCTTGAGATTCACACCATCACCTATACCGGGCAGAGCGGGGCCGCCTTCGACCCGCAGCGCAGCGGCCGCATCTCGACCTATGAGGTGCTGTGTCGCATCGAAGAGACGACCTCTGGGCGGCTGAAAAAGAGCGACTTTGTCCCTTCGCCCTGTGCCCATCCGCTGTGCTACCAGATTGCCTATCTACTGATCGATCCCGACGGTGGCGAGGCGATTCCTTTTACCCGCCTGATGTCGCGCGAGGCGCTGTATGACGCGCTGTCGGATCGCCTGTACCTGGAACCGACCCCCAAGCTAGAGGCGGCGCTGCGCGAGGCCATCGATCGCCTGTGGAGCGAGGGTGGGCCCGACGCCGAGCGAGCGCTGCGACTGTTGCGCCAGCTCCTGCTCGATATGTTTCCCAGCGACCGCGCCCTGTCCTCGCGCGAGGCGATGCGCGCCGCCGAGCGAGCGGTCAAAGCCATCTACATCCACTCGCACATGGACGAAGAGACCTTCGACATCGAGCGCGCCGCCGACTGCTGCGATAGCAACTGCTACGCCGATGGCAGCACCATCCCGGTCTGCAACTACAACGTGCTGTATCGCGAAAAAGAGGCCCGCTTCAACCAGAAGCCCCGCCCCTGGAACGAGCGAGCCGGCGGCCAGGCGCCGATCCACCGCTCGCTGCCGATTGTGAGCTAGCGCGATGACTCCGGTTACATCGCGACGACTGGAGGGCCGACGCTGCCTGGTGACCGGCGGCTCGCGTGGGCTGGGCCTGGCGATGTGTGAAGCGCTGGCCCGCGCGGGGGCCAAGGTCGCCTTCACCTATTCGCGAAACGATCTCGATGCCGACGAGGCCGCGGCCCGCATCACGGCGGCTGGCAGCTCTCCGCTGCGCTTCCGCGGCTCGGTGGCGGACGCCGTGCATGTCAAGAGCACGGTCAGTGAGCTGGTCGCGGCCTGGGGCGGCATCGACGTGCTGATCAACAACGCCGGCATCACCCAGATCCTGCCGATCGCGCTGCTGGAAGAGGCGGACTGGGACGCGGTCATGGATGTAAACGTCAAGGGTGCCTATCTGTTTTCGCGCGCCGTGCTCAAGTCGATGATCCGCGCTCGCGCTGGGCACATCCTCAGCATCGGCTCGTTTGCCTCCGAGCGCATCATCGAGGCTCCGGTCCACTACGCCGCCGCCAAGTCGGCGCTGCGCGGCTTCACCGAGGCGCTGGCCCGCGAGGTCGGCCGCTACAACATCCAGGTCAACCTGCTGTCGCCCGGCCTGCTCGATGTCGGGCTGGCCCGCATCCTGCCCAAGCATCGCCTCGCCGAATACCAGAGCCAGTGCCCACAGGCTCGCCTGGGTCGCGCCGCCGAGGTGGCCGAGCTAGTGACCTATCTCGTCTCGCCGGAAAACCGCCTGATGACCGGGGCCAAGCTCGTCGCCGACGGAGGACTGTGAGCATGTCGGAGATCTCTTTTGCGCCCGCGTCCGCCCCGCGCCGGGCGCTGGTCCTCGGTGGTACCGGAGCCGTCGGCAGCGCTGTCCTCGACGAGCTAGCCCGGCGCGGTCTGGCTGCCGCCTTCACGTACTGTACAGCGACAGAGAAAGCGGCTGCGCTCGCCGCTCGCTATGGCTTCCTCGGCCTGCCCGTCGACTTCGCTGATGCCGCGGCGACCGCGGCCCTGTTTGCGCAGCTAGAGGCGCGCGACTTTCTGCCCGATGTGCTGATCCACTGCGCCGCGATCAGTCAGCCCACCGCGCTTCCCGAGATTGCCGCCGCCGACTTCACCCGCACCGTGGCCATCAACGCCCAGTCGGCCTTTCTGGCCTGCCAGTGGCTGGCCAAGGTCCGCGCCAGCGACTGCGACATCGTGCTGGTCGGCGCGCTGGAGCGCGGCCAGTCGCTGCCCCTGCCGGTGCCGTACGCCGCGACCCAGGGCATGCTGTCGGCGATGGTCATGGCCCTGGCTCATGCGCTGGGCGCCCGCCGCTTTCGCGTCAACCTCGTGGCCCTCGGCCTCCTCGACGAGGGGCTGAGCCAAGCCCTCGACCCGCAGCGGCGCAGCGACTACCAGACCTTCAGCGCGCTGCGTCGCGTCGGCACCGCCGCCGAAGCCGCCAGCACCATCGCTTGGCTGGCCCTAGAAAACCAGCTCATCCACGGCAAAGTCGTCGCCGCCAACGGCGGGATCTAGCCGGCGACGAGATCGCGTACCGCGACCCTGGACCGCGCGGTCCCCCTGCGCCCCTGCCTCAAGCGGGCCCAACCCCTCGCCCGCATGAGGCCTCAAAGCCCCTGTCCGTCTCCGCCGCGACGGCCCGCCGACAAACGCCCACCGCCACGGCGACGAGCATACGGTTGGCGGGCTTAATCCTCCGATCATAATTTCCATCGCGGTCGCGCGGACTTACGTCGGCCTAAGACTCGGTGCAGGACTGCATCGTAGCGCTCATGGACGTTGCGCCACCAATACTGGTGCGGGCGCCTCTTGTTGCCATCCGCGGAAAACAGCCGAGTAGGCTGCGTTGGGCGACGAAATAGGTAGGGCGTGCGGCCTGCCCCCTCGGCTGCCGTCGCCACTTTGACGCTTAAAGTCGCGGTCCAGAGCCCCTGAGCCTCAGCGGCTCCGTGGTCGTGCTCGGCTCCCTCCCCCGCACAACGCCCACTACGGTGTGGTGCCTCCGCCCCCGCCCT
>CAZVMD010000033.1:0-37767 GCA_964628555.1 uncultured Myxococcales bacterium | reverse complement strand
CCCGTGGCGATGAACTTCGCGCACGTCATCTTCTTCGCGACCTCGATCGCGCTAGCACCCCGCAGCACCGAGGCGGTGTCCTAAACCCCAGCGCGGCGGAGCACCTGCCCAGAGCCCCCGCGGCAATCGACAGCCAGCGAGCGAGGCCCAGGCGCTCGCCGCCTAGCGCTCCTGCTTCAGCAAGAGCCGCAGCGAGGCCACGCCTTGCGGCGAGGCGGCGGCGACCTTGACCGCAGAGAACAGACCGCGCGTCCGCTCCGGCGGGCAGCTCGGCACGGGCAGATCCGCCTCGGACAGGCAGGGCAGGCGCAGCAGATCGCAGAGGCGACGGTCGCTGCGCGGCAGCGGCTCTAAGGCGGCGATCACGCGCAGGTCCTGCAGGCCGGCCGGCTCTTGCAGATAGAACGTGTCGCGCTCGGGAATGCGGACCGGACAGCGCGCAGCGATGCGGGCCCGTCCCTCATCGACCACGCCACTGGGGCCGGTCGGCGGATACAGCACGCTGGCCGAGCCATCGGGACCGAACAAGACCACATACAAATAAGCCGGCTGGCTGGTGCGCAGCGCAAAGTACAGATGATCGCCCGAGTGCAGCGTCTCGCCCTCGGCCAGCGGTCGCTCGCTGCCGCCGCTGACCACCACCGCGCGCAGCGACAGGCTGAGGCTGCCATCGGCTGGCAGGTCGGAGCCGGGATCCTTGCTCGCTGCGCTGACCCCGCGGGCCGTCATGGCCACCGGCCGCGGATGACAGCTGCACAGGCTGAGCGCCACAAGTCCGGCGAGAAAGGGAAGGCCAGAGGCCCAGGCGGGCTGTCGTCTGTACCTCATCGTCGCTGCCTCATCGTCGCTGCCTCATCGTCGCTGCCTCATCATCGCTGCTTCGTCGCTGGTTCGTCGCTGCTGCGTCGCCGCATGGCTACTTTGGACCCCACATCGGCGAAAGGATGTTGACCGGCTGCAGGGCCTGCACCAGCACGCCGACCGTGATGCCGACGCCGATCGCCACCCCCAGCGCCGTGCCGCCGCCCCACCACAGAATCCGCCGCCGCAGCGCGCGCTTGGGATTGGGCAGCGTGTCGCGATCCGGCAGCGCAGCCAGCACATAGTCCGGCGCGGCATTGGGCTTGGCCAGGGTCGGCGTCTGTGTGCCGCTGGTTAGCTGGCTGACCCGCAGGCTGGCCCAGGTCTCAAGCTCGCTCATGCTGATCTGGTTGTCTTCGGCGTAGTCGGCGACGCCGCGCAGGCCTTCGATGATCGCTTTGGTGAACGCACCGTTGGCCCAGGCCGGCGACTCGCGCGCCACCTGATCGCCAGTCGAAGCGGCAAAGACGACAATGCGGTTTTCGCTCGACAGCTCGCTGAGCAGGCGATTAAAGCTCCGCCTCCCCAGCACATTGCCCGAGTGACAGGTATCGAGGAGCAGCACGACGCGACTTGGGATCGCGCGCAGCGCCTCCTGCAGCCGGGCGCCTGACAGCATGCTGTCGCGACTGGCCTGCGCGTCAGCCGGCAGATAGTAGTACATGCCGTCGGGATCATTGGTGCCGTGGCCGGCCAGGAACAGCACCGCGGTGTCTTCCGGGCTGACGCTCTCGGTCAGCCAGGTCAGGCCGGCCAGCACCGCCTCGCGCGTCGCCTGCCCGTCGCTCAGCACGCGCACCGTGACCTGGCGATACAGCAGGTCGCGCTGCCGCTGCAGCGTCACCGCCAGGTCGGCCGCGTCCTTGGCGGCGTAGCGCAGGGCCGGAATATCCGCCGACTGGTACTGCCCGACACCGACGGATAGCACATACAAGGCCGGCCGCCGCTCGGGAGCGCCGCGATGCAAGCGCAGCTGGGCCGGTGGACTCTCGGCCTGCTGACTGCGCGCCACCAGCGACAGCACCCCGTCGCGCCGCGGTGGCAAAAGGGTCAGGGTATAGCGGTTGGCCAGCGCCAGGCCGCGGGCCTGCGCCACCACCGCGGACAGCGGCTGCCCGTCGAGCAGCACATCAAGCTGGACCTGGCCGCCGGCTGGATCCTCGACCTGTGTCTCGACGACGATCGTGCCGTCTTTCTGCAGCTTGCTCGACAGGATCTGCACCTGCGGCCGGCGCACCGCTGACGCTGGGCTGGCCGGACTTGGCCACTCAGTCGGCGCCTGCGCCCAGGCTCGACTGGCCAGCGCCACCAGGAAAACCAGCGCAAGCTCCGCCAAGCGCCAAGCGCGCCGACCGTCCCCTCGCCTGTGCATCGTCGCCGCCATCCCCTCTGACGCTAGCGAAAAGCCCAGACTGCCGGCACGACAGCGGCCCGTCGGCTGCTTTCGGCTTTTTCGAAAGCCCGGCAGCGCCCAGGGTCCGCTGACCGCCCGGCCAGGGCCGCCCGACCGCTGCGCACTCTGGCGGAGCTCGCTACAAGGGCGGGGGTCTGCGGTGGTACATTAGGCCGTGGACCGCAACCAAATCGGCCGCTACCGCGTCGTCCGCGAGCTCGGTCGCGGCGGCATGGGCAGCGTGGTTCTCGGCTATGACGACGAGATCCGGCGCGAGGTGGCGATCAAGCTGCTCCTGCCCGAGCATGCGGCCAAGCCCGATACCGTCGAGCGCCTTTATAAAGAAGCACAAGCCGTAAATATTATTAAGCATCCTAGCGTTGTGCAGATTAACGAGATTGGCCAGACCGCCGATGGAGCCACCTATCTTGTTATGGAATATCTGGAAGGCGAGACGCTGGCTACGCGGCTAAAGCGCGTCGGCCAGATGAAAGAATACGACGCGATCTCGATTGTCTCGCAGCTCGCCTCCGTGCTGGAGGCCGCGCATAGCAAAGGCATTGTTCATCGCGATGTCAAACCCGGCAATATTATGCTGGTTCCCGACGAGGAAATGCCGGATGGCGAGCGGGTTAAGCTGCTTGACTTTGGCGTCGCCAAGCTGGCCGATGGGCTGAGCGCCCGCCTGCAGCGCCCGACGCAGACCGGGGCCCTGGTCGGCTCACCGCGCTACATGGCGCCCGAGCAGTGCCTGGCTCGCAAGGATGTCGACGGCAAGGCCGATGTCTATGCCCTGGGCATCGTGCTGTACGAGCTCTTCTCGGGCGCGCCGCCGTTCACCGGCTTTGCCGTGCTGGAGACGGTGGCGCATCACATCAGCTCGCCGGTGCCGCCGCTGCCGCCCCGCGCCCCTGGGCTGTCGCCGAGCATGGTGACGCTGATTCACTCGATGCTGGCCAAGGACCCGGCCGACCGCCCCGAGATGAAAGAGGTCCTGCGTCGCGTGCGCGCCATCCGCCAGGATCTGCGCGGCTCGCTGTCCGGCGCCGCGGCGATCGCCACCCTGCGTCACAGCACCGAGGCTCCGCTGGCGCCGCCCCCGACGGCCGCCGCTGCGACCGAGCCCGACACCTGGCCGCGCCGGTCCCTGCCGCCGACCCCCTCGCGCTCGGCGCCGGCCCTGGTGCGTGACCGGATCTCCGCCATCGGAGTGATGCCGGCGAGCGCGAGCCCGGTCAGCCCCGCTGTGGACAGCGACGCGGCGGCTGACCCGACGGGGGGCGACCTGCGCACCCGCCCGACGCGGCCGATGCTGCGCCTGATGGTGCAGAGCGACAGCGTTGGGGACAGCGAGAGCCCGCTCGTGGAGGAGGGCGGTCCGCCGACCCAGTCCGTCGCCCTCGGCCCATCCCTCCGGCGGGCCGGGCTGCTGTTCGCGGGCTTGGCCCTCGGCGCAGTGGGGCTTGCGGCCTTCGTACTGAGCCGATCTAGCGAGGAGCCGGCGAGCACCGGAGCCCCCAGCGCAGCCACCGCGGCCAGCGCCAAGCCAGCCTCCCCATCGCCGGCGCCAGCCGCACCGGCCGAGGCGCGAGCAGCGCTTCCGACCGCCGCGGGAGCGACCAGTCCGGCGCGGCCCAGCGCAGCCGCGGAGTCTGCGCCAGCCACGCCAGCTACCGCCCTAGCCCCCCCGAGCCGAGGCAGCGCCGAGGCCCTGGCCCCCGCTCGCCGCCCGCCGCCCTCGCCGCGCTGCCCGATCTTGAAGGCGAATATCTATGGCCGAAAGGCCAAGCTGAGCCGGGATGCCAAATCGCCAGAGCTAGAGAGCCTATACCGCGGCTTTGACGAATATTATCAAAGCTGCGGCGACGGCTTTATCAACATGGAAATGGGCGTCCTGCGCTATCGCCAAGGCGAATATCTCTCTGCGCTTAAGCTCTTTGAACAATATAAGCTCTTTACCGGCGAAAAGAGCCAAGCCGGGCAGCAGATCTATCAGCAGCGGGTAAGCGAAGTCTGCGCCCTGCTGTGGACCGATCTGCAGGCGCAGCTTGGCGGCAAGCCCGGCCCGCGCAAGCTGGCCTGGTCACCGACCCTGGCGCAGCAGGCTTCCGAGCTCTGCCCCGACTCGGCTCGCTTCACGCTGGGCCGTGCTGAGCTGCTCTGTCAGCTCGGCGATCCGGCGCGAGCCGCCGCGGTCCTGCGCCCCGTCGCCCAGGACGGGAGCCGCAGCCCAGGCGGCTTGGACAGCTACCTGCGCAGCCTGGCCTTCCGCCCCAGCCCCTGCGCGCGCCAAGCCCTGGCCAGCGGCCCGTCCCCAGCCTCGCCGTGACCGCAAAGATCTCCGCTGCCTATCTCTCTTTCCCGCATTTTTATTGCGAATTTTTCAACTCTTAATTCATTGAGAATCACAGCTCTCATCCTCTAACACATCGCGATTATCTTCGACGACGACGGCGGGCAAAATCAATTCGTCTTGCGCGCAATCTTCATGAATGAGACGCTAATTTGTCTCTGATCAATTATCTCAATGATCCACATTACCCGCCAGTCTACGCCCATGTAAGAAAGGAGTCCGCCATGTCGTTGGACAAGAGCTACTTGGGACGATTTAGCTACCTGGTTCGCCAGCCGCTGCGCTCGGCCGCTGTCACCCTGCTAGCGACTGCCAGCCTAGCCAGCATCGGCTGTGGCCCGCTCGCCGAGGAGGACGCGGCCGCCAGCCAGAGCTCGCTTGGCCAGGCCCGCGAGCTGCAGGCCACCTTCAGCAGCTGCCGCGAGTTTGGTGGCGTGGGCTTGGTCCCCACCGCCAATGTCCAAGATCGCGTGCCCTCACAATATATGTTGGTTCCGGGACCCCCGGGATTGTCGATATTTGTTGCCCATATGGCCGACTGCCAAGAAATCAAAGTGGGCGATCGTGCCGGCCGCCCCGGCATCATGGGACACTTGGGCGTATTAATTATTCCGCCGACCGGAACTGGCGCTTTCAATAATTATCTATTTTCCCACGTTACCAATGATCCCGCGCTCTTCGCTGCCCTCAAGGGCGCTGGGCTGCAGACCACGTACATCAATCCGCATATGCGCTTTGACGTGCTGGGAAGCGGCAGCGGCACGACGCTCGATGCGGCGGCGCAGCACCCGCACTCGCTGGCCTTTGCGCTGTCCGGCCCGTTTGCCCTGCCCGAGGCCAGCCAGCCGCCCGGCAGCAACCTGATCAACTACTGGACGGATAGCGACCGGGCCGGCAACGCCGTGCTGGAATACAACATCTCTGGCTTGCGCGTGCAGCCGACGCCGAGCGTGGTTCTGAGCGCCGTCGGCCCCGACCTGCAGGCGATGGTCGGCACCGCCCCCCTGCCCTTCCCCTTCTTCGCGGCCGGCGAGACCTTCGAGAGCACCACCCTGACCTTCCGTCCCAGCGCCTTTTAGCCGCTGCCGACCCCGCATCCGCCCAGCCCCCAGACAGCGGCCCAGCCCCGCCGGCCTCAGCGGATGGAGCTGGCGACCCCGGCCAGGGCCAGCGCCGATCGATACTGCGGCGGCAGCACGGGATCGTGGCTCAGGGCCCGGCTCAGCGAGCGGATCGCCCGCTGCTTGCGCTCGGAGGACTCGTCGCCCGCCCCGGTCGGCTGTGCAAGCTCCAGCGCACCTTTTACCGCCCAGCCGCGGGCGTGGTTTTGGTTGATGGCAAAGAGCTTCTCTACCGCCAGCAGCCCCTGCTCGATGTGCTGCGCGCGGGTCCGGCTGGGCAGGGGGCTCGCCGCCAAGCGCCGGTGCGTCTCGGCCAGAGCCCAGTACGCCTCGGGGTTGGTCTCTGGACTCTGCGTCGCGGCCGTCGCCTTGTCGAGCGCACGCAGCAGCGCCGGCAGGGTCGACTCGCCGCGCTGCGCCTGCCACTCGCTGCGCAGCCACTCCAGCTGCGCCTCCAGCCCCCGGCACGTCGCGTCCTGGGCCGCAAAGCCAAAGCAGCGCGGCAGCACGGCGGCGGCGCGCTCCAGCTGTGCCGTTGGATCCTCGCCGCGACGCAGCCGATCCTTGCCCGCCGTCAGGTGCAGCGCGACCTCGGCCTGCTCGGTATCCAGTCCGCTGGCCCCGAGCTTGCGCGCGGCGGCCAAGGTGTCGAAGGCGCACTGCAGCGAGGCCTGCGGATCCTTGCCCCACTCCAAGAGACGAGCCGCGGCCGCGGTGCAGATCTGAAAATAGTTGTTTTGACAGACGAAGTTCTTGTCGTTGATCGCCGTGCACTTCTGGAACACTTCACGCCCTTCCGACAGCGCCTTGTCGAGCTCTGCCTCGACGTGAATCAGCGGCACCAGCGGGATGTAGATCGACAAGATGTTGACGTAGCCAATCTGATAGCTGGCATCGAGCTTCACCGCCTGCTGGTAGGCACTCACCGCCTTGCTGAAGTACTGCCGAGCAGCGGGCTGACCATGCAGCTGCAGATAGTTGCTCAGGGCCAGGTACACATTCCCCAGATCGTTGAGCCCCCACAAGAAGTGCGGCGCCTGCTGCACCGCCGGCTCCAGCAGGCCAAGCGCCTTGTGCAAAAGCGGCAGCGGATCCTGCCCCGCCCCCTGCAGCCGATACGCCTCCATCGCATAGCAGGCCGCGGCCACGTCGCTGGCATAGGGATGATTCGGCTGCCGGCGCAGCGCTGCTTCGGCGGCCTCCAGACACTGCTTGGCGCGCTCGGCGGTGGCATGGCCGGTCCCGGCGAAACCAAGCGACATCAGCGCCGCATAGGCCAGCTTCACCGAGCCACTTACACTCTGCGGCTCGACGCTGCGCAGCTTCTCACTGCTGGCCACCGCGGACGCATAGGCGGCCGGTGCCGGCTGGCCACGCTGGGCCGCCATCTCCAGCTGACGAACCCAGGTCTCGGCCAGGCCCTCGTACACTTCACCATCGCTGCTGCCGACCTCGGCGGCGCGCTCATAGCTCTGCACGGCCGCGGCAAACTCCTGCCCGGCCGCGGCATCCTGTCCGTTGTCGCGTGCCTGCAGGGCCAGCTCTAGGTGGACGTCACCGGACAGCTTGTTCGCCTCATGCAGCCACGGCGCACGCTGCAGCGCGGCCTGCGCTTGCCCAAGGGCCCGCGGGAAGTCGCGCTGGTAGTACGCGATCAGCCCGTCCAGATATTCCGGGCTACCGGTGCTCATGGCACGGGCTCGCTGCAGCGCCGCCAGCGCCGGTCGCAGGTACTTGGGCTCGATCTCCTTGAGCCGCTTCGCCGCCCAGTCGCCGCCCCCGGCCAGCCGCGCTTCGTGCATCGCTTGCTCGTAGTGCTTGCCCAGCACCACACCCAGCGCGTAGTAGGCATCGGGATGCTGGAAGCCCTGCCCGATTGCCTGCTCTAGCTCGCGCAGCGCCTCGGCATACTCGTGCAGACCCATGTAGCCGCGCCCCAGCGCATAGTGAGCCAGCGGCCCGCCCGCGCTGCCGAACCCCGAAAGCTCGCTCTGCAACCGCTGCATGCGATTTCGCACGATGTCCTTTTCCCGCGTCAGATCGTGAAGGGGCATGCCGCGCGCTGTACGCAGCAGCCACTCCATGTCCTTCATCTCTTGTCCCAGCCGCTGCGCTAGCTCCGCCTGCTGCTTGGCCAGTCGCTCCTTGCGCAGGCTTAGGACATAGGTGCGGGCGCCATAGCTTAAAGAGCCCAGCAGCGTCAGGCACAGCGCGATCATGCTGAGCGCCAGCGGCCGATTGTTCTTCGCCTTCCAGGCCAGCCGCTGATACAGGCTCACCTTGCGGCCCACGATGCGCCGATTTTCCAGGAAGCGGGTCAGATCAGCGGCCAGCTCTGCCGCGCTGGCGTAGCGCTGCGCCGGCTCTTTCGCCAGGCACTTTCCGACGACAATCTCTAGCGCCTCGGGCAGCGATGGCTGATAGCGACGCAGCGGCGGTGGCTCGTCCAGAATCACCTTGAGCAGCGTGTCGGCCATGCTGTCGGCCCGAAACGGCGGCTGCCCGGCCAAGATGTAATAGAGCGTCGCGCCCAGGCTGTACACATCGGTGCGCCGATCCAGCTTGCGCACCTCGCCGCGCGCCTGCTCCGGGGACATAAAGGCCGCCGTACCCAGCACGGTTCCCGACTCCGTGACGCCCGTGCTCTCGGTCGTGTCGCGCGCCAGTCCGAAGTCCATGAGGATCGGCTGCGGCTCTCCCTCCGCTGATCGCTCGACCATGACGTTGGCGGGCTTGATATCGCGATGAATGATTCCCAGCTGGTGCGCGGCATCGAGGGCCTCGGCGACATCGCGGACGATGCGCACCTTCTGGGTAAGGCCCAGCTCTGCGTAGGCCTGCTGCAGCGAGCGGCCGTCGACGAGCTGCATCGCGATATACGCCTTGCCCTCGACCTCGCCGACCTCAAGGACCTTGCACACCCCGCGATGATCGATGCGCGCCTGGGCGCGGGCTTCTTGCAGCAAGCGCAAGGTCATGCGCTCATCGCCGCCGCGAATGAACTTGAGCGCCACCAGGCGGTGCAGGCGACGATCGCGCGCCTTGTACACCGCACCCATGCCCCCCTGGCCGAGCAGGCTGAGGAATTCATAGCGGTCCCAGCTGGCCACGGGAAAGAGCGATCCCTCGTGCGAAAGAGAGCTGCTGAGCATGGCGGAAGCCAGCCCGCTGCTGCCGCCCGCCGAGGCCGAGTCGATGGTCGCGCTATGCAGCGAGTCGGCCGCTTCGCCGCCATGCGCGGCGATCGCGTCGGCGGTCTTGAGCAGCGCGCTATCGGCAAGCGGAGCACTGGCCGGCCGGCGTACATCGAGCGTGTCTGCACTGGCGGCCGAGCTGTTCGAGGGCAGCGAGTCGCGGGGCTGCTTGACGTTAAGCGGAGCGGGGCCCATGTCGCACTCTCCTAAAAAGTCCGGCGTCGCGAAGCTGGGCAAGGCGCGGCAGACCGGCGGTTCCTCCTGACGCCGGCGGAGCGGCCGCAGCGGCAGGAACGACGAGCCTGGCCGGCGCCTACTGGAACACGGCGGTGATCGTCTGACTGCTGGGAGGAACGACATAGGTGCAGGGGTTGCTTGTCCCGCTGCATCCCGATGTCCAGCCGACAAAGCTCTTGCCCGCCGCCGGCGTCGCGGTAAGGGTCACTGAGGTGCCGGCCACCAGGAACTCGGCGCAGTCGATGTAGCTATTGCCACAGAGGATGCCCGTCGGGTTGCTGGAGATCCGCCCGAGCGCCGAGTTCGTCGCAGTGATGGACGGCCGGTACTTGTCGAAGGAGGCAGTGACGGTCAGCTGGGTGGGGCTGGTGATGTTGCTAATCGTGCAGGTCGGGCTGGTGCCGGAGCAGAGCCCGCTCCAGCCGGCAAAATAGGAGTTCTGATCCCAGGCCGCCGCCGTGAGGGTGAGCGAGCCGCCATAGGCCACCGGCTCGCTGCAGTCGGTGCTGGGCAGACCCGTCGTGCCGCAGTCGAAGCCCGGGCCAGTCACCCGGCCCTGGCCGCCGTAGTAGCCGATGTTCCTGGTGATCGTGAAGGTCGCCGGGTTGGCGGTAAACGTCGCGCGTGGCGACAGGTTGCCGGTGACGGTGAGGGTGCACTGCGTGCCGCTGCCCGTGCAGCCGTTGCTCCAGCCAGCGAAGCTAGAGCCAGCGCTCCACGGCTGCCCGGCTGTCACTTGGGCGGTCAGCGTGACGCTGGTTCCGGCGGTATAGGTTCCACCGCTCGGGCTCAGGCTCACCGTGCCCACCCCATTGCCCGCCGTCGTAGGCGTGATGGTGTAGCGGTACTTCTCGAAGCGAGCGGTGACAAAGGTATCTTCGCTTGGAGTAAAGCCGCAGGTCGGTGTGTTCAAGCCGCTGCACGGACCACTCTCCCAGCGCACGAAATAGGAATAGGGATCGGCAGCCGCGGTGAGAGTCACCTGCGTCCCGGGGTTGTAAAGCTCGGTGCAGCCCGCCATGCTGATGCTTGCGCCGCAGCTGATGCCGCCGTTTGCGTCGCTGACCGTGCCCGTGCCGCCATAGGTGCCGCCCGTCTTTTTGACGACGACCGCGACCTTGACCGCCTCGCCACAGCCCGTCTGGGACAGCGCGGCGCCGTTGGCGCAGGCCCGCACCTGGCTATCCGGCACGCTCTGCACCGGGATGGGCGCGGCGATGCCGCCACCCAGAAGCGGCGCGGCCTGGCCGGCCACTTTGCGCAGACGAACGAGGAGCTCGTAGTCACTGTTCACATACAGGTTGCCGACGTACAAGTCACGCCAGCCGGGGGCGATCTTCCAGCTGCCGCTGAAGCCTGGCTCGACCTGATTTACCGCATCAATGTCGAAATACAGCGTGTCGCCACCGCTGCTGTTGGGGTTGTTTGCGTCGCCCACCGCGAGGATGCGGAAGTAGCCATTGAGCTGCGGGTTGCTCGCGCCGGCGATCTTCAAGATGCGGCCGATGTTCACCGCCGTGAAGTTCATGCCCTGGACGGTCAGCTTGCCGTCGGCGCTCTGGCTGTGATAGCCGATGTTGGCGCTGGTGCCGCTCAGCGTCACCTTGCTCTCATCAAACGAGTCCGGGAAGGTCAGCGTGCCCTGATCGACGAGCGTGTTGCTGGTCGCTCCCGGGCTGGTGTTGCTGCCGGTGTACAGGCGCAGGACACTGCTGCCCCCCAGCGAGCGATAGCGAATGCGCAGCGTCAGGCCGACGTTGGGACTGTAGACCCGCGTGTAGTCATCGGCGGTGCCATAGCGGCCATCGCGTCCCGGATGCTTCTGCAGCGGCCGAACCTTGACCTGAATCGCTTGATTGTCGAAGAGCTGCAGCGCCGCATTCGCGCCGCAGGTGTAGTAAAGCGGATCGGCGGCGTTCACACAGGACAAACCGCCCACGTTGCTGTAGCTGAGGCCGGTGGCGCCATAGGCGGCACTCTGATCGGACAGGTTGAACGTGTGCAGATGGTTGAAGGTGGGAATGCTCTCAAAGCTGCCTCGCGTCATCACGACGGTGATGAAGTTCGGCTGGTAGCCATTGTTGCCGGGCTGCATCACCAGATCGCCAAAGCCCCAGTAAGTCGGCAGGCGTGAGCTGAACAGCTGATAGGTGCTGCCACTCCAGGTGAGCGTCGGGCTAGTCTCGACCCAGGGCGGCAGCGCATCGCCGACCCCGCTCGCGTCGTAGAACGTGTAGCCGTTGCTGAGCGGATTGCTGTTGCTAAGCCCTGCGACGTTGGTGGTGCACAGGTTGGTTGCGCACTGGCTGCTGGGGCCGCGCCCCGTGCCGTCCGAGCAGCTAGCCTGCGTGCGGCAGTTGCAGTAGCCGGTGTCGGCAAACGCCCCATTCAGCGTCTTGTGCCGGCCCAGCGCCTGTAGGCCACCGCCCGACTGTGAGTATTCCCAGTCACAGATGCCGACGGCGCCCGAGCCATTGAACACGTTGCCGAAGTACGAGCGCTCGGGGTAGGGCATCCAGGCATCGAGGTCATCGCTGGAAGCCAGGTTGGCGCCGATGAGGTTAAACGGGTTCGAGATGCCCGAGGTATTCGACGAGGCCATCAAGAAGCCGGTGATCGACTGCTGTTCTTCGACGCGGCCATCGCTGGAGACTGGGCCGCTCTCTCCCGTGCGGTCGCACCAGTCGCTGGCCAGTCCCAGGTAGCCAGGGAACGTCACGGTCTTGCCGGTGGCCAGGCGATAGACCTTGGACACGCCGTCTCGGCAGGCGCCGCGCGTCCAGTACATGAAAGACATCTCCTGCTGATCGGCGAGCTGGCGCAGCATGGCCGCGAACTGGCGGAAGGCCAGCGCTTCCAGCGTGACCGCGACGCAGGCCAGCTGGGCATCGCCGAGCTGCGTCAGGTCCGTGGCGGTGCTCCAGGGCACGGCCCCATAGCTGTCGCCGGCGTCCTGGCACAGGTAGTAGTCGCACTTTTCCTGGCTGCCGCAGTGATCCTCTAGCCAGGTGCCAGCCCCGGTCCAGTCGATCGAGTTCCAGGCGTTGGCGTTCCAGATGTTGGAATTCCAGACATTTGCGTTCCAGATGTTGGCGTTCCAGACATTTGAGTTCCAGACATTCGCGTTCCAGGCATTCGCGTTCCACAGGCTGGCGTTCCAGACATTCGCGTTCCAGCTAGCCGAGTTCCAGACGTTGGCGTTCCAGACATTCGCATTCCAGACGTTGGCGTTCCAGGCGTTGGCATTCCAGGCGTTGGCGTTCCAAACGTTGGCATTCCAGATATTTGCGTTCCAGATGTTGGCATTCCAGACGTTGGCGTTCCAGGCATTGCTATTCCAGATATTCGCATTCCACAGGTTCGAGTTCCAGGCGTTGGCATTCCAGGCATTCGCATTCCAGGCGTTCGCATTCCAGAGATTCGAGTTCCAAGCATTCGCATTCCACAGATTCGAGTTCCAAACGTTCGAGTTCCAGCTTAGTGAGTTCCAGACCGTCCTTTGCCAGCTGCTGGAGTTCCAGAGATTGGCATTCCAGACGTTGGCATTCCAGACGTTGGCATTCCAGATGTTGGCGTTCCAGGCATTGGCGTTCCAGGCGGCCACCGGGCGCTGGTTCCGGCTGAGCGGATCCGTGAGCTCAGCCCCGCAACTTCCGAGGCCCAGCGCGCCCAGAAGGAGGCTCGGCACGAGCAGGCCAAGGGCTCGATTTTGTTGTGGATTCCGGGCATGCCATGCAAATCGACTGCGTTGTGCCATGTGAAGATCCCCCCGTATTGATTTCCTTTGGAAATTGATGATCTCGCGCCAACGATTGAGTATTTTCCGGCGAATATATCGAGTTTATGGAAGCCAAAACTGCCAAGTCAAGACAGCCGACTCGCGGCGCTTGTCGAGCGAGAGCTCGATTCCTTCACATTTGTCTCACTCGGGTATCGCCCGAATTCCCGGCCAGTCATTCGCATTTTCAGCGCTGGATTCTGGGTAAACCCGAGGGGACAACAGCCTATTAATACCGTTTATGCCACCCATCGGCTTTATCTATGGCATACCCTGCGCGACAATGCCGAATACTCAATCGTCGGCTAAACGCACAATCGGGGGAAGAGATGGATCAGCGTCGAAATCAGTCGGCTCGCAGCCGGGGGACCGACTCCGCCGCAGCGCCGGGGCTGGAGTGGAGCTCGCCGGCAGACCTGGCCAGTGCCGTACCACCCGGCCCGGCCACGCTGCGCGGTGCGGCCGAGGCCGCCTTCGGTAGTGCCATCGCGGACGTGAGAATCCACACCGATGCCGCCGCCGCCAGTCGCGCCGACTCGGTCGGAGCCCGGGCGGTGACGGTCGGCCGCGACGTCTACTTCGGTGCTGGCGAGTACAGCCCGGGCACGCGCGAGGGCGATCGCCTGCTGGCCCATGAGCTAGCGCACGTCGCGCAGGGACCGGCAAGTGGGCCACAGGCCAAGGCGCGCCAGGTGAGCACGCCGGAGCAAGCCGCCGAGCGCGAAGCCGATGAGGTCGCCGATCGACTGGTGAGCAACGTACACGAGGGCGCGAACCACACGGTCGCGGTGCGCGAGGTGCCCGAGGCGACGTTTATGCGCAAGGCGAAGTCGCAGTCGGCTTCGCAGGAGGCCGCGGTCAACGAAGCGCAGATGATCGCGCAAGAGGCGCTGGGGACGTTTGAGTACGACCCAGCCAGCTTTGCTGCGAAGACCGCCAAGGCAGGTGGCGTCTCTAAGGAGGTCGAGTCCTTCAAGGCCGACTACCCGCAGTTTCAGACCATGAACCTCTACTACACCGGCGCCCGCGAGCGGGTAAACAGCCTGGCCAACAGCACAGGCTTGGATCCAGCGGCGCCCGCCAGCTACAGCAAGTGGTTCCAAGAGGCCGGGGCCAAGGTGAAAAAGGATCCGGGCGCCCAGCGCGAGATCAGTCGGCTGCTTGGGCAGTCGAGCGCCGAGTCGACCATCGCCACGCACAGCAAGCAGATCAGCAAGGCGATGAAGCTGATCTCATCGGCTGAGCAGCGGCTGCGCCAGGTCTACCTGCAGATCGAAAAGGCCGAAAAAGAAGCCGAGCTACAGGGCGCCAAGGACCGGCTGGCAGCGCTGCAGGCCGACAAGGTGCAGCTTCGCGATGCGATTCGCTACGTCGGCAGCATCGCCCTGATGCTGATCCAGGGCGACTTTGTCGGCGTCGTTGAGAAGATCGGCACCGATGTCAGCGCGGTGGTCAAAGAGGAGCTCGAAAAGGCGATCACCATGCTCAAGGAGAAGGCGGCGGACATGGTGGGTGAAGTCATCAATCCGCAGCTTACGCAAAAGATCGCCGACACCAAGGTGCTGATCGGTGAGCTGCAGGCGGCCCTGCTGGCCAACGGCCAGGCGACGATCGCAGCCCAGGTCAAGGGGGCGCAGGACGACCTCGGCGCAGCCGGTGACGAGCTTGACATCTGCATGGGCAAGCTGCGCACGCACGTGCAGAACCAGCGCTCGGCCTATGCCCAAGTCGGGATGGAGCTCGACGCGCAGAAGGTCGACAACAAGGCTCTCGGCAAGTCCCCGATTGCGCTCAGCGAAGGGCGGGCGACGCAGATGCTGATGATGGTCGAAGCGATTCGCGAGCGGGTGGCGTTCGGCAAGCAGGTCTATGCGCTGATCAAGGGCTCCAAGGGATTAAAGAGCAGCGAGAAGATCGCGCTCAAGATGGATGCCGTCATCTACGGTGGCACCAAGGCCGTCGATGAGTGGACCGGCAAGACCGTGCCGCACATCTCGGGCCTGGGGCCGAACGGGCCGACCTACTCGACCGAGCCAGTCAAGCACTACGACGATGGCAACACCGATCAGCTGATCGAGTGCGCGCGCACGGTGTGGATCGTCGATACCGAGCTGTCGGGCAGCCTGGCGCAGTGGGAGAAGGACGAAAAGCTGTGGCTGCGCAACCTCGAAGCGCTGACCGCCCTCGGCGAAGGCGGCGGTGGCGTGCAGAACCTGTAGACCCGGTGTTGCCAGAGAAAGAGGCGCTTGCTCATGCCCAGCCGACGCGACGCTGACTCGCAGTCAGAACCGCAGGCCGACGCGGCCCCGTTCGACAGCCCGTTTAGCCATCTGCAGGCCGACCTGCGCTGGCTGCGCGCCATCCTGTCCGAGCTGCTGACCGCCACGCCGCTGCCGCGCCAGGAGACGCCGACCCGCATCGCGCGTCAGAACCTGCGGCGCGCCGAGCGGACGACAAAAGAAAAGCTCTCGGCCCTGCGCGCGCTGTGCGAGCGGCTGGGCCTTGGCCACCGGCACTTTCTGATCGCGCTGACTGCGGTCGGTGCCGCGATCGATCCCGAGATCGGCGTCCGGCTGCAGGAGCTGCAGCGCGAGCCGATTGGCGCTGGACTGCGAGCCCACCTGTTCTCGCGCATCCTCGCCGATGGCGGGCAGGTGACCCCCGATCTGCTGCAGGAGCTGGCGCCCAGCGCTGGGCTGCGCCGGCTCGGGCTCCTGCTGAGCAGCGACGCGCCGACGACCCCTGTCGCCTTCGAGCGCTTCACCGCCAGCCGCGCCCTGGTCTCCTTCGCGCTAGGCGTCGAGCTCGGCGCCCCGCCGGCCAGCCTCGGCCAGCAGCTGATCAGGCCGGCCGACGGGGATCTGGTGGACGACGCGGCTACGCTGCGGCAGGCGAGCCAGATCCTCGATGAAGCGAGCGGGTCGCGCTGCGTGGCGCTGCAGGTCCACGATCGCGAGGAGATCGTCCCGATGCTGCGCTGCTTGGCGCAGCTGCGCCGAAGCCCGATCCTGCTCTATCGCTCAGAGGACGCCAGTCCCCCAGCGGCTGTCGTGCAGCCCGGCTGGCAGCCGCTTTCGCCGGGACAGCTGGCCCTGCGCGATGCGCTGCTGGCGCGCGCCGTGCTGGCCATCGATCTGACACTGCCGTCGGCCGTGGGCGCAGCCGCGCCCGAGCCGCAGGGCGACGCCTACGCCGTATCCGCGGCAGGTCGCGGAAGCAGCGGCGCAGCCGGCGAGCTGAAGCGCCTAGCGGAGCAGGCCGAGGGGGCGCGGGTGCCGCTCCTTTTTCTGTATCGCGGCGGCAGCGCAAAGAGCGAGCTGCCCGTTGCCCCGGCGGCCGATCTGCGGCCCGAGCTACCTGGCCGCGAGGTCCGACTGCACCTCTGGCAGCGAGCGCTCCGCGAGCACGGCCTTGTGGCTGCGCCGCCCACGATCGAGAGAGCCGCCGCACTGTTCGAGCTGAGCAGCGGCACCATCGTCCGCACGGTCAAGGCCCTGGCCGCGACGCGCCAGCCCGATGTCCATGCCAGCCAGCTAGCCCACGCCGTGACCCAGCTGGCCCTCGGCGGCTCGCCTGCGCTGGGTCAGATTGTCGACCCCGATCGCGAGCTGAGCCTGCGCGATCTGCACGCCGCTCCTGAGCTGCTGGAGGAGCTGGTCGATCTGATCGGCCGCTGCCGCTATCGCCTGGAGCTGGCGCAGGATCCGGCGCTGCGCAAGCTGGTCTCGGGCTCCGCCGTCGGGGTGGTGGCGCTGTTCTCGGGGCCGCCGGGCACCGGCAAGACGCTGGCCGCGCGCATCCTCGCCGCCGAGCTTGGCATCGGCCTGGTGCGCATCGACCTGTCGCGCGTCGTGTCGAAGTGGCTGGGCGAGACCGAGAAGAACCTCGGCACCATCCTCGATGCCGCCGAGTCGGGCTGCTTTGCCGTGCTGTTCGACGAAGCCGATGCGCTGTTCGGCAAGCGGACCAGCGACACCAAGAGCAGCAACGATCGCTACGCCAACCTAGAGGTGAACTTTCTTCTGCAGCGGCTGGAGCGCTTTCGCGGCATCGCCCTGCTGACCTCGAACCTGGAGGGCGCGATCGATGAGGCCTTTCGCCGTCGGCTGGCCGCGCGCATTCCCTTCCCGGTGCCCGATCCCGAGACGCGCGAGCAGCTGTGGCGCAGTATGGTGCCGGCCCACCTGCGCCTGAGCCGGCAGCAGCTTCGCACCCTCGGTGAGCACGAGGTAAGCGGCGGTGTGATTCGCAACGCCGTGCTGCGCGCCGCCAGCCGGGCGATGGCCAGCGCGCGCCCCCTGCAGCCGCGCGACCTGACGCTGGCGCTGTATCACGAACAGCGCGCGCACGGCCGGCTGGTCCTGCAGCCCAACAGCTAGCCGCTTGGGCGATAATGGGCGGCGATGAAGAAGACTGCGCGCCCCCGCAAGACCCCCACGCAGGCCCGCTCGCAGGTGACCTGCGAGGCCATCGTCCGCGCGGCCGAGCTGGTCCTGGAAGAGCACGGAGCCGACGGGCTGACCACCACTCGCGTCGCCAAGAAGGCCGGCGTCAGCGTTGGCTCGCTGTATCAATACTTTCCGCACAAGGACGCGCTCGTCGCAGCGCTGGTCGAGCGCTACATGCTGCAGCTGCGCGAAGCCTTCCTGCAGGCGCTGCAGCTGGGAGGCGCACTGCCGCTGGAGATCCTGATCGAGGGGCTCTTGCGCATGCTGGCGATGACCATGCGCGCGCAGGGGCGCGGCGTGCATCGCCCCTTGCTGGATCAGTTCTCGGCCGTCGGGCTGGCCCGCATGGCAGAGGCCAACCTTGATCACTACATCGCAGCGCTGACTAGCCACTTGGCGCAGCGCACCGATGTGGCCTGCCGCAACCTGCAGCAGGTCAGCTTCATCATGGTGCACACCGGCAATGGCATCGGCGCGGCCATGGCGGTGCGGGACGATGCCTCGCAGGACGAGGCGATCATCAAGGACCTGGCCCGCATGTACCTCTTGCTGCTGCGCACGCCTGACGCACCGCCTGCGGTCTAGTCCGGCGCCGCCCCAGCCGTGCCGAGTGCGCTCAGGGGGCGGTCAGCACCGCCGACTGCACGGCCGGCAGCGCGCGGCCAGCGCGGGTCGCCGACAGCGTGCTGCGATACTCGCGCCGGGTGGACAGCAGCACGCCGACCGCGACTTCACTTTGTAGCTGGCGCTCGCCGCTGGCCGCGGCGCTCTTGCAGATCAGCGGGTCGCCGAAGTCGCTGCTGCCGACCGCGCGGTCATACAGGCATAGGCGCAGCTCAAGCACGGCTGCCGTCGGGCAGACAAGCTGGCCGGTGGCCGTCACCTGGCTGGCCAGCGCGCTGTAGCTGACCGCCGTCAAAAGCTGGCAGTCGCCGGCCGCCGCATCGCCCAGCGAGGTCGCCGCATCTTGGCCCAGATCAGCGGGAGGCTCCCCGGGCGGGGCAGGACAAGCGAGCAGGAAGCTGAGCAGAAGAGCGGAGAGACAAGACCGAGGAACGGGGTGCGTCATGGCAGAAGACTCCGGCCGCGAGGAGGCCGTGGGGATGCGTGGGGAGCATGGCAGGTCGACTGCGCGTGGCCAGGCGGGGCCGGTCACGAGCCCGACGACCCCGGCGCCTAGGTGCTCGGAGCGGAGAGCGGCGGCAGGGTCGGCGTCAGGCGCGACTGCCAGGCGATGATCTGCAGCCCGCGGGCTTCAATCGTATTTTGATTGATAGTCCCACCGCCAATATCGAACGGCCCCAGGAACTTCGCCTGTTTTAGTGCTGTCATGTCGCTCTGTGACCAGTTGGCCTTAATCACCAAGTCACGAATCGCGATGAACGATGTCGAGATCATGGGGAACATGCCTGGGTTATTTTCGACCTGCCCATTCGAGTATTCGCCAGCCGCTGTGCCGTATAAGTACCAGTTCTTGGTATTTAGCAATGCTAGCTTCAGCCAGCTCCGCGTTAGGTTCACCATGCAGTACTTAAACGAGATACTAAATCCGCTAGTCGCTGCGCTGACCGGCGTCGGCGTTAGCTGCTCGTTCAACAGCTCGCGCACCAAGAGCTTATCTTTCAGCACTACGCTGCGAGCCGGCAGCACGTCGAGCTTGTTGGCGTCGATTGGGATGCGGTCGAGGCTGCCGATGCGCGCCGCCACTTTCGTCGGGTGCAGGCCCTTTTTAAAGGCCGGCTCGGCCACCAGTGCCTTGAGGCGCCGACCGACCTCGGCGTCAGAGATGCTCAGCGCGCGGGTCGGCAGGCGCGCCACCGGCCCAGCCGCGGTCGGCGTCAGGCTGCGGGCCAGGTCGAGCGGTCGCAGCCCGGCCGCCGGCGCGGTGGCCACGGGGGAACGCAGGGTCGGCGGGCGACTGATGCGAGCCGACAGCCCCGTCGACAGCCGGGTCCGAAGCTGCGGGGCCTCGCGCTGGGCCGGCAGCGTCTGCAGCAGGCCCTTTTCGATCAGCTGCCGCCCCCCCAGGCGCATAAACGGTGAGCTGTTGCTGGCCGGCTTGACCTCGCTCGACGACAAGGACAGCGTCGGCCAGTACTGCGCGCTGGCCTCGCGATACCAGTCGACCGGCGTCGCCTTGCAGGGCAGATAAAACAGGTTGGGGTCGCGCAGGCTGCCGCGCTGGGCCTGCGCTAGCTCGTACTGCGCATCGCTAAACAGCTTATAGGCGGGATTGGCCAGCATATTGGCCGGGTCTCCGCCCTGAATCATCGCCCCCAGGATCAGGATCTGATACAGGTCATCGATCTCGTATCCCGAGTTGGCAAAATTCACCGCGCTGCAGGCCGGTGCGATATTGGCCAGCATCGACACCGTCTCTTCGGCGCAGGCTGGATCATAGGGGTCATTAGCGCCGTCAGTTAATTTAAAATCTGACGGTCCCAGGCTAATCCCGGGCCAGCCCATCTGCAGATATAGGTCTGGCGTCGTTCCGACACTAAAGGTCTTTGCCAACAGCTCATAGACGCTGTTTAGGAAATCGGCGGCATTGGCCATGTGCTCTCTTCCTTTCCTCCCCTGAGGATGCCGTCCCGCGGTCCATCGTCGACGCCCACGTCCGGCCACTGCGCCCCCCGGCCCGACGCGTTTTACCGCTCCCGCGGCCGCGCTCCCGCCGTTGCGGACGCGAGCGGGCGGCGCGGGGCAGGACTGCGGCGGCGCGGCCATGCAGTCTGTGGCGAGGCGCGGACTAGCTCGGTGGGCAGTACGGCACGACCTGGCTGATCCAGCCGATGATCTGCACGCCGGGCACCTCGATCCGCCCGTTGGCAAAGCTGGAGCTATAGGTCTCGTTCGTCGCGGAGTGGCTGTAGCTGCCACCGATGGTAAACGGCCCGATGCCGATGCCGCCGCCGGCCTGCGTCTGCTTCTTGAGGAAGTCCCAGTCCGAGGCGGCCCAGGCGGCCGAGATCTGCACCTTGCGCGCCACGACAAAGGCGGTCGGCAAAAGCGGCATCAGCGCGCTCTGCTGACCCAGCTTGGTGCCGTTTGAGATCTTGCCCTTGGCGTACAGGTTCTGCAGGTTCCAGCCCTTGGTGCCAAGCAGGTGGAAGGCCAGCCACGGCCGCCGGATGGTCACCAGCGAGTACTCAAAGCTGATGCGCAGGCTCTTGGTCTCGGCGCTCATGTGTCGATGCTCGACCGAGTGGCCGCCGCCGCCGCCGATGCTAAAGAAGCCCAGGCTGAAGCCGACCGAGCCGCCGCCCGAGGTAAACTCTGAGCTGCTATTGCGATAGGACGAGCCCGATGCGGTATCGATGATGACGCCGCGGCTCGACGGGTTGAGCTTGTGCCAGTCAGTCGGCAGCAGCGCCGCGCGATGGATAAGTGGGCTAATGCCACTGCCGGTGTCTTCCAGCTGGGCGCCATAGCCCTCGAACACCGCCTTGGCGTTGGAAAAGGCCTTGCTCAGCGCGTTCTGCGAGGAGGTGTTCTGGATGGCCAGGGCCTGCTCGACCTTGTCGGCAAAGCCGGCTCGCCACTTGTCATAGGCCGCCTTGACCGGGATCTGCAGCGTCGGGGCCAGCATCGGCCAGGTGGCGCGCGTAGCCTGCGAGGACTGGGCCGCCAGGTAGGCCGACATATAAGCGCTGCGCTGCGCCGCGTAGGCCGCCTGGTTGTCGAGGTAATCGCGATAGACCTGCGACTCCATCGTCTTCTGCGTCACTTCACCCGTATCGGGGTCCGTGACGTTGACCACGCGATATAGATAATTATAGGCATCCTGCAGCTGGTGCTCGATGGCGGGATTGGCCGGCTGTGCAGGAATCTGCACGCCGTTCATGATTTCGCCGTAGATCTTGCTTACGCTATTCCCGCTATCGGCAAATAGCGTAGACATCTTCGGGATCACATCGGCCAGAGCGGCGGTATTGACCGCTGCGGTCTGACTGCCATTGACGTTGCCGGGCGTCCAGGGATTGTTGTAATCGCTGCTCTTGATCATCTGGCCCGGCTTCATCAGCGATAGCACGGTGCCGGCCGGCGTCAGAAGCGGCTTGCCGCCCGGCTCCGCCTTGGTCAGCGAGTCGAAGATACCGTCGAAGATCCCCTGGAGCAGGTTGTCGAGCTCTTGCTGCGTCATGGCGTTCTCCTCGTTCTTGGGGGGCGGATGGAAAAGGGCATAGCGCGGCTCTGCGCGGGCCTCTTATCCGCATAAAGGCGACCTAGGGCTACGAGATGATGGCGGGTACATCCCGGCTATCTCGCGCCAAGGCCGGTGACCTTGCCGCGCTTCTCCGCAAAGCGTGTGCCAGCTCCGCTGTGGGTCTCTCCGGGTATGAGGTGAACGTCGTCGCTGCAGCGCCTTTCCCGCCCGGCTAATAGCGGATTGTGGAACAGAGAAATCTGCGCTTGGCCAATTGGGCCCGGCAAGTGCTGCGCGTCTGTTTTTATCTACGCGAGATCCGTAGTCATGAATAAACTGCGCTGCGGCGATCGATTTGCGGGGTGCGACGTGGCGCGGCGCTACCCCGGCGAGGCGGGGCGCGGCGGTCTGGCGCGAAGCGGGAGGGAGCGACGCGGCGGCGGCCGCGGGGGCTACCGCAGCCGAGCTAGGGCACGACGGCGAAGGAGTCGAAGAACATCAGGTCGGTGTTCGCCGAGTCGGGGAACTTAAATGGGAAGATCTGCCAGGTCCGACGCCAGCCATAGAGGGGGCCACCGATCGGGAGAATGCCGCCGCTACCACTGGGCGAAAAGAAGTGCGCATCCCCCGTCGCCGGCTCGTACAAAAGAAGGTCGGTCAGCTGGGTGACGCCGCCGAAGCTGCCGGGGATGATCCGCCAGCCTTTGCGCCAGCCGGTCTGCGGGGTGCCGATCGCGGTGAGACCGCTCAGGCGGTGGGCTTCATGGAACTCGGCGTCCCCGTGGACCGGGTCGTAAAAGAGCAGATCGGTCTGCTGGGAGCTGCTGGCGTCTCGGGTCTTAAACCGCCCGGTCACGATCTGCAGCGTCCGCCGGAAGCCGGTGCGCAGCGCGCCGAGCGGCTGGATGGCGCCATGGTCATCGGTGGCGTAGAACTGTAGCTCGCCGCGGGCGGGATTGTAGATGAGTAGATCGTCGGTGCTGCCGCTGCCGGCGAAGCGACCGGGGAAGATCTGCCAGGTGCGGCGCCAGTTGGTGTGCGCCGCGCCATGGGGCACCAGCTTCTGGAGATTGGTCAGCACGAGGGGCTCCAGGCTGCCGCTCCCATTGGTGCGGTACAGCTGCACCTCGCCGGTTGCTCGATCAAAGAACAGCAGATCGGTCAGGCCGCTATTGCTGAAGGTGCCGGGGATGATGCGCAGCGACTTGCGCCAGCCGCGAAACAGAGCGCCGACCGGCAGCAGGCGGATCTGCTCGCCGTCCTTCTTTAGCGTGTAGATCTGGGCTTCTCCGGTCGTCGGATCGTAAAACAGCGCGTCGGTGGACTGCGGCGTCGTAAACGAGCCGGGGATGATGCGCCACTTGACCCGCAGCCCCGCGACATGACCCAGCGAGGCGATGCCCTCGGCCACATTGGTGCGATAGAAGTGCGCCTCGGCGCCGGTGTTACGGACTGCCCGCGCGAGCAGGTTGCTCGTCATCTTCTGCACGATCGGGTTGGTGGACAGACCCGAAGGTCGCCCGTTGTCCGGCGAGCAGCCCTCGATCGCCCAGTCATCGAGGCCCCAGCTCCAGTGGATGGTGCCGGCCGAAAAGACCGTGGCGCCGCCATCGACGGCATAAGCCTGCACCTGTCCGCCGCGCGCCGAGGTGGCGAGAATGCGGCGGTTGCTGGGGGCGTACTTGACCGAGTCGGGCATGTCGCCATCGACCTCGTAGCCGGCCATCAGCGGCAGCGTGTCATTCAGCCCGGCATCGCTGCCGCTATAGATCCAATCGGACGGCGCCTTCACCGTCAGGTCTGCCCAATAAACCGCCTCCCGGTTCCAGGTTGAGCCAGTTAGCGTCGCCTCTGGCCAGCCGATGTCCACGCCATATCGAGTTGTCTTTTCAAACTCTCCGGTTACGTTGGGGTATGGGTATAAATCATCCTCAGTCCCCTGGTTATTCTTGATGCGCGTCGCAACTGGATCTTCCGGACCAGACTTAACCTCAGGCTTATGACAGACTAGCGTGCGATAGGGGTTCCCGTGCGCGTCACTCTCCAGTCGTGATTGACGATAGACAGAGTTTCCGCAGCAGAACAACAGGTCGACACCTTGGTCGCGAGCCATCTCGACGTTCACGCGCATTTCGCGAGTCCAATATTCATCGTGACCAACCGAGATAAAGGCTCGATGCGAGAGCAGGAGCTGCGGATCGCGATGGACGTCAATATTTGTGCAATAGGTTACATCGTAGCCTGATTTTTCCAGCCAGCGAATCATGTTATATTCCCAAGCTGGTTCATAGACGCCAAATGGGAAATGGGCGAACAGGTGACCTGCACCCCGCGCCAGGGGCGCCACTGGCGGGTTGTTCTCCGACGCATAGCCGCGGTGGGCGGCGAAGTAGGGGCGATTGAAGGAGACCTTGGTAAAGGCTTCACTCTTGTCAACGCTATTAGAAGGATAGATGCTTCGCGCGCCCCAGCCATTATAGGCCTGATAGGTATTTACGCTGCACTGCATCAAGACATCGGAGGGGCGGTTATCCTCACGCACAACAAAGATGATATAGCACTGGAGCTGAGCGGTATCATTGCATGTTAGCTTGGCGAGGTACACGCCGCTGACCCAGTCTGCGGGTACGGTGAGTTTATATGTTTCTATCCAATCACACTCTATTAATCCGTAGTTCGTGCTGTCTTGCGCAACCGGCATCGGCTGTTCAATGCTGGCTACGCTGGGGATCGACTTCATCAATCGCCCGCCGAGGTTATTATAGTACCCCATGCGGTAAATATCGATAGCAAATGACGGAGCCATGGAGCGCACATAAAAACTGATCTCATCGCCGACATTGACACTAGTCAGCGAAGCATATCCTTCCAGCGCGGGAGTGCTCCAGTTGTTAGGATCTCGCAGTAAGAGCGGCGTCGGGTTGGTTAGTTTCCACTGATCGGTTCCGAGCAAGGCATTTTCAATTTGTATCTTGTTGGCCATCGTTTTCTTTCCTTCTTACAGACAGCGTTTTGAGCCCCGCTCCCGGCTGGGCCCATGTCCCGTGCACCTGACCCGCGCCGCCGCGCTGGGGTCAGGGACGAGCGCAGGCGGTGCCTCGGGCGCAGACAAGAGGCCGAATGAGTCACCGCGACTCGCTCTCTGGCATTGCCCCCGGTGATCCCCACCGCACAGAAGCCTAGAGGGCGCAGGGGCGGCTGGCCATCGAACTAGTTCGATGCCGCGAACAGGCTGGCGAGCGGCCAGCAGGGGCATGCTGTGCCTTACAATTCTTGGCGTCAGCTGCTCCCTTTTCGCCGGGGGGCTGGAGGCCGGGCCCGATGATTCGCGTCTTTCTTGCCGACGATCACGCCATCTTGCGTCAGGGGCTGCGCCGGCTCTTGCGGGAAGCCGCCGACATCGAGGTCGTAGGCGAGTGTGCCGACGGTCGTCAGGCGCTGCAGGCAATGGAACAGACGGCCTGCGATGTCCTGATCTTGGATCTGTCGCTGCCGCGGGTCAGCGGCATTGAAGTGCTGCGCCGCTTGCAGGTCAGCCGGCCGGCGCTGCGCATCCTGGTGCTGTCGATGTACGCCGAAGAGCAGTACGCGCTGCGCATGCTGCGGGAGGGGGCCAAGGGCTACATCTCCAAAGACAGGCCGTCGGAGGAGCTCTTGTATGCCATCCGCCAGGTCGCCTCTGGCCACACCTATCGCAGTCCACAGCTTGCGGCGAGCGTGCGGGCGGGCGAAGCCGACCCCGAGCGGCCGGTGCACGAGTCGCTGTCGGCGCGCGAGTACCAGGTCTTCGATCTGTTGGCGCAGGGCCGCGGCGTCAGCGACATCGCCGCCGAGCTAAACCTGAGCAAGAGCACGGTCAGCACCTACGTGCAGCACATCAAAGGCAAGCTGAACGTCAACACGGTTGGCGAGATCGTCCGCTATGCCCATCAAGCCGGCATCGTGCGCTGACCACAGAGAGCCAGGGGGCTGCGCCGCGCGCCCCCTGGCTGGGGGAGCCGCCTTATGAACCTATCCGAGCCGCTGCCGTCGCCGCGCCTGCCGTCTGAGCTGTTGCGGGGGCTGGCCGGGCGCATCTCTGCGTTTCTGCACCGCAACCTCTCGGTGACCGAGCCAGCGCAGCTGCAGCCGATGTCGGCCGCTGACGAAGCGCAGTTCGCCGCGCTGTGCCGCACTCGCTCGGTCGGCTATGTGCGACTGATCGGGATCCTGTCGCTAAGCTGCGCGCTGCTGTGGATGCCAGCCGATCGATTGATCTATCCCGCGGCGAACGAAGATCTGCGCGCCGTGACGCTGTGGCGAGCGGTGATGATCCTGGTGTCGGCCATCGCGCTCTTCTTGATTCGTCGGCCGCGCCTTGTGACCTACGACGTTCCGATCTTCGCAGTCAGCCTGGTGGTGTGCTGTACCGCGCTGGGCGTAAGCGCTGGTTGGATGGGGGGCCTCGATGAGCCCTGGTTCCATCTCTACTACGTAAGCCCGTTTCTGACGGTGCTGTTTCCGTGGGCCGTGGGACGCCGGGCCGTTCTGACGCTGCTGATTCCGCTGTCGCTGTGGGGCGGTCTGCTCTTGGGGGTGCGTGGCGAGCTCTCGTCCCGCTACGTGCCGCTCGTGCTCGCCATGCAGCTCAACGTGTACCTGCTCAGCGTGGTGTATGGCCACGGCCTGTTCCTGCTGCATCGGCAGTCGTTTCAACAGTCGCGCATCATCGCGCAGAACGCCGAGGCGCTAAAGGTCTACAGCAACAGCCTGGAAGGCCAGGTGGCGGCCCGCACGGCGGAGCTGCGCCGGCTGCTGGCCAGCCTCGAAACGGCGCGCGAGCAGGAGCGCGCCCACATCGCCCGCGAGCTGCACGACGAGCTAGGACAGCAGCTGGCGGCGCTCGGCTACGAGGTCACAGCGCTGCAGCGGCGCTGCGCCGATGCTCCGCCGGCGCTCGCCGTCGGTGTCGAGGATCTGGCGGTGCAGCTAGAACAGGCGCGACGCACCGTGCGCTCGCTCTTGACCGAGCTGCGGCCGCGCGTGCTGGATGATCTGGGACTATGCGCTGCGGTCGAGTGGCTGGCCGGACGGGCCGAAGAGCGCGCGGAGCTGCGCTGTCAGCTGGATCTGCGCGGCGAGGAAGTGCCGCTGCCGGCTGAGCTTGCGACCGCGGTGTTTCGCATCGCGCAGGAGTCGCTGACCAACGTGCTGCGCCACGCCGAGGCGAGCGAGGTGCTGGTCCGCCTGCACATCACACCGCAAAAGATCGAGCTGCGCGTGCGCGACAACGGCCGCGGCCTGCCAGCGGCCAGCGCAGGAGCACCACGCGGCGTCGGACTCCTCGGCATGCGCGAGCGGATCAGTCACCTGCACGGCCAGCTGAAGGTGACCTCGGTCGCGCCGAGCGGCACCGAAGTGGCCTGCCAGATCCCAGTGCCGGCCGCGTAGTCGCGCCTCAGCCAGAGCGCGTCGCCAACGGCCAGCGCCGCCCCAGAACCGCGCCAGATGCACACGGCGCTCCTCTGACGCAGACTGGATCGCCACTGCCTGCTGCCGCGGCCCCCGCTCAGCTGTCCGCTCAGCCCAGCCGCTCGCTCGGGGAGCAGGTCAGCCGCTGCAGCTGGCGTCCGCAGGGGCGGCCCTACTTTTCGACCGGCTTGCCGGCGGCGATCCAGCCGTTCAGGCCGCCGTCGAGGTGGTGGACTGACTTGAAGCCCAGGCGAGCAAACACCGCCAGCGACTGCGTGCTGCGCCCCCCGGCGGCACAGTGAACGACATAGGTCTTGCTGCGATCCAGCTTGCCTAGCTCGGCAGGGAAGGACTCGGCGGTGTAGTCAAGGTTGGTGGCACCGGGAATATGGCCACGGCTGTACTCCGCCGGCGTTCGCACATCGATCAGCACGACATCCTTGCGGCTGGCCAGGAGCTTCTCCGCCCCGGCGGCATCCAGATGCCCCGCCGTCGGACCGATCGAGTCCCCCGGCGCCGTGCGCTGTGCCGAGGCGCCAGTGCCCACCTGCGCAGCCGCCGTCGAGTCCGCTCCGCCACGCTGACAAGCCACGGGCGCCAGCCCGACACAGAGCAGCAGCCAGCCAGCGAAAAAGAGCCTAGCTTCCGAAGTGCGCGCGTCTCTCATGTGCCGCAGCATAGCGAGCCAGAATTAGGAAGATCGGGGAAAAAGGAATGCCGGCGCCCGCCTGGGCGGAACGCAAGTGGCCGCGCTCGCGAGCCTCAGGCGCTGGCCTTCCACGTCACAGCACCCCAGAGGGGGTAAGCGCTCCGGGCCATGAAAACTGAAGCAGAAAAGAATATATGTAAATTTATGCATTAACTATGCACATACATAAAATATGTTGACATAACTATTTATTAATCAATTTAACGACCTCCTTGCGGCCACGCGGCGGCGGCAGCAGCAGGCTGGCAAGCTGGGCCTGGGTCTGCTGGCTCCGAGGCTGTTCGAGGAGATCGATGACCGCGAGCACGCGCTCTTGCTCGGGGCGTGGGCGCTGCATTCGCATCACCGCATGCCGGAAGCCACGGAAGACCCAGTCTGGCTTGGCCGTCTGCGGCCAGGCTGGGTAGGCGGCCTGCAAGGCCTGGGCGCGCGCGCCGATGTCGGGGGAGCCAGCGAAAAGCGCCGCGATCCAGGCATAGGCCGATAGCACCACCGCCCGAGCAGCGTCCGGCTGCGCCTTTAGGGTCTGGGGGAGGTCGCGGAAGAAGGCGTCCAGCTGGCCCGTGCTCAGCAGCAGCTCGGCGCGATTGATAAGGACATCGGCGTCCACTGGCTGCAGGGCGCGGGCGCGATCGAGATCGGCCAGCGCGGCCAGCGAGTCGTGCAGATCCTCGTGCTTGAGCACGGCGAGCTGCAAAAGTGCCAGTGCCTCCCCAGCTGCCGAGTGGCTGGCGCGCGAGAGCGAAAGGGCCAGGCCCAGCTGCGACTGTGCCAGCGACAGATCGGCGCGCTGCCGCGCCACCTCGGCCAGCAGCCGCCGGGCCGCCGCTTCCTCGTCCTGAAAGCCGCCCTGCTGCGAGAGCGTCAGTGCTCCCTGGCCGTAGAGCTGGGCCAGACCCAGGTTGGGAGCGGTCAGCGCCCCCCAGCCCGACTTGCTCAGGTTCTCGATGCGGCTCAGCTGCTGTGCCGGAGACGCGGCGCGCGCTGCGGCTGGGCAGTCCGCGAGCTGCGGTGCGCTCTCCTGCAGTCGGCCCTCGGCGGCCAGCCGGAAGATGGCGCGGCAGCGCACCAGCGCCGCGATCTGGGCTGGCGAGCGGACCTCCTGCGACACACTCCAGAGCTTGATGCTCAGATCCGCACTGGCGGTCGCCACCAGCTCGCCATCGCGGCTGAAGTCGGCGCTGCGCAGGACGGACTGATGGCCTTGCAGGGTGAGGATCTCTCGCTCGCCCTTTACATCCCAGAGCTTGGCCGTGGCATCGCGACTCGCCGTCACCAGCCGGGCGCCGTCCGCCGCAAAGCGAGCACTGTGCACCCCGTCCTGATGGCCGCGCAGCGTCAGCAGCAGCCTGCCAGTTTGGGCGTCCCATACCTTGACCGTCTTGTCCTTTCCTGCCGTCACCACCTGGCTGCCGTCAGGGCTGAACGCGACGCCCAGGATGTCGTCCTGATGGCCAAGGAGTTCAGACAGCGCTCGGCCGCTCTGCGCATCCCAGATGGTGGCCGAGTTGTCGCGACTTCCCGTCACCACACGGGCTCCGTCGGGGCTAAAAGCCACGTCATAGACGGCGCTCTTGTGCCCGCTGAGCACGCGCAGCTCCTTACCGCTGCGAGCATCCCAGATGCGGGCCGAGCTGTCCTCGCTTGCCGTCGCGATGCGCGTCCCATCGGGGCTGAACGCCAGGCTCCAGACCTGCTCCGCATGGCCGCGGAAGCTGAGGCTCTCCTGCCCGCTGGCAGCCGCCCAGACCTTGACGACTCCCTCGATGTCGCTGCTGGCCACCTGGCTGCCATCGCGGTTAAACACCGCCCGCGCCACGCCCGCGCTATGGCCCCTGAGTACCTGCAGCTCCTTGCCGCTGCGGGTGCTCCAGATTCGCGCCGTGCCGTCAAAGCTGGCGCTCAGCAGCCGCGAGCCATCGGCGCTAAACGAGAGGCTCATGACATCGTCTGTGTGGCCCCTGAGCGTGAGCAGCTCGCGGCGGCTGAGCACGTCCCAGATCTTGGCCGTCCCATCCATGCTGGCGGTGACGACCCGACTGCCATCGGCGCTGAACAGCGCGCCAAAGACACCATCCCGATGCCCCTGCAGCGTCATCAGCTCGCGACCGCTGCCGGTGTCCCAGATCTTGGCCGTCCCATCCCAGCTGCTGGTCAAGGCTCGCGTACCATCTGGGCTGAGTGCCACCCCAAAGACCGCACGCGCATGCCCGCGGAAGGTCAGAAGCTCCTCGCCAGTCTGCGCGTCCCACAGCTTGGCGGTCTTGTCAAAGCTGGCGGTCAGCACGCGCGTCCCGTCGAGGCTAAAGGCCGCACGATGGACATCGTCGCGATGTCCCTTCAGGGTCTTTAGTTCCTTGCCGCTCTGCGCATCCCAGATCTTGGCGGTCTGATCTCGGCTCGTGGTCACCACCCGAGTGCCGTCTGCACTGAAGGCGGCGCAGCGCACCAGCTTCTGATGGCCCTCAAGTGTGAGCAGCATCTGGCCGCTGTGCGCATCCCAGATCCGAGCCGTGCGATCCGAGCTAGCGGTGAGCACCTTGCGCCCATCGGGGCTGAACTCGGCGCACCAGATCTCCTTCTGATGGCCGACCAAGCTTCGGAGTTCCCGGCCGGTCTGCGCATCCCAAATCTTGGCGGTCCGATCACGGCTGGCAGTCAGAAGGCGCGTGCCATCGCCGCTAAACGCCGCGCTGGCCACCTCATCTTGGTGCCCGTGCAGCGTAAAGAGCTCCTGGCCGCTGTGGGCGTCCCAGACCTTCGCCGTCTTGTCGGCACTGGCCGTGACTACGCGCGTCCCATCGGCACTAAACGCCGCACCGTGCAGCCAGTCCCGATGGCCAGTCAGAGTGAGCTGCTGAGCTTCGGCGGCTGGCACCGCCGCACCGAGTGCCGTCCGCAGTGCCACGCTAGGCCGCGGGCTCTCGCTGTAGGCTTGGCTCAAGTACACAAGCGCCCGCAGCTCTTCGCCCTGCCGCAGCGCCTGCAGACCCTGCTCTTCATACAGCTGTACCAGCCGCGCCTGGGTCTGCTGCTGCGCCTTGCGGGCGCGGAAGCCAAAGCCGGTGGCCAGCACCGCGGCCGTACACAGAGCCAGCAGCATCAGCTGTCGCACGCGCCGCTGCCGTGTCTGCTGCGCCTGGCTGGCGGTAAGCAGGGCCTGCGCGTCCTTGGGAAAGTCCTCGCGCAGATCTTTTTGCAGCTCGGCCACATACCCGATCTGGTTGCCGGTCAGCAGCGTGCCGAGCTTCTGATCACGCCACTGACTGACCCAGGTCTCGATCTTCTCCAGCTCACGGAGCCGCTGATGATCGGCGCGCACCCACTCCGCGAGGCGAGGCCACTTGCGGATGAGCGCCTCGTGCGCCACCTCGATCATCACCTCTGGATCGTGCTTCGCTTGATCGCGCACGAGCAGCCGGGCATCGACCAGCAGCGACAGCGCTCGCTCGCAGCGCGCCGCGTCGTCCGGCGCTGCTTGCCGCAGCTTGCTCAGTGGCACACGTCGGCGGGTGCTCGGTGCCTCGTTCTCACCGACGCTGACCAAGCGCAGCAGCAGCCGTCGCGCGACACGCTGCTCTGCCGCGTCCAGCCCATCGATCAGCCGGTCGGCCCGCTGGTGCAGCGCGCCGCCTACCCCGCCGGCTGCGTCGTAAGCCGCCTGGGTCAACAGCGTCCCCTTTCGCCCCTGCCACAGCAAGTCGAGCGTGTATTCCAAGACCGGCAGTGCCCCCGGCTCACTGCCCACATCCTGCAGGATGCGACTGACCAGCCCCTCTTCCAGCTGCAGGCCGACCCGGCGGGCCGGCTCTTCGATCGCTGTGCGCAGCTGCTTCTGCCCTAGCTGCGCGATGAACACGCGATGGGCTTCGTCATAGGCGACGCGATCAAAGCGCAGGCCCGCCTCGTCCAGGCTTAGCTCACCGCACTGACCGATGAAGTCGACGCGCAGCGTGACGATGACGCTGGTTCCGGTCTGCGGATCGGCAGACAGCTCCCACAGCTGCCGCAGGAACGCTTGCCGCTCCGCAAGCGGCGCACCGTGCGTGAAGATCTCTTCGAGCTGATCCACAACGATGAGCAGCGAGCGACGCGAGGCCGCACCCTCCGCCGACACCGGTAGGAGTGCGCTCTTGAGCGCCTGCTGCGGCGCGCTACCGGGGCGCAGACGGACCAGCAGCCATGCGCTGCCGGGCTCCTGCAGCAGCCTGGGCACAGCGCTGGCCAGCACCAGTGATGACTTCCCGGTTCCGGAAGCCCCAGCGACGATCAGCAGGCGTGGTCGACCGGCTGCGATGAGGGCGTGCAGATCGCGGCAGATCTCGTTTAGCTCGTCCTCGCGACCAAAGAAGAAGCGCTGGTGCTGCGGCTCGAAGGCGAGCAAGCCGCGGTAGGGACGAAAGATCAGCGGCCGCGTGTCATCGCCATCCTCCTGTCGCGCGTACAGCTGCAAGCTAGCCCAGTCGAGCGGACGCTGCTGGGCTGGCAGGCTGCTCTCACGGCGCAGCAGGTGGCGTCGCGCCGCGAGGAAGGCGGTCTCCAGCGCGGCCGGCTGCGACAAGAGCTCGCGATAGAAGCTCTCGCTAAACGCCATCGCGCCGGCCACAGAGAGCGGCGCCCGCGAGGCGATGACCGCCGCAATGCCCAGCCGATGCAGGGCCTGCGCCAGGCTGCCGAGGTGATTTCCCAGAACACCGCCGTGGCCCGCGTCGCAGGCTGACAGCACGACCAAGCGCAGCATCGCGGCAAAGGGAGCAAGCTGCTGCCGCAGCAGGACCGCATCCACCACCACGGCTCCGCCATCGCCATCGAGCACCAGGCCGCTGCTGCTGCCGACTGCCGCACCATGACACAAGAGATGCAGCACCGCGATCGGCGCGCCTGTGCGCTGTGCGTCCTCCAGCTTCCGCACCAGCCCTGGCAGGGACGCCTGGGCCAGGACGTCGTGCTCGGTGTCGAAGGGATGGAAGCCAGCCGCACAGGCGCTGGCAATCGCCTGAACATGCTCCGCTGCCGGCACGGCTCCGCCCGCTGCCGACCACGCCAGCAGGATGCGTCCCCCCTCGGGCCGGGGACTCGGCTGCTCGCCGCGGCTGCTGCTCTCCGGCCACTCGAAGCGCAGGAGCAGCCCGTCCACCTCGCCCACAAACTGGCCAGAGCCCAGGGTTAGCAGCTCCCAGGGCAGCGCATACAGCTCGGCCGCTGAAGAACAAAGGGTCAGGAAGATCGGGCGCTGCTCCGCCACCGCGAGGGCGATCTTCTCCTCGTAAGCTGCCCAGCCAGCCGGCAGGACGAAGCGGCGTAGCTGCTCGCCCAGCCGCTGCAGCACCGCGGGATCTCGTCCTGGCTGCCGCAGCGCCGAAAGATCGGCCAGGACCTCCTCCGTCCAGGGGAAGCGCGCGCTCGGCGAGCCGCCGCCTGGCGTCGGCAAGATGTAGTCCTGCGGCTCGAAGCGAAAGGCATGCGGATCGCCCGCCTGCTGGGCCCGCAAGAGCTGCAGCCGCACGCGAAGCCCACCGTCGCCACGATGCACCGACATGCTGTGCATGGTGTGCGAGGACATTCGCAGGGGTCAAGCTGAGATCCGCTGGCAGCGGCTGGCCATCCCGCCGGCAATCCACAGCGGTCTGGTGCGACAGGAAGAGGAGAGGATGAGCCGCAGCCAGGCGGCGCCCGAGGTCTAAAGCCCGCCCGTCAAGCAGGCCGAGGCGGCGATCGGCGCGGCGCAGGTCAGCACACCGGCCGTGCAGGTCTGGCAAGCATCGCAGTCAGAGTCCACCGCGCAGGTCTTGCCCACGCACTCATTGGTCGTCAGGTTGCACGTCTCGCCCGCCGCCTGGTTGCAGTTCGTATTGACGGTGCAGTAGCGCGCGTACTCCTGCGTCGCCTTGTCCGCCGTGCCGATGCGCCGCGGCACCGCGTTGAGGTAGGTGTACAGCGCGACCATGTCGTCATCGACCAGGTTCTTGTAGTCCGGCATCGGCGAGCCAAGCGGCCGCATCGCGGCTTCATCGGCGTGCTTGAACGTGGTCAGGGTGGCGACGAACTGCGCCTGCGTCATGCGCAGGCCGCGCTGCAGGCCAGTCAGGTTGGCCGACATCACCCGCACCGTGCCCAAGGTCGGCTGCATCGCGGCCAGCGTCGCAAACACCCGCCCACCGCTGAGGAACATGGCGGTGTTGATCCGTCCACCCACCAGCGCCGGATTGGTGTGGCAGTTGGTACAGCCCAGCAGCGTCACCAGATAGGCGCCGCGGCCAAACACCCGCTTGTTGGCATCGCTAAACAGCGCAAAGTTTGGCGGATCATCTAGCACCTGCAGCGCCTGTCCCCGCAGCTCGCCAAGCGGATCGTCGGTGCTGTCGGCCGGCAGGTTGCGCGAGGTCGTGCCGTCGGCATAGGCAGTCGGCGAAGGCGTCGGTGTGCCCGGTGCCATCTTGCTGTCCGCCGTGACCGTATTGGCCACCGCCGGGATGACCTTGAGGTAGGCATAGATCGCCTGCAGATCGTAAAGCGTCAGCCAGCGATACGTCGCAGACGGCATGTTAAGCAGGAGGCCGCTATCGACGAAGTCCTTGCCGGTGCGCATCGACTCGATGAACTGCGCCTCGGTCAGCTTCATGCCGCTGGTCGCATGCGGCGTCAGGTTGCGCGCATAGACCGTGCTGCCGCCCACCGTGAACGAGCGGCCACCGGCCTGATACATGCCCGCCGCGGTGCCGTGGCAGTTGCCGCAGTTGAGCGCTGTGACCAGATAGGCGCCGGTGCCCACCTTTTCCTGCTCGTCGCGCGACAGGCTCGCGGTGTCGATGGTCACTGGCGACAGCGAGAGCCCACGCTGGGCCCGCAGCGACAGCGGCAGTGGTGCCAAATCAGCCGGCGGCGTCAGATCCGGCGGCGCCATGCTCATGTCCGCCATGCCGCCATCCAGCGTCTCAGCGGTCTTGTCCGAGCAGGCAGTGAAAGCAGAAACCAGGCACAAAAAGACGGTTTGATTGATGCACTTCATGCGTCTCTCCTTCGCGGGTTGCGGCCGCTTATGTCTTGTCATGCGCGACGCTGGCAGGGCTTTGCGTGGAGACCAGAGGTCGCCTCTTTGGCGTTCTCCCAGACGACTTAGAACCCGGCGTGGCGCCGCAGCCAGTGGGGGGCTACCCGCTATGCGCTGCTGCTCTGCATACGGTGCCGCCTCGCGAGGATGCGCCTTCTCTCCATCATATAGTGCGCCCCTCGTCGATACAGCAGCCGATTCCCCGCGCCGCCCGGCGCACCGGCTCGCCCCGATCCCGGGCGGCCAGACCGACGAGGTTCCGATGGCTTGCACCCATCACCGCGATGCCGCCCGAAGCAGTCCGAGCCGGCGGCGGCGCAGCGGCCTTCAGTCCCGATGGCAAGACCCTGGCCACGGGCAGTCCAGATCGCAGGCTGCGACTTTTCGCCCAAAAGAGCGCTGCGCGGTGCCGGCAAGAGGTCGCCCGCCGTCGTGGCTTCGCGCTCCCCGCCGCATCGCGCTAGGCCCGTCCCGCCCGCCGCCAGCGAGCCAGCGCGCCTTCTCTTAAAGCGCCTGCCCGGGCCAGCCGCCTTGCCATTTTTGTGTCGCCGGTCGACGGAACGCGGCAAAATGCCAGGGAGTTTTCATCATGCGAGGCCTGATCTGTGCCCTAGCGCTAGCCGCGGAGACCCTGCCTGGCTCCCTGCCTCCGGCTGCCCCCGTGCCGTCGGGGCCTCCCCCGCCAGCCGCGCCGGCATCGCCTGCTCCCGCATCCCCGCCTGCGACCCCAGCGACGCCGCCAACCTCAGCCCCTCCGACCGCCGCCGCGGCGCCCGCTATGCCGCCCGCGCCCGTCGGGCCGCCGCGCTACAGTCAAGAGTGGCTGACCGCCCAGCTCAGCAGCCTGCAGAAGCGCTATCCGCGCCTGACTCGCCTGGTCGAGCTTGGGCGCACGCATGAGGGGCGGCCGATCTTGGGCCTGGCGATTGCGCGCAAGCTGCGCCGCAACGACCCGCGGCCGATGATGCTGCTCAACGGCGCCCATCACGGCGTCGAGGTGCTGTCGATCGACATGGTGCTCGATGCCATCGAGGTGCTGCTGCTGCGCTCGACCGGCAAGCGCGAGCGCCTGCCGCTGCGCCTGCCCGATGGCGAGGGACCCCAGCCGCGCGAGCCCGTCTTACGCCCCGATCCCGAGCTCGATCGCCGCGTCCGCCGCTGGCTTGATGAGCTGGTGATCTGGTGCGTCCCGGTCGTCAATCCCGACGGTGTCTGGGCCAGCCTCAACGGCCACCCGCGCAGCGGACGCAAGAACGGCCGCGACACCGATGGCAACGGCCGCATCGATGCCGGCGATGGCGTCGACCTCAACCGCAACTACCCCTTCCGCTGGGGCTTCCTCGGCGAGCTGGGCAGCTCGTCCAAGCCCAGCAGCGTCTACTACCGCGGTCCCGAGCCCGGCTCCGAGCCCGAGACCCAGGCCATGATGCGCCTCGGCGAGAGCGAGCACCCCGCCGCCGCGATCAGCTTCCACACCGGCACCGTCGCCCTGCTTGCCCCCTATACCATCGACAACGTCAAGGACCCGACGCCCAACGAGGCCTGGCAGATCGGCGAGCACATCGTCGCCGGCCTGCTGCCGCATCCCCAGGGCAAGCCCTTTGTCGTCAAGCGCAAGCTCTACTCCGTCGACGGCACCGATCAGGACTGGTATCGCGCCCGCTTCGGCACCCTGGCCTATCTGGTCGAGGGCGCGCGCCGCGATGCCAAGGACGAAGCCGAGCGCCACGCCATCGTCCACAACGTCCGCCCGGCCTGGATGCGCCTGTTCGACCGCTACCTCGACGGCCCCACCCTCAGCGGCCGCGTCCTCGACGCCACTGGCCAGCCGGTCCTCGCCACCGTGCGCATCGCCGAGGTCACGACCCACGAAGGCGAGCTCTGGGAGACCCGCTGCCGCGACGGCCGCTTCGATCGCTTCCTGCCCAGCCCCGGTCGCTACACCCTGCAGATTCAGGCCGAGGGCGCCCCCAGCGTCGAGCAGGTCGTCGACGTCCCGGCCGGCCGCCTCAGCCTCGACATCCGCCTACCCGCCATGGCCAGCAAGCGCCCCTGCCCCAGCCCGCCCTAGCTGCGCGGGGCACAAGTGGCAGCGCCGCAGTCGCCGCGCTGCGATGGTCACAAGTGACAAGCTGCCGGCGTGGGGCCAAAGCTCCCCTTGACGAGCTCCGTAAAGCGGCGCGGCTGCCCGGCCCCCCGGGGCAGCGCGTGATCACTTCTCTAGCGCGCGCTTGGTGAACAGATCATCTGACATCGGCTCGTTCACCTTCCAGGTCCTGCGGACCAGCTTGGTCCAGGCGCCGCTCTTGGTGTGGTCGACCATCTTCTGCTCGGTCGCCGTGCAGATCTTGCCCTGGCAGGTGACGAGTGTGCGGGTCTCGGTCTTGACGTTTAGGCCCGACGCATTGAAGTACTTAAGCTCCGTCGGTAGCATCCGGTCCTTGCCGACCTTGAACTCGATCTTGGCGTACGGCGGCGACTGACCGGCCTTGGGCGTGGCCAAAAGCGTCATCTCGGTCCCGCTGTCCGAGGTGATCGTCGCCGTGTATCGGTCGCCGTACCGCGTCTGGAAGTCGTCTGGGGTGAAGGTCATCCCCATGAAGGCTGGGTCACTGCTGCTGGCGATGCGGCGGACCCTGCCAAACGCCGGCAGGTAGACGTACATCTCCGTGGCGGACAGGATGAGCACCTTGGTGCCCTTCCTGTCCGCGGGGGCGGTAAACTCGGCCAGACGTTTGTCGCCCTTGAGCCGGACCACAAGCGCCAGCTTGTTCTCGGCCTTCCCGGGCTCCTGCTGGGTGACCTCGTACTCGAAGTACTGCGTCTGGGCGCGGCTCATCGCCTCATCCATCTTGGCGAGCGCCGTGTCGCCGGCGACGTCCGCAAGTGACGTCCCGCTCTGCAGCAGCACCGCGAGGGCCGCCGCTCCCGACCAAAGTCCAACCCGCATAGCCCTTGTCATCGTTTTACCTCTCATCTGCAGATAGAACAGGCCTCAGCTGGCCCATCGCCTCCGCGACGTGC
>CAZVMD010000032.1:23620-39272 GCA_964628555.1 uncultured Myxococcales bacterium | reverse complement strand
AAGCCGATCTCGGTGTTGGCGGGGATGCGGACGTTCTTGTCGATGATCGTGCGCCGAATGCGGCAGTGGCGCCCAATGTCGACGCCCTCGTGCAGGATCGACTGATGCACATGCGAGTAGCTGTTGACGCGCACGCGCGGTCCCAGCACCGACTCGCTGACGTGTCCGCCCGAGACGATCGTGCCCTCGCTGACCAGCGAGTTGGTGGCATAGCCGACCCGCCGAACACCGCCCGGCCCGTCCTCGTCGAAGACGAACTTGGCCGGCGGCAGCGGCCGCATCCAGGTGTGCAGCGGCCAGCGCGGGTTGTACAGGTTGAAGACCGGCACGATCTGCGTCAGGTCCATGTTCGCCAGGAAGTACTGCGAGATGGTGCCGACATCCCGCCAGTAGCCGCGCTCGCGCTCGTCCATGCCAGGGATGGCGTTGCGCATAAAGTCATAGGCGTACAGGCGGCGCTGACCCACCATATCGGGCAGGATGTTGCGCCCGAAGTCGTGCTGCGAGCCCAGCTTGCCTTCCGCATCGCGCAGTAGCTCATCGACGAGCACACGGGTGTTAAAGATGTAGTTGCCCATCGAAGCCAGAGCCCAGCCCGGCCGGCCGGGAATCTCGCGCGGCGCCTCGGGCTTCTCGCTAAACGACATGATGCGCCAGGTCTCATCGACCTCGATGACGCCAAACGCCCGCGCCTCAGCCACCGGCACGGGAAGCGCCGCGACGGTGCAGTCCGCGTCAGACTCCAGGTGAAAGTCGAGCATCTGGCGGACGTCCATCTTGTAGACGTGATCGCCGCCAAACACCAAGACCACATCGGGGTCTTCATCGGTGATGACATTTAGCGACTGGAAGATCGCGTCCGCCGAGCCCTTGAACCACTCGCGCCCGCGTCGCTGCTGCGCCGGTACAGCCTCGACGTACTGATCGAGCATCGCTGCCAAGTGCCAGCCACGCACGAGGTGGTTGTTCAGCGAGTCGCTCATGTACTGCGTCAGGACTTTGATCTTGTGGAAGCCGGAGTTGACCAGGTTGGACAAGACAAAGTCGATGAGGCGATAGCGTCCCCCAATCGGCACCGCGGGCTTGGCCCGATCCTGCGTCAGCGGCCAGAGTCGCCGTCCTTCTCCACCAGCTAGGACCAGCGCCAGCACGCGCGGCACCGGCCCCAGATGGGGCATAAACTTCTGCGGAGCCGAGACCGGGGCGAACTCACTCACAGACTTCCTCCTGGTGTTTGGCGACGACGCAGTGGGCGCGGCTGCCGGCGCATCCCGGGGAAAAGCCGCGCGAGCCCAACAGCATTAGACGAAGTGAGGGGTAGTCGTTGCGCCGAGCGAGCGTCTCGCTAGCGACCGACGAGAAAATAAGCCACCGCGGCCAGCACCACCACCAGCGTGATGGCGAACGCCGCCACCGGAAAGCGGGACTTGGTCACGGCCGGCTGCTGCTTGCTGGCACTGCCTTCGAGCAGCGACTCAAGCGCTTGCGGACTGCCTGAGGTGGTCACCGCCTTGACCGCGGAGTGACTGCGGCCGCTTGGCGGCAAGCTCGTCTCTGACTCGAGCCCCCAGTTGCGGGTATCGATAAAGGCATCGGGGTTAAGCGGCGCATCCCCAGCCGGTGCACCCGCTGGCTTCCCCTCAGCAGCGACATCATCTAGCGAGGTGAAGTTAAGGATCTCGTCCTGGATCAGATCGTCGATCAGCGAGCCTGCCTTCTTGGCCGGCTGCCCCTTCTGACGCTCGCTGAGGCAGCGATTGACCAGCTGCTCGATATCGCGCGGCGTGACCTTGAGGTTGTGGGAAAACAGATACTGCGCCAGCGCATCGGCCAAGTCATCGGCTCGCTGAAAGCGCTGGTTGACGTCCTTGGCTAGCGCCTTGCGGATGATCTCCTCAAGCTCGGGAGTCACCTCGGGGTTCTGCGGCGCGATCGGCGGCACGTAGGCTTGCCGCACGGCCAGCACGGTCTTGTAGTCGGACTCGCCTTCAAACAGTCGCTTGCCGGTCAGCAGCTCGTACAAGAGGATGCCGACCGCGAACACATCGGCGCGGCGATCGAGATCCTGCGCATTGGCCGCCTCGGGTGAGAGGTAGCTGAACTTGCCTTTCACGACGCCAGGGTCTGTGTGCTCTAGCTGCGATGCAGCCTTGGCCAGACCGAAGTCGGCCAGCTTCACCTCGCCCTTGCGAGAGATGAGGATGTTGGGCGGCGAGATGTCTCGGTGGACGATGCTGAGCGGCCGCCCCGTCTCTGGATCATTGAGCTCGTGGGCGAACGCCAGGGCGCGGCAGACGTCCATCAGGATAAAGAGAGCCTGGCTAACTGGCATGCGCTCGCCCATGGCGCGCATCGCGTCGAGCAGCACCTTGAGATTGGCGCCGTCGACGAACTCCATAACCAGAAAGTACGCTTGCTCGCCTGGTGCGACCTCGGAGACCCCGATGTCGAAGACCTGGACAATATTGGCGTGCTGCAGGCTCATGGCCAAGCGCGCTTCGTCGAGAAACATCTGTACGAAGCGCTTGTTCTTGGCCAGGTTGGGCAGGATGCGCTTGATGGCCACTGCCCGCTTGATGCCACCGACCGTCGATTCAGAGACGCCCCGGAACACCTCCGCCATACCCCCGGAATCCAGGCGGGCGACGATTTTATAGCGTGGGTGATCCATGAGGGAGCTGTCTTAATCTATCACGATCGGTGATACGGCACGTTCGGAGAGGCAACGGTTCGCGAGGCAGCAACTGAGGGATGCGGCCCTTTGCTCTGCTGCGGTGCAACCCCGCCGCAGCGAAAACAGGCCGACGCAACTTGCTTGCTCTAGTCGTCGTCCAATGAATCGGGCATGTGGTCGGCATCCACCGCGCCACGACCGACGATCTGCGAGCGAGCCAGCTCCTCTTTTTCTTTCTCTTCCTTGCAGTCGATGCACAGCGTGGTCATTGGCCTCGCAAGCAGACGTCGATAGGAGATCTTCTCGCCGCAGTCCTCGCAGACATCGATGGTGCCGCTGGCAATGCGCTCCAGAGCGGCATCGAGCTTCTGGATTAGGTATTTTTCGCGATCGCGAAGCCGGAGCTCCGTCGAGAAGATCTCTTCTTCCATCGACTCGTCAATCGAGTCACGGCCGATATTGCGGTCGCGCTCCATGCTGAACTTGAGTCCATCACGCGCCAGCTTGAGAAGGCGGTCACGCTCCTCAGTGAGCTTCTGGGCGAGTACCTCACGTTCCATTGGCTTCAACATTTCTACAGACCTCGGGTGCAGGCGAAGGACGATAGGCAAAAGCGCCTCAGCGTCGTACGGGCCGACAGCTTGGCCAAGCGACCGCCGCCAAACCGACCGAAGCGGCTCTCACGAATGCGGACTCTATGCTCGGGCAAGCAAACCATTGGGTAGCGTACTCTACGGGCCTTAGACCCGAGTGTCAATGACGGAGTTAGCGGGGAAACCGGGGTTCGTGCGTCGCCAGAACTGGCGGCAAGTGCGAGCGATGGCGGGAGGGTGTAGCGGGGGGCTGGGCGAGGTCGTCGCGTGCGCGGCGCTGCCTAGCCTGCCTTTTTCTCGCGGACCAGCTGCGGACGCTGACGGCTGACGATCACATCTTCTGTGATGACGCACTCGCGAACACCGCTCAGCGACGGGATCTCATACATCACGTCGAGCATGACCTCTTCCATGATGGCCCTCAGACCGCGTGCGCCCGACTTGCGGCGATGCGCCTCTCGCGCGATCGCCCGCAGCGCTTCTTCCGAGAAACGAAGCTGGACGTCTTCCATCTCGAACAGGCGCTGATACTGCTTGGTCAGCGCGTTCTTCGGGCGCCACAGCACATCGCACAGCGCATTCTCGTCGAGCGAGTCGCAAGACATCATGATCGGCAGGCGCCCCAAAAACTCAGGGATCATGCCGTACTTCGTCAGGTCCTCAGTACGCACCATCGCTCGCAGAGCGTCTTTGTCTTCATCGCTCTTGGCAGTGACGCGAGCCCCAAAGCCAATCGCCCGCTCGCCAACCCGCCGACGGATGATGTCTTCAAGCCCGTTGAACGCGCCGCAGCAAATAAAGAGGATGTCGGTCGTGTCGACTTGAATCAGCTCTTGCTGTGGACGGTTGCGCGCCCCATCCGGGGTAATGGTCGCGTGCTTGCCTTCGAGGAGCTTGAGCAAGCCCTGCTGTACCCCTTCCCCACCGACGTCGCGAGTGACGGAGGGTCCCCCGCCCTTGCGCGCGATCTTGTCGATCTCGTCAATGCAGATGATGCCGCGCTGAGCACGTTCAACATCGCCGTTGCTGTTGCGATACAGAGCCTTGATGACGCTCTCAACATCCTCACCGACGTATCCAGCTTCGGTCAGGGTCGTCGCATCGGCGATTGCGAACGGAACATCAAGCTTGCGAGCCAGCGTCTGGGCTAGCAGGGTCTTGCCACAGCCGGTAGGTCCGATGATGAGGATGTTGCCCTTCTGAATCTCAACATCCCCGGTCCGGCCGCGTGACTGGATTCGCTTGTAGTGGTTGTAGACGGCAACGGCGAGCGCCTTCTTTGCACGCGACTGGCCCACGACATAGCGGTCCAGCTCCTCCATCACCTCTTTGGGTTTGGGGAACTTGGGACGCTCGTGGGTATCCTCTTTTGAGAGGATTTCGTTACAAAGCGCGACGCACTCATCGCAGATGAAGACCCGCGGCCCAGAGATGAGCTTGCGGACCTCCCGTCGTCGTTTGCCACAGAATGAGCAGTGGAAGTCGTCCATACGGGTTGGTCTGAGACCGCTGTGCCTCAGAGGTCTCTTGCATAGTACCCGCTGCGGCCAAAGTACAGAAGGTTTTTTGCGTCGCGCCCCGATTTAGGTGGCGATTCAGCGCGGCTGCATCGAGAGGCGATGAATACGAAGCACGACCGCAGTCACTGGGTCGATGGCTTGTCGTTCCCCCATCTTCTTCCGACCAGCTTACGACTCCACCCCGTCGCCTGCCGCTGTTGGGTGGACTTGCCACCGGTGGGTTTGGTGGGACTCGAACCCACGACCAACGGCTTAAAAGGCCGCTGCTCTACCACTTGAGCTACAAACCCGAAGACTCGCGCGAGGCGAGCGCTTCCTACCACGCAACCCATTGCGAGGTCAACCACCCATTCGCCGCCTAGAAATGTCTGCGGGATGCCGGGTGCGGCGGACCGTAGCGAATTCCGGGACTGGTCAGCGCCCGATCCTTTAGGTGGCGCGCCAGCCGACTCGCACCCCTTTCTCTAGTCTTGGCCATCCTTGACCGAATGGCGTTTCGCAGACTAGCGTGTTGGCCATGCCCAACTCGTCTTCTGCGCCTTCATCTAGTGGGAACGTCGCCAGCCCAACCAGCCGGGGTACTGTGCTCATCGCGGATGACGATCCCGAGATCCTGACGCTGCTGTCGATTCGCCTGAGCAAGCGGGGTTACTCGGTCCTCGAAGCCGCCGATGGTCTGCAGACCCTGCAGGTGGCCCGTGGCCGTCATCCGGATCTGGTGCTGCTCGACGTCATGATGCCGGGCAAGAACGGCTGGGAAGTGGCCCGCGAGCTTCGCGGGGATCCGTCTCTCGCCGACATCGGCATCGTGATGCTGACGGCGATCGGCGAGAAGGTGAACGAGATGACCTCGCCGCTGTATGGCGCCGATGACTACATTGACAAGCCGTTCAACTTTGACGACCTCGAGAAAAAAATCGCCCGCGTCATCGAGCAGCGGCGCTCAGGACGGGGTGAGACGGAAGCCCCGCGGCGTCGCTAGGCAGCGCCCTCTTGGGTCAAGCCGTAGGTTTATCAACGCACAAGCCAAGTCGCATACGCTCCCCCCTTCCGCCTGCCTCTCCCCACCCGATTTCAGTGCGCTGACGACCAATCGAGTCAGTGACATGGCCCACAGTTTGCGGCTACAATAGGTCTCTCGGAGTTTGCAACTTGGCCAAGCTGATTCTGCTAACCGGGGGAATCCGCAAGGAATTCGACCTTGGCGATTTCAACACGATTGGTCGTCACCCCGACAATTCTGTGCAGATCCTTGACCGCATCGTCTCGAAAGAGCATGCGCACGTCATCAAGCAAGGCGATGGCGGGTTCATGCTCAAGGATCTCGGCTCGCTCAACGGTACGTACATCGGCAACACACGCATCCACGAGCAGATCCTCAAGCACGGCGACGAGATCACGATGGGCTCGACGCGGCTCTTGTTCAGCGATCGCCCCAGCACCGAAGAGTCGCTGCACCGGGTAACGATCGCGCCGAGCAGCATCAACGAGAGCCACATCCGGCACAAGGTAGACGCCGACAAGTCAGAGCGCTTCCTGCCGGTCAAGGACCTGCCGATCGATACGCTCAAGCGCGACTACGAGAAGCTGCGCATCGCGCACGAGCTTGGGCAGGCGATCATGGGCATCCTCGACTTAGAGACGCTCTTGCCCAAGATTCTCGACAAGTCGTTCGAGCTTCTGCCTGCTGATCGTGGCGTCATCCTGCTGATGGAAGGCGGCGTGCTGCAGCCCAAGTACGTCAAGCACAAGAACCCCAAGCAGGCGCACGAGCAGATCGTCCTGTCCAACGCCATCCTCAACGAGGTCACCGGTCAGAAGCGGGCCGTGCTGTCCTCGGACGCCAGCATGGATGCGCGCTTTGTCGGCTCGCACTCGATCATCATGCAGGGCATTCGCTCGACGATGAGCGTGCCGCTGATGCACGGCAACGAGCTGCTTGGCGTCATGCACCTCGACTCGCAGATCGCGGCCAACGCCTTTACCGAAAAAGATCTGCAGCTCTTCAACTCGATCGCCAACCAGGCCGCCGTCGCGATTCAGAACGCCCGCCTGGCCAAGAAGATCGAAGAAGAAGCCAAGACCCGCGCCCAGTTCCAGCGCCTCCTTTCGCCCAAGCTCGTCGAGCAGCTGGTGTCCGGTCAGCTCCACCTGGAGAAGGTCGGCGAGCTGCGTGAAGTCACCATGCTCTTTTCGGATATCCGCGGCTTCACCGCGATGTCGGAAAAAGCCAAGCCGACCGAGATCGTCGCCATGCTCAACGAGTACTTCGAGAGCATGGTCGACATCCTGTTCCGCTGGAACGGCACCCTCGACAAGTACGTCGGCGACGAGCTGATTGGCCTGTTCGGCGCGCCGGTCGCTCTGGAGGACGCGGCCTGGCACGCGGTGCAGTGCGCCATCGACATGCAGGCGGCGCTGCGCGACTTCAACCACGCCCGCCAGCAGAAGGGGCTGGAGCCCATCCACGTCGGCATCGGCATCAACACCGGCATGGTGGTTAGCGGCATGATCGGCTCCTCCCGCACCATGCAGTACACGGTCATCGGCGACGCTGTGAACACCGCAGCTCGCCTGTGCTCGCTGGCCAAGCCGTCCGAGATCATCGTCAGCGAGACGACCATCGCCTCGGTCGCCGACAAGGTCGAGATGATCGCCCTGCCGGCCACCAAGGTGAAGGGCAAGGCGCAGGCCCTGCGCATCTACAACGTCATTGGTCGCAAGGGCGATCCGAGCGGATTTTTCACCAAGGAAATGACGCGCCCCGGCTAGCCTCGCGCTAGGCTTTTGGCGTGCGCACTTCCTTTACCTGGCTCGTCCTCTTCTTGGCGCTGTCGAGTCTTGGGACTCGCGCCGTACCGGCGGCTGAGCCGGCCCGCTGTGAGGCCAAGAGCACGCTCGATCTGCTGAGTGAGTTCTATTCGCTCAGCGGCGATAGCGAGAGTCGCTTTGCCGGCCTGCGCAGTGCGCTCGCGCGCGACCACGCCGACCTCTCCGTGCTCGTCGCGACGGTGCCTGAGCCGCGGCTGGGCTTCGATGGCAGCGTCGAAGCGATCACCTCGGCGCTGGCCGAAGCGGGCTTTACCCTGTCGCGCTATGCCCTGCCCTGGCCGACGGCCAAGGATCACGATGCCGGCTGCCCAGCCGAGCAGCCGGGCCGAACCCTGCTCCTGCGCTCGCCGCAGGCCGGTCAGCGCTCGCTGCTTGTGCTCTATCTGGTCAGCGAGTCGCCGACGGCTGGCATCCAGCACGCACCGTTTCTGCGCGCCTTGGCCGAGATCAACGAGCTGCGCGCCCAGCTTCCCGATGGTCGCTGCCAGGCTTGCAGTCCACTGCGCCTGCTCGCGCCGTCGTTTTCCGGCTCGGTCGCCTCGCTGGAGCAGCTATTGGAACAGCCGGCCGCACAGAGCCTGCCCTTTTTCATCCTGTCCGGCCGGGCCACCGACGGCAGCATCCAGGCGGTACTCGAATCGCACAGCCGCCCCGAACGCCGCGTCAGCTTCCAGGCCACCGTCATTCCCGACGACGTCCTGCAGACCGAGTTCTACTGCTACCTCACCGAGACCATGGGGGCCGATGACCATGATATTGCCCTGCTCGTCGAGTCCTCGACCCGCTACGGTCGGGCCGCGGTCAGCTGGCACCACAGCGCGCACGCCGACTGGAACCAGGTCCTGCGTCGTGGCAGTCGCTATGAGGCGTCGGGCCCCGTCCGCCTAGGCGCCGGCTGCAAGCACCCGCATCACCCGCGGCTGCTGCTGCCCATGCCGCTGCACATCGCCCGTCTGCACGCCGCCTGGCAGCAGTCACAGGGCAAGCTGCCCGAGTCCAAGTCGGGCGGCGATCTGCTCAACCAAGAGCTCATGCGCGCGCTGCCCAAGTCGCTCGATCTCAGCGATCGCACCGACGTCATCCCCACGCTGTCGCCAAGCACGCTGGCCAGCACCGATCGCGCCCTCGCCGCCCTGCTGAGCAGCCTGTCGTCTGAGCGAGTGCGCTACGTCGGCCTGTTCTTCACCGACGTACAGGACAAGCTGTTCCTAGCCGATCAGGTGCGACGCTACGCCCCCGATACGGTGCTGTTCACGTTTGAAAACGACCTCGCCTATACCCACCCCGACGTGCGGCCGCTGCTCAAGGGCATGCTGACGGTGTCGCCCTATCCGCTGTTCGTGCGCAATCAGCAGTGGAGCTATCCCTTCCGCGGCTCGTGGTACCGGCAGCAGTTCGCGCGCGATCTCGATCAGGGCATGTACAACGCCACCGCCGCCCTCATCGACCGCAGCGATCTGCTGCTGGAGTACTCGCAGCCCATCGCTCGCCCCTCCGAGCGCCCACGCAGCCGACCTTCGATCTGGATCAGCGCCGTCGGCAACGACGCTCTCTTTCCCCTCACCTTCATCCCCGACTACAGCGCCGGTCGCTATGTTTTTGAAAGCAGTGCCCGCCCCGAAGCGGTGCCGCTTTACATCCCCAACCAGCAGGGCACCCTCAGCGTGCTCCTCCTTGGGCTCGGCCTGGTTGCGCTGCTGTTGGCACTGGGCTACCTGCGCGCCTATTACGCCGCGCCCGCCGAGGAGCTGCGCTTTCCCTTCCGCGTCTTTAGCTTCTTCCAGGCCCGCGGCGACGACAGCGGCGAGCCGAGCAGCCAGGGTGCGCGGCGGCCGATCTACGTGCTGACCATGTTTCTGCCGATGACGCTGGTCTATCCCCTGCTCATCACCATCCACTTCGTCCAGCTGCGCGATGGCAACCGCGTCGAGCATCTGCTCGGCGGCGCCGCCTGGTGGATGCGCATCCTGCACTACAGCCGGCACATCGGCGTCTACGAGGGCCTGACCTGGCGCGTGCTCGGCATTGGCCTTGTCGCGGTCATCTGTCTTTGCGCGATGATCGTCGTGACCATCGACTCGGGCCTGGCCACCCTCGGGCTTGGTGGACGCCTGCGGGCCTGGCTAGCTCGCAGCCGCAGCAGCCGGCCATGGCTTGTGCCCGGCCTGCTCGCCGGGGTCTCGCTCCTGCTCTCGCTGCTGTTGTTCCAGGGCTTTGTGCGGCTGGTGAACTTTCTGCAGTGGGACTTTAACAACATGGTCTTCCTGCGCCGCGCCGCGCATCCCGCCTATGGCCTGTCGCCGGTCACGCCGCTCGTCATCCTCGTCGGAGGGCTGCTGCTGTGGGGCTACAGCAACCTGCAGCGGCTGCGCCTGGGTATGCGACCCTCGGCCGACCTGTTGCGCCTGGTCGGCGAGCTACAGAGCCAGAGCGACCTCAGTCACGATCTGCTGACCATCGCCGATCAGCAGAAGCCCCCGCGCCGCGGCTATCGCCTGGCCACCCTGGTCGTCGCCGCGATCCTGGCGGCCAGCGTGTTTTCCGATCTGACCTCGCTCGAACACTTTCCCCTCAACCACAGCTTCCGCCTGCTCTTTGCTCTGCTGAGCGCGGCGATCTTGTTTGCCGGCTATCGCTCGCTGCGGCTGTGGCTGCACTTCCGCGAGTTCCTCTACGCCCTGGCGCATCACCCGCTGGCCAGCGCCTTCGATCGCATGCCAGATGCCTTCGCGCGCTCGGTCGGCTCGCTGTTCCTCGAGTCGCTGCCCGAACGAGCCCGCAGCGAAGCCGAGCACAATCACCTGCGCCTGCTGTGCAACCACCTGCGTCAGCTTGACATCGACAGCGAGCTAGCCAACCTCCCCGGTGGTCAGAGCCAGGCCTTAGGCAAGCTGTTCGCGTCTCTGCGCGGCACCATCGATGCCCCCGAGGCCAGCAGTCCGGCCCAGGCCGGCGAGTCCTTCGCCCACATCCTGGCCGAGATCCTGCGCGTGTTCTGGCACAACCAGCCGATGTCGCGCTCGCCGATCACCTCGGCCGGTCTGGTGCCGCAGCGCTCGGCGGCGGAGCTCTATGCCCAGGCTCTGCCCGACGGGCTGTCGGCCTGGCTGCGCCTCGGCGAGGAATACATCGCGATGCGCGTCGTGGCCTACATTCATCGCCTGTTCCCCTATCTGCGCAACACCCTGCTCTTCCTCACCGCTGGGCTGCTGGTGCTGCTGGCGACGCTGATCTCGTACCCGTTCCAGCCGCAGCGCTTCCTGCTCCTGTTCATGACGGCGCTGATGCTGGCCGGGGCCGGCCTGGCCGTCATGATCGTCGTGCAGATGAACCGCAGCGAGGTCCTGTCGCGCGTCGCCAAGAGCGAGCCCGGCAAGCTCACCGTCGACCGCCACTTCCTGTCGCGGGTCATCGTCTACGCCGTCCTGCCGCTCCTGTCCCTCCTGGCCAGCCAGTTCCCGCAGGTCCGCGGCTTCGCCTTCTCCTGGCTTGAGACCATCCTCAAGACCCTGAAGTAGCGCCCGCCCCGTCGCGCTAGCCGCGACCCGCCCCCGCCCATCCGACGGAGCGCGGGAGCGGCCCAGCGGCCGATATAGGCAAAAAATATTACATAATAAAACCCAAGGTTATGATATAAGTTTTTCCATTAGTAACCAATGGTTAATTTCAACACTAAGAAAATTATAAAAATTAATAAAACCTGCGTCCGGGCGCGCAGAAAAACCGACCCGGTCCAGCCTAGTTCGGCCCGATTTTCCGTCTGAAAATCAGCATCGTACGGGACAGCGAACGGGCGATACTTTGCCGACTTAATTCTGATTCATTCCACACCAAAAGATTATCAATCAACCCAGAGACACATACCAAAACAAAATCGTTTGACATTGCGGCTTATGGCGTTTTATTGGCCTGTGCATGTGGAACGGCAACGACGGCGCGGAACCGGGCGCCCTCAACCCGACGCTGCGCCGTCTGCTCGATCACTGCGGCTTTGATCGCCGCTTTGTGCGCGGCAGCGGAGCCTGGCTGTTTGACCAGGCCGGTCGGCGCTTTCTGGATGGGCATGCCCAGTACGGCGCGCTGGCCCTGGGCCATCATCACCCGGCGGTGCTGGCCGCCGCGAGCGCTGCGCTGACCGCCGGCACGCCGGCCATGGTCCAGCCCTATCGCGCGCTGTTCGCCGAAGACCTGGCAGGCGCGCTCGCGCAGAAGACGGGACTGCCCTACGCCTGGCTGGGCTGCACCGGGGCCGAGGTCGTCGAAGCGGCGATCAAAGCCGTGCGCCGACGCAGCGGTCGCCCTGGCATCATCACCGCCCAAGGCAGCTATCACGGCAAGACGCTCGGGGCACTGGCCGCCACCGCGCAGCCTATGCAGCAGCACGGCTTCGGCCCACTGCCGAGCGGCTTTTTCCCGGTCCCCTTCGGCGATGCCGCGGCGCTGGCGCAGCTACTTTCCCAGTCTGGATCGAGCATCGCCGCCGTGCTGCTGGAGCCGATCCAGGGCGAGAGCGGCGTCATCGTGCCCCCGCCCGGCTATCTGCCGACCGTGCGCCGCCTCTGCGATCAGCACGGGGTCGCCCTCATCCTCGACGAGATCCAGACCGGCCTGGGCCGCAGCGGGCGGCTCTTTGCCTATGAGCACGAGCAGGTCCGCCCCGATGTGCTGCTGCTGGCCAAGGCGCTCGGTGGCGGGCTGTTTCCGCTGTCGGCCTGCCTGTTTGCCGCCGAGCACTGGGACCCCGACTTCGGGCTGCATCACTCTTCGACCTTCGCCAACAACAACATCGCCTGCGCCGTCGGGCTGGCCGTGCTGCAGACGCTAAAGCCCGCCCAGGGCGCGGGGGTGTTGGACGCGGCGGCCGAGCCGGCGGCGCTGCTGCAGGCCCGCCTGCGTCGCCTGCCCGAGCGCTTCCCGCGCAGCGTTGCCGCAGTGCGCGGTCGCGGCCTGTTTGCCGCCCTCGATCTGCAGCCGACTGGCGACAGCGATGGCTTCCTGCTCGGCTACCTTAGCCAGCAGGGCCTGCTGTCCTATGCCTTCGCGGCGCTGCTCGCGCAGGAGTGTGGCGTCCTGCTCCTGCCATCGCTGTCGGCCCGGCATACGCTGCGCATCGCACCGCCGCTGATTGTCGATGTGGCCCAGATCGAGCTCCTGTGCAGTGCGCTCGAACACGCGCTGCCGGCTCTGGAGGGACGGCACAGCGCACGCCTGGCCAGGGGTCTGGGGGCGACCCGTCACTCCGTCGCTGCGCCGGCGGCCGAGGCCGTCCTGCTGCCACCTGTGCATCTGCCGCTGCCCCCGCCGATCACGGCCGCGCCGAGCCCAGGCTCGCAGCGCCGACGCTATGCCTTTGTCATCCACTACAGCCAGCCGCAGGACATGGCGCTGACCGATCCCGAGCTCGCCGATCTCGACGCTGGTGAGCGCACGGCCTATCTGCGCTTCATGTCGGCGCTGCCAGCTGGCTGCGTCCTGCGCACCCCGCTCATTCGCTCGCGCCTGGGCCGCGAAGCGGAGGGCTTTCTAATCGCTCTGCCGCTGCTGCCAGCGCAGCTGCTGCGGGCCGGACGCCGTCGGGTCAGTGCCCAGATCCAGCGCGCCGTCGATCTGGCCGCCCGCCTCGGGGCTGACGTCGTCGGGCTGGGCGGCTTCACCACCCCGTACTCGCGACGGGGCCTCGACGTGCTGGGCCGCGGGCCAGCGATTACCACCGGCAACAGCCTGACCGCGCTGATGGCGGTAGCGGCGCTCATCCGAGCTGCGGCAAGCGGCGGCCTGCACCTGTCGCAGCAGCGAGTCGCTATCGTCGGAGCTCGCGGCTCGGTGGGGGCGCTGTGCGCTCGCCTGCTGTACCGGGAACGGCCGGCACAGCTGTATCTGGTCGGCAAGCCCGCAAGCCCCCTGCCGCCACTTTACGAGCTCGCCGAGAGCCTGCGCACGACGGCAAAAGCGCTCGCCAGCCCGACCGAGATCCTCGTCTCTACCGATCTGCAGACCCTGCGCAGCTGTCGCCTGATCCTGTCAGCCAGTGGGGCCGGCCGGCCGATCATCGAGAGCCGCCACATCAGCCCCGGCAGTGTGCTGTGCGATGTGGCCCGTCCCGCCGATGTCAGCCCCGAGGTGCGCGGGCGCCGCGACGTCATCGTCCTCGATGGCGGCCTGGTCGCGCTGCCCGATCCCAGCCTGCGCTTTGGGGCTGGCAACCTGCAGGGACTGCCCAGCGGCATCCAGCTTGCGTGCCTGAGCGAGACGATCTTGCTGGCACTGTCGGGTCAGGCGCGCGACGTCGGGGTCGGCGATGAGATCGCGCTCAGCGATGCCGAGTGGATCGCCGGGCTGGCTGCCGAGCACGGCTTCACCCTCGCTGAGCCCGCACTGGCGCTGCCCCCGGACTGGCTGGTCGCCGCCCCGCCCAACGCACCGACGGAGCAGGCGGCATGAGTGACCGCCCATCGTCGCTGCCGAGCCCCCTGTCGCAAGCCGCTTGCGAGCTGGCCGCGCAGTATCACGCACAGCCGCAGCTAGTCGCCGATCAGCGGGGCTGGAGCCGCGCCATTTCTCTTTGCGCCGACGACAGCGCCGATGCCGTGCGGCTTGAAATCACCGACGGCTGGGTCACCAGTATCGAAGCGGCCACAGCGAGCGGAGAATCGGCCTCGCCCCCGCACGTCGTGATTCGCGGCCCGCAGGCCCTGCTGCAGCGCATCCTGCGCCTGCGTCAGCCCCCCAGCGAGCCATACCTGTTCGGTGAGCTCACCGTCGAGGGGCCAGAGCCCGACTTTCTGCGCCTGGACTACATCGTGACCAGCCTGGCGCTGCGCCAGCCCGGCTCTCGGGAGGGCCAGCCATGAGCCCCCAGCTGACCGTCACGTCGCTGGACGAGCGTCATCAACTCCGAGCGCGAGTCGCTGAGCTCCCCGTCCGCCGCGAGGCTGCCGCCGCCCCCAGCACCGCTCAGCTCCTTGCCTCGGGCTGCGGTACGGCCGTCGCTGCGGTCTGCGCGACCGGCATCGTCAGCCTGAGCGGCAGCGCACCTGGCCTGTGGGCTCTCCTTGCGGTGCTCTGTGGCGGTGGCCTGGCCTGGCTGCTGGCCGGCGCCTTCGCCCTCTTGGCAGGCCTGATTCCCGGCCGGGCCGGCTTGCTCGCCTACCTGGGTCGCGGACTTGGTCGGCGAGCCGCCCTGCTGCTCACCCTGCCCTACCTGCTCGCCAGCCTGTTTCTCGTCGGAGCCGAGGCCTGCGTGGTCGGTCGTCTGCTGGCCTGCGCCAGCGGCGGGCCGGCCGAGCTTTATGCCCTGCTGTTCCTCGTCATCACCTGGCTGCTCTGTCGGCGCGGCGTCCGGCTCAGCCTGCGCCTGCAGGGGCTGGCCACCTGGCTGCTGTTGGCCGCGCTCGCCCTGGTCGCGCTGCATGCCATCGTCGAGGCGCAGCACGCGGGTCGGCTGTGGCCCCGCCTGCTGGCGCCGCACCCGTCGCTGTCAGCCTTCCTTGCCGCCGTCAGCCAGGCGCTGTTTCTGTACATGGGCTTTGAGCTTGTCACCAGCCAGAGCCAGCCTGTCTCGCCGCGCTCGCTGCGCGGGGCTCTGCGTGGCAGCGTGCTGGTGCTGACGGTGTTCTATGGCCTGCTGGCCCTGGCCCTCTTGGCCAGCCCGCTTAGCGCAGCCGGCGCCGGGGGCCTCTCCAGCCAGGTCGTGCCGCAGCTTGCGCTCGCCAAGCGCGTGGCCGGTCAGCCCGCGGTATGGCTGATCGCGCTGCTGTCGCTGTTGGCCTCGTACACCTCGTTTAACGGCGCCCTGCTGGCGCTGTCGCGGCTGGCGGCGGCGCTGGCCACGCTGGGCCATCTGCCGTCGAGCTTCGCGCACATCGATGGACAGAGCCTGCTGCCGCGCCGCGCCCTGTTCTCGCTGCTGCTGCTCTCGCTGCTGTCGACGGCTGTCGTCATGCAGCGCGAGCTGGTGCTGCCCGCCATCCTGGCCACGGCCCCGCTGGCCGCCGCGGTCTACGCCGGCATCGCCTGGGCGCAGCAAGCTCCGG
>CAZVMD010000032.1:14680-23520 GCA_964628555.1 uncultured Myxococcales bacterium | reverse complement strand
GCAGGCCCAGAAGCTCGCGGCCCTCGACCCGACGCTGCCGCCGCTGTTGCAGACCTCGCGCGGGCTGGCCGAGGTCCATCGCCTCGATCTGTCGCTGTTTGTGCTGTTCGAAGAGGTCGCGCTGCGCGTCTCGGGCGCCCTGGTGCGACGCGCCCCCAGCCAGACCGCGCTGAGCTTCTCGGCGCAGCAGACGCTCGACGAAGCGCATCACTATGAGACGTTTCTGCGCCGCAGCGATCAGGCCCGCGCCCTGGCCGGTCTCCCCCCCGGCCGCGTCGATGAGGCCATCCTCACGCCGCCGCTGCGCCGCTTCCTCGATCACTGCTACGAGGTCGCCGACAGCGGTCACTTCCTGCACGGCCTGACTTTGACCAACCTGCTCTTGGAAGGCATGGCCTATCCGCTGTACGCCTACGAAGAGCGCTACTGGCAGCCCATCGATCCCTACCTGGCCGGCCTGGTGCGCGGCGCATTTGTCGACGAGACCCGCCATGTCCTGCTCGGCGCTCGCCTGGTGCAGACTCTGCTGGCCGACGATCCCGCCGAGCGCTCGCGCACGGCCCGGCTCTGTCGCCAGGCCCGCACCGCGCTGCGCGAGGTGTTTGACTACTACGTCCGCGTCTTTGTCGGCCTGTTCGATGCCGTCGCGCGTCGCCATCGCGACCTGTTCGCCGACGCTGAGCTCTGCCCCGGCCGCCGCATCGCCGACACCCCCTACGCCGATCAGGTGGCGCACATCCTTTCGCGCATCGATGCCGAGCACAGCCGCCTGCTGGCGAGCGCCGGACTGGCCCTATAGCGCCGCGCCGCGAGTCACCCCAACGCCTCCACGTCACCGCCCCGAGGGACTGCCATGGACACTGCCAACCGCTTCCACACCGATCAGAGCTTCCGCTGGGTCCGCGCCGAGGCTGCGCTGGCCCTGGCCGGCCTGGCCTATCTGCTGCTGGCCTTCTTCGCCGAGGTCCGCTGGAGCCGCTTCCTGGTTGCCTTCGTGGCGCTGGATCTGGTCGGCTATGTGCCCGGCGCCATCGCCTATCGCCTGGCCCGCCGCCGTCGCCAAGCCAGCCGGCTGCCCGCCCAGCCGATCCGCATCGCGCCGATCTTTCACCACCTTTACAACCTGACGCACAGCTTCGTCAGCGTCTTCCTGCTGCTTGGCCTGTGGTGGTGGCGGCAGGGCGACGTCGAGTGGGCGATGCTGGCGCTGCCGCTGCATCTTCTGGGCGACCGCAGCCTATTCGGCAACACCTACAAGCCTGCCTCCCTGCCCTTCGAGCCCGAGCCGAGCGCGGCCGCAAGCCCCATCCTGCCAGCCACGCTGCGCCCCGCCCACTAGGGCCTGCCGCCCGCCGCGATGGAGCCCGCCATGTCCTCTGCTCTGCTGACCCTGCCCGGCGTCGCGCCGGTGCCCAGCGACCGCCTGCGCCCCGACGCTGCGCTGCTGCCCCAGCTAATCGATCATCCCTCGGGCTATCTGGCGCTGGCGACGCAAAACTCGTTCTTCAGCCAGCCGCCAGCCGCGGGCTTTATCGCTTACCGCCGCCACGGCCGCCACCTGTTCCTGTTTGGTGGCGTCCACGCGCCCGAGGCTCAGCGCGCCTCGCTGCTCGATGCCTTTTTGGCCCACGCTGCCCGGCTGGACTGTGCCGTCGTCGCGGTGCAGCTTCGCCGACCGCAGCTTGCGCTGTTTGCCACCCGCGGCTTCACCGTCAATCCGCTTGGCACCAGCTTCGGCCTGCACCTGCCCGACTTCCGCCTGGCCGGCACCCGCCGCATGAAGCTGCGCAACAAGATCGGCCGCGCCCGTCGCCTGGGCCTGCGCGTGCGCGAGCTAGGCCGCGAGCTTCCGCGCAGTCCGGCGAGCTTTGCCGCCCTGCAGGCGATCAGCGATCGCTGGCTGCGCCGCAAAGGCAAAAAGGAGCTCGACTTCATGATCGGCGAGCTTGGCACCCCGGTGACCGAAGCCAGCGACGACCGCCGCCGCCGCATCTTTGTCGTCGAGCAGGCCGAGCCCGTGGCCGCTGCCGAGGCCGTCGCGCCGCTTGCGAATAAATATCAACATAAAAAAGACCACCAATTTAGTAATAGCTGGCTTGGATTTATTACTTATGTGCCGGTCTATGGCCAGCACCCCGGCTACCTCCACGATCTGACGCGCCGCCTGCCGGAAGCCCCACCGGGCGCCATGGAGCTGTGCAATGCCGAAGCCATGGCCCGCCTGCAGGCCGAGGGCGCGCGCTATCTGCACTTCGGCTTCACGCCGTTTATCACCCGCCCTGAAGATGCAGATCTTCCGTCGATAAACAGCAGCTCCTGGCTGGACCTGGCGATCCGCCTGCTGGCCCGCTATGGCCGCCTTGTCTATCCCGCCCAGAGCCAAGCCGACTACAAGCGCAAGTGGGGGCCGGACCTCATCGAGCCCGAGTACGTAGCGGCGCAGGCGCTGTCGCTGCGCGCCATCTGGGACCTCTTGCGCCTGACTCGATCGCTGTAAAGGGCAAGGACACCCCATGGGCTCTGATATCGACACAGAAAGACGCGTACATATCATCATAAATCCCAGTGCGCGCTCGGGGCGGGGCCAGGCGGCGCTGCGCTCGCTCTTGGCTCGCCAGCTGACGCGGCCCGGCCTGACCTGCAGCGAGAGCCGCAGCCCCGCCCACTTCATCGAGCTAGTGCAGGCGGCGCAGGAGTCGGCGGCTTCACTGCGGGCCCTCGGCATCGCTGGTGGCGACGGCACGGTCAGGCTGGCACTGGCAGCGCTGCGCCAGCTGGGACGGCCGCAGCGGGTGCCGCTGTGCGTGCTGCCGACCGGCTCGGGCAACGACTTTGTCCACGACTTGAGCGACAGTCGCAAGCTAGCGATGGCACTGCAGCTTCTGCTGTCGCCGCACAGTCAGCCGCGCTGGCTGGACAGCGGCCTGGCCGAGCCGGCCGACGGTGAGCCGCAGCCGTTCTGCTGCGTCGCCTCGCTGGGTCTGGATGAGCTGGCGCTGCGTCGCATCCATGGCTCGCGCTTTCCACGCAGCCAGGCGCTGAACCTGTCGGCGGCGCTGGCCGGCCTGTGGCAGTACCAGCCGCGCCGGGTCTGCCTGCGCTGGCGCGGCGGCGCCTACACCGGCGAGGTCATGTTCGTGGCCGTCACCAACACCCGCAGCTATGGCGGCGGCTTCCGCGTCAGCCCTGCCGCTCGGCTCGACGACGGCCTGCTGGATCTGTGCATCGTCCCGGCCATGCCCAAGGCCAAGCTGCTGTGGCACTTTCCGCGCATCCTGCGCGGTACGCACGGCACGCTGCCGGGCCTGATCCTCGCGCAGAGCCCGTGGGTCGAGATCAGCGTTGCAGCGGATGCACCGGGGACACCCGAGCGACCGCCCGAGCTGCCGCTGTGCCTCGACGGCGAGCTGCCGAGCAGCGCCACCCCGGTCACGCTGCGCTGTCAGTCACAAGCGCTGTGCGTCCTTTCTCCCAGGTCACCGGCGATCGCCGCACCACACCGCAAAAAGGAGGCCGCCTAGTGAGCCCGCAGTCCCGGAAAGACGCGTCCGCAGCCGCCGAGTACGATGTGCTGATCGTCGGAGCTGGCGTCGGTGGCGCCGCGCTGGCCCTGGCCCTGGTGTCCGGCTATGGCCTGCGGGTCGCGGTGATCGATCGGCGCTCCGGCCCCGGCAATATCAACCGCGGCGACAGCCTGCTGCCGGCCGTGACTGCGACGCTGCGTGAGTATGGCGCGCTGCCCGCGCTGCTGTCGGCTGGCGCCCGCCCGCTGGCCAAGATGCAGGTCTTTCACCACCGGCTGGGACGGCTCTTGGAAGCGCCGCTCAGCGCTGGGCCCGCCGAGGCTGGCCGGGGCGCAGCGCCGTATCTGGTGCTGGCCCATCCCGAGATCGAGCGCGCGCTCTTGCACACCGCGGTGCACGGACCACAGAACCGCGGCCAGGCCGAGGTGCGCTATCGCTGTCGCCTGCGCGCCCTGCTGCGCGACGAGGTGCACGGCAGCCAGCGAGTCGTCGGAGCACGGGTGACCAGCGAGGGCGGCGAGCAGACCCTGCGGGCTCGCCTGGTGGTCGGTGCCGACGGCGCAGCTTCAACGGTGCGCGAGCTCTTGGGCCTGTCGCTGCCGACCCGCGCCTACGATCACGGCTACTACATCGTCGAGTGTCAGCGACCGCCCCCCGGCCAAAGTCCCGAGCAGTACGAAGACGCGATGCGCATCGAGCTACACCCAGCGGGCGGCATCCTCGTCGTGCCGCAGGGCAGCGATCGCCTGGGCCTGGGTGTGCTGGTGCGCGCCCGTGAGCACGATCTGTTTCGCGCGGGTCCGCTGCCGCAGAAGCTCGCGGCGATCGCCGCCCGCTCGCCGCTGCTGCGCCGGCTGGGGCAGCCGGGAGGGCTCTTCGCCCATGCCGAGGGCGCGCACCTGTACAGCCTGGCGCGCGGCCATGCCCGGCACTATCACCGCGACGGTGCGGTGCTGATCGGCGATGCCCTGCACGTCACCAACCCGACGGCTGGGCAGGGCATGACGATGGCGATCGAAGATGCCGCCGCGCTGGCTCGCCACATCGGTCCGCCGCTGTGCGCCGCCCGTCGGGCCGAAGAAAACAGCGCGCACCACATCGCCCCGGATCCGACGGCTCTTTTGCGGGCGCTTTCCGACTATGAGCGCGAGCGCTGGCCCAAAAACGATGCCCAGATCCGCTGGTCGCACTGGCTGAGCCGCTGCTACGCCCTCGAAGGTGCCTGGGCCGAGGGGCTGACCACGGCGGTCTTTCGCTTTGGCGCCTCGCGACCGGGGCAGGCGATCCAGCGCCTGATCTGGTCGCGGCTGGCCACCCGCGCCAGGCCCGCGCACTCGCCGGCCCAGCCACAGCCGGCGGCCGACGGGAGCGCCGCATGAGCCGCAGCCCCTGGCTGATCTCGGCGCGGCAGGATCTGCTGTGGCTGCAGGGCTCGGTGCTGCCGGCCCTCGGGCTTCTGGCCCTGTTCCGGCTCGCACCGCCGCTTGACGATGCCCGCTATGCCGTCGGCCATCCGGCGCTGTGGCTGCTGCTTGCCTGGGGGGTGCTGTTCGACGGCACGCACGTCCTGGCCACCTATGCCCGCACCTATCTGGCGCCGCCTGGCGACCGCGAGTGTCGCGCCCAGGCGCCGGGCCGCTGGGCCCTCCTGTGGCTGGCCCTGGGGCCGATTTTGGCGCTGTTCGATGGCTGGCTGCTGCCGCAGCGCCCGTCGCTGCTTGGGCAGTCGGGAGCGCTGTTTCAGCACTTCCTGCTGTTCGCCTATCTGTGGGCCTACTATCACCTGCTGCGCCAGCACTACGGCTTCCTGGTGCTGTATCAGCGTCGCCTGTCGAGCCCGATCGGCACGCGGCAGGATGTCTGGCTGCTGTGGCTGGCCGGCCTGTACCCCTACCTGCGCTTCGCGCTGTCGGAGCCGTATCGCCAAAGCGGCCTGCCGCAGCTTTTGCCGGTCGCGTCGCTGCCGACGCTGCGTGGGCTGCTGGATGGGGCCATGGGGCTCTTGCTCTGCGCCCTGCTGCCCCACTACGTCGCCCGCCTGCGACGGCAGCCGGTCGGCCCGCGCGAGCTCTTCCTGCTGATCGTCGCGCTGTTTCATGTCGCGGTCTTCGCGCTGCTCGATCACCTGCTGCTGATCACCGCGGTCCTCACCTTGTTTCACAACCTGCAGTACCACCGCATCGTCTGGCACTACGAAAAGGGGCGCGGGCGCATCCCGCTCGGCCGGCTGTCGCGCTACCTGGGGCTGGGCGTGCTGTTCGGGCTGGGCTGGTACGGGCCGCGCATCCTGGGCGTGGCCTTGGTCTCGCCGTCGCTGTGGCGTAATGTGCTGCTGGGCCTGGGCTGGGGCATCGCCTTTCATCACTACGCGATCGACGGCCGCATCTGGCGCCTACGTCGCGCCCCCAGCCTGACCGCCGCCCTCGATCGCGCCTCTGTTTCAACACGTAACAGTTGTGAAACAGCATGAAACATCAACCAGAACAGAACCTGGCCGGCGCAAAACCGGCCGCGGCCGCCGCCCAAGTCCCACTCATCGAGCCCTACTGGCTGTGGTCCCGCCCCGCGCTGCTGCCGCCGCTGCCACCGCTATCGCCGGGCTGGCACCAGGCCGACGTGGCGATCATCGGCGGCGGCCTGGCTGGGCTGTCGGCGGCCTATCACCTGCTGCGGCATCACCCCGAAAAGACAGTGCTAGTGCTCGAAGCGGACCGCCTGGGCAGCGGCGCCTCGGCTCGCAGCACCGGCATGCTCAGCCCCGGGGTCGGCCAGAGCCTGAGCAGCCTGGTCCGCCGCCTGGGCCCCGACCCGGCTGCCGCGCTGTACCGCCAGACCCTGTCGGCAGTGCAGGCCGTCCGTCAGCTGATCACCGACGAGGGCATCGACTGCCAGCTGCACATGGGCGGCCAGACGATCTATGCCCGCCACCCGCGGCAGCGGCTGCGCCTGGCAGCCCAGGCGGCGCTGATGCAAGAGCTGGGGCTGGGGCACGCCGTCGAGGCGCTGAGCGATGCCGCCTTCGCTGCCCGCCTGCGGCTGTTCGATCAGCGACCGACGACCGCCCAGCCGGGGCCGGCCGCGCTGCATTTTCCGACGGCGGGCGTGCTGGATCCGCTGCGCCTGCTGGTCGGCCTGGGCCAGCGCGTGCAGGCGCGCGGCGGCAGGCTGCACGAGCACTCGCGGGTCCTGGCCATCAGCGATCCGCCCGGCGCCGATCACGTGCAGCTGCAGCTGGCCGCAGGTGGCGTGCGGGCCCGACAGGTCGTGGTGGCGACGGCGGGCTTTGCGCCGCAGCTTGGCATCCTGCCCGGTCGGCTGCTGCCGGTGCAGCTGCAGGCGCTGCTCAGCACGCCGCTGTCCGACGCGGCCCTGGCGCAGCTCGGCTGGGCCGGGCGCGATGGGATGCTCGATGCCCGCCGGCTGTTCAACTACTTCCGGCTCACCGCCGATCGGCGCATCGTCTTTGGCGGAGGGCGACCGCGCTACCCCTTTTCCGACGGCGATGGCGGACCAGCCGCCCTGCAGCACGCACTCGCCCGCTTGCAGGCCGAGTTTCGCGCCGTCTTCCCCGCCGCGCTTTCGCTGCAGCCAGTCGGCGGCTGGGGCGGCACCATCGGCTATGTGCTGGATGCGCTGCCGCTCATCGGTCGCCCAGCCGGGCGCCCGCGCATCGTCCACGCGCTGGGCTGGTGCGGACACGGCGTCGCGCTGGCCACCGCCTGTGGTGCCTGGATCGCCGACCTCCTCGACGATCGGCCGCCGCCGGCCCTGCCCTGGTTTCGCCACCAGGCGCCGCTCGTGCCGACAGCCATCGGGCGCTACCTCGGCTTTGCCGCGGCGACCCGCGTCATGGCCCTGCAGGATCGACTGTGCGAGCGCTAAGCACTGCCGCGCACGCCGCGCTGACCGCGCACTGCGTCGACCGGCTGGGCCCATGCTTGCGCAGCCTGAGCCTGTTTGGCAGTCAGCTCTGGGCCGGCGAGTGCGATGGCGAGCTGGGCATCGCCGATCTCTTCGCCGTGCTCGACGATGGAACGCTGGCCGATGCGGCGGCCCGCTGCGCTGCCCGACCGTGGCGCCCGCTGCTGACCCACCTGCCGCCGCTGACGCTGTCGCTATCGCTGCCGACACCGGGGCGCGGCGCGCGGCAGGCCAAGCTAAACCTCATCGAGCTCAGCCCGCTTTTCGCTGCGTTGCAGGCGCTGCCGGATCTGTATCTGGCCGGCCGCTGGAGCAAGCCGATGCGCCTGCTGTACGCCCGCGATCCGGCCTGCGCCGACGAGCAGCGCGCGCTGATGGAGCTGGCGGCAAGCCAGGTCAGTGCCTGGGTGCTGCGCGGTCTGCAAGCGCCCTGCTCGCTGCTTGCGGTGGTCCGCGAGTGCGCCTGGCTGTCGTATCGCGGCGAGCTCCGGCCCGAGGGACCGCGCCGGCGGCAGGCCCTGTTCGAGCGCAGCCAGGCTGAGCTGGTGGCCCGCTTCCGGCCGCTGATCCTGGCTGGCGCGCCACCGCTTGGCCTGCGCTATGACCCCAAGAGCGACTCGCTGTTCGAGGCACGGGATGCGCAGCAGCGACGGGCGCAAAGGCTCGCTCAGGCCCGCTTGCTTTGGCGCAGCCGGCTACGCTGCCTGCTGCGCTGGCCCAAGCAGATGCTGGTGTATCGCGGCTGGGCCGCCTATGTCCGCGACAAGCTGCGCCGCAGCCAGCGCGCCGAGGAGGCTTTATGCCCGTGACGCCACCGCTTTGGCAGCCATTTTCCGGCGAGTTTCATCGCGATCCCTACGCCAGCTATCGCCGCCTGCGCGAGTCCGATCCCGTCCACTTGGCGACGCTGTTTGGCGCGCGCCTGTTTGTCCTGACCCGCTATGCCGAGGTCACGGCTGCACTGCGCGATCCGCGCCTGTCCTCGGCGGCGATCTCGGGCGGGCTGCTGCCGCAGGCCGTGGTGCAAGGCAGCATCCTGTTTGCCGATCCGCCTCAGCACAGCCGCCTGCACCAGCCGCTCAGCCGCGCCTTTCTGCCCTCGATCGTCGAAGGACTGCGAGCGCCGCTACAGGCCCTGACCGACGCGCTGATCGATGCCGCACTCTCGCGGGAAGCGAGCGAGGGCAGCTTCGATGTCGTGCGCGATCTGGCGATCCCGCTGTCGCTGCGCACGATTGCCACGCTGATGGGCCTGCCCGAAACCGACCTGCCGCGACTGCGCCACTACACCGAAGCGCTGTCGGTACTGCTGGACATCGCCCGCATCCTGCCCGGCCTGGCCGAGGCCCATCGGGTCGCTCCCGAGGCTGCCGCCTACTTCCGCGAGCAGCTAGC
>CAZVMD010000032.1:0-14580 GCA_964628555.1 uncultured Myxococcales bacterium | reverse complement strand
CCCAGCCTGTGCGAGTCGGCGATTGAAGAGATGCTGCGCTACGAGCCGCCGGCCCAGCTGACCACCCGCACCGCGCGCTGCGATCTGACGATCGCGGGACGCCTGATTCGCAAGGGCGATCTGGTGGTGGCCAGCCTCGCCGCGGCCAACCGCGATCCTTGGGTCTTCGTCGATCCCGAGCGCTTCGACATCGGTCGCAGCGACGTGCGGCACCGCCTTCTTTCGTTCGGCCACGGGCCCCACTTCTGCGTCGGCGCCGCGCTGGCCCGTCGGCAGGCGCAGATCGTCTTTTCTACGCTGCTGTCGCGCCTGCCCGATCTGCAGATCGATCTGCGCAGCGCGGTGCGCCCGCCCGGCATCGTGCTGCGCGGCCTGTCGCAGCTTCGCGCCCGCAGCACCCAAGAGACGCCCCGCCGGGACCAGCCGCCATAGTAAGTTGCGGTCATGAGTAGCCGATGGTTCTTCGCCTTCTTCGCGATCTCGGGGCTGTGCTCGCTGATCGACGAAGTAGTCTGGCTGCGCCTGGCCATGGCGGCATTTGGCGTCACCACTCCGATGGTGTCGCTGGTGCTGTCGCTGTTTATGGCCGGGCTGGGTCTGGGCAGTGCGCTTTCCGGCCGCATCATCGACAAGTGGCTGCCCGAGTCGCAGGGCGCACAGCAGCCGCTGCGGGCCTACGGCCTCGTCGAGGGCCTGATCAGCGTGTCGAGCCTGCTGGTGCCTTTTGGCTTTGTGCAAGGCAGCGCGCTGCTCGGCTGGCTAGGCACCAGCTGGGCTTCCGGTCTGCACTACGTCGGGGCGGGCCTGGTGCTGACCGTGACCATGCTGCCGTTTGGCGTCTGCATGGGCACGACGATTCCCCTGGCCATGACCGCGATGCGGCGCCTGTATGGCCCGTCGGCGCAGCGCTCGTTTAGCTACCTGTATCTGGCCAACCTGATCGGGGCTGCGCTGGGCACGCTGGGCTCGGCGTTTGTGCTCATCGAGCTGTTCGGCTTTCGCAAGACCCTGCTCATCGCCGGCAGCCTGAACCTGCTTTTGTGTGTCGCGGCCCTGCTGCTCAGCCGACGACGCGCGCTCGCCGAGCCAGCAGTCCAAAAGGACGCGACCGCGCAGCCCGACAGTCCAGCGCTTGAAGATCCGCGAGCCCCCGGGCTGACGCTGCTCTGGCTGTGCCTGACCGGGCTCTCTAGCATGGCGATGGAGGTGGTCTGGACGCGCCTGTTTCTGCCCTACGTCGGGACGCTGGTGTATGCGTTTGCCGCCATCTTGGCGATCTATCTGGGCACCACGTTTGTCGGCTCGCAGCTCTATCGGCTGTGGGCGGCGCGGCAGTCGCGGGTCGACAGCAGTCACTGGCTGTGGGTGGTGGCGTGTACGGCGCTGCTGTCGCTTTTGCCGCTGGCCGCCGCCGACCCCCGCTTCGCCAAGCCTGGCTTCCTGCATGGCCTCTTCCAGGTCGCCGTCGGGATCGGGCCGTTCTGCGCCAGCCTGGGCTTCCTCACGCCGCTTTTCGTCGATCGCTACGGCCGCGGTCAGGCGCGACGAGTCGGCGTTGGCTATGCCGTCAACGTGGTCGGCTGCATCCTGGGTCCGCTGCTGGCCGGCTTTCTGCTGCTGCCCCAGCTGACCGAGCGCAGCGCGCTGCTCCTGCTTGCGGCGCCGCTCTTTCTGACCGCGCTTTACACCATCGCGCGCGAGCCGATCGCCGCGAGCGGACCGGGCCTGCGACGGGCGGCCGGAGTGCTGTGCCTGGGCTCGCTGCTGCCCGGACTGGGGCTGGTGCTGTTGCCGCGCAGCGCCGTCGATCGCTTTCCCGCCCCCAAGATCGAGCGCCGCGACTACACCGCCACCACCGTGGCCTGGGGTAGCGGCATGGACAAGCACATCACGGTAAACGGCGTCGGCATGACCAGCCTGACGCCGATCACCAAGATGATGGTCCACCTGCCGCTAGCCATGCTGAGCCAGCCGCCGCAGAGCGCGCTGGTCATCTGCTTTGGCATGGGCACCTCGTATCGCTCGGCGCTGTCGTGGGGCATCCAGGTGACGGCGGTCGAGCTTGTGCCCAGCGTGCCCGAGCTGATCGGCTTCTTTCACCCCGATGGCGACGCCGTCCTGAAGGCTAAGAACGGCCGCGTGGTGATCGACGATGGCCGCCGCTTTCTGGCGCGCGAAGGACAAAAGTTCGACGTCATCATCATCGATCCGCCCCCGCCGGTGGCCGCCGCCGGCTCTAGCCTGCTTTACACCACCGAGCTGTATCGCGAGGCGCGGCGACGCCTGGCTCCAGCGGGCATCTTGCAGCAGTGGATTCCGGTGGCCGATGCCGCCACGCTGTCGGCGGTTGCGCGCGCGCTGCAGGCGTCCTTCCCACAGGTTCGCGTCTACAGCTCCGTCGAGGGCTGGGGCTATCACCTCTTGGGCAGTGCGGTACCCTTGCCCGATCAGGCCACGGCCCAGCAGCTAGCCGCGCGCCTGCCAGAGGCGGCACGCCGCGATCTGATCGAGTGGAATCCACAGCTCAGCCCAGCGCAGATGATTCAGGGCGTGCTCAGCCGGCCGATGGCCCTGCCGCTGCTGATTCGGCTCGCCAACGTCCCCGCGCTGCAGGATGACCGGCCGATCAACGAGTACTACCTGCTGCGCACCGGTCACTTCTAGCGCGGCCCGGACAGCCCATCGCAGCTGGACCCAGCGGAGCCCAGAGCCAGCGCGCGGATCCGCCTACAGCCCAAAGCGCGACAGCTTCTTGTGCAGCCCCTCGCGGGTGATGCCCAGCGCTTCGGCGGCCCGGGTCTTGTTGCCGTCGTGCTCTTTGAGGCACTGCAGGATCAGGTAGCGCTCGACTTCTTCGAGCATGTCCTTGAGCGGCCCCTTCTTCGGCGCGATGCGATCGATCACCCCCTCGGCCTGGCGCATATGCGGCGCCAGCAGATCGGGGGTGATGAAGTGATCCGGCTCGACCTGAATGCAAAGTCTTTGCACTTCGTTTTCCAGCTCGCGCACGTTGCCCGGCCAGTTGTAGCTGGCAAGCTGCGACAGCGTGTCGGGCGTAAAGCCTGAGATCGGCTTTTTGAGCTCCTGCGTGTACTTCTTCAAGAAGTGCTCGGCGAGCAGCGGCACATCGTCGCGGCGCTCGCGCAGCGGCGGCAGGCGCAGCGGGAAGACCTTCAGGCGGTAGTACAGATCTTGGCGGAAGCGGCCCTCGGCGACTTCCTTTTCCAGCGAGCGGTTGGTGGCGCAGATGATGCGGACATCGACCCGCTTGGGCTGGGTGGCGCCGACCGGACGAATCTCGCTCTCCTGCAGCACGCGCAGCAGCTTGGCCTGCAGGCCCAGCGAGGTCTCGGCGATCTCGTCAAGGAACAGCGAGCCGCCGTCCGCCACCTCGAACAGTCCCTTCTTGTCGCTGTCGGCCCCGGTAAAGGCGCCTTTTTTGTGCCCGAAGAGCTCGGACTCAAGCAGGTTCTCGGGCACGGCGGCGCAGTTCTGGGCCACGAACAGCTTGTCGCGGCGCGGGCTCTGATAGTGAATCAGCGAAGCGACCAGCTCCTTGCCGGTACCGGTCTCACCCTCGATGCAGACGGTGGCCCGCGTGCCCTGCACCTTTTCGACCTGGCGCAGCACCTCGCGCATGGCCGGGCTCTGGCCGATCGGCGTCGGCGCGCGCCGCTTCTCTTCGCTGTGCTTGAGGAAGCGTGCCTCGCCGCGGGCCTGCTCTTCAGCCAGGCGCAGGCGCTGATGCAGGCGAGCGTTTTCGATGGCCAGCGTGCCGAGGCCGGCCAGCACCAGCAGCACCTCCAGATCGCGCTCTTTGAACATCGCTGAGCTGGCGCGGTTATCGACCTGGATCACGCCGCGGATGTCTTCGCCTTCCCACAGCGGCACGCCGAGGATCGACTGGATGCGGGCCCCCATGATCGACGCCACGCCCGCCAGATCCTGTGCCGCATTGGCGATCAGGACCGCTGCCCGCTCGGCCAGGACGCGACGCACCACAGCCCGCGAGGCACGCAGCGGTGGCGCCTTGGCCTCGCCCTTGCCCTCGCTGCGCGGCTCGGCAGCGCGCTCGGGTCGTCGCGCCGCCGTATAGACGGTCGCCATGCGACCTTCTGGCCCGTCGTCGAGCTCGACGGCGATGTGGGTGGAAAGCGGCACCAGCTCAAAGACCGCGTCGGCCAGGCCGTCGAACACCGCCTGCAGATCCAGGCCACGCCGCCCGAGCTTCTTGGTCGTCGCCAAAAGGAGCGCCGCCACCTGCGGATCGCGCTCGACCTTACCGGCCACCGCCTCCGCCTCATTGAGCGTGCGGCGAGCCAGGATGCGTCCGACCTCGGTCTCGCCGCTGTCACCAGCCCCGGCCGCAGTCACCGCCGTAGCCTGGCCACTGCCCTCAGCCCGGTACAGCACAGCGACGGGACTCAGCGGATCGCCAAGCAGCAGCTGATCGCCATCGGCCAGCTCGATCTCAAAGCCGCAGCTGGCGTCCACCGGGCACAGCGCTCCGCCCCGGCGCAACAGCCGCGAGCCATTGGTCGAGCGAAAGTCGCGATACAGGATGCGCTCGCCCTCGCGAAAGATCTGGCCGTGCTCAGACGACAGATGGTCGTCCGGCAGCACCAGCTGGTTCTGCGGCGCGCGGCCGATGGTGATGCCACTGCCCATGCCGCCGCCCCACGGCAGCCGGAAGCCGCGCCGAGCCCCGGACAGGACTTCAAAGGACTTCGACGGTAGCGAGGAACTTTCGGTGGGCGGAGCAGCAGGCGTGGTCATGACGGAAGCAGGACCATATCACTCAACCAGCCAGACGAGGTCGGTCTTTCCCTCGGGCCCGGTCAGGCGCAGCGTCAGCTTGCGCGGGGCGGAGCCCGAGACCGGACGCAGCGGTGGGAACTTGACGTGCCACAGCCGGCGCAGCGGATCGGGCGAGCGATTGAACAGCGAGGCCTGCAGATGCTGCTCTGATCCCACCGGGGTCACCTCGGGCGAGCCGACCTCGCCCCCTAGCTCGTCGATCAGCACCAGGCGCCAGCGGTTGTGCTTGGGCAGCAGATCGTTCCAGCGGTCATTGTGGGCGTAGGTCTGGACCCAGAAGGCCAGGCCGCCGTCGGCCAGCGACAGCTCGGCGGTCTCGATGCGAGCCCGCTCGGCCGGGTCGTTGATGCCATACAGCGCGCAGTAGCGATCGGCAAAGGTGCGCTGAAAGGCCTTCGAGCGCAGCGTCGCGATGATCAGGAACGTGGTGTCCATCTCGCGCAGCGACATCACCGTGGCGTCGCGCGTCCAGCGGTCATAGGCCTTGTTGAACGAGGTCCCGGGCGGCTCGGCCTCGGCAGCCAGGTTCAGGCGCGGCGCGGCACAGGCGGACAGACCGCCCAGCAGCACCGCCAGAAGCCCGCCGGACAGCCAACGCAGCGAGGGAAAACCTGAGAAAGCCTGCATGCTTCGAGTATATCGCCATCGCCCTCGGCCAGCGCGACTTTCACCGGCGACGGATGCACTTGGGCGGACAAGCATGGCCCCGCGCTTCCGCGTCCGCTGTTAGGCTGCGCGACATGGCTGAGCACTCGGCGATTCTGGCCCGCATCCTGCGCTCGCTGCCCGGTCCGGGTGAGCAGATCTTCTCGGCGCTGTGCGCGCTCTCACCGCGCGATCTGCAGTCGCTGCTCCTGGCTCTGCACCGCGAGCGTGCGGCTAGCCGCAGCCTGGCGACGCTGCAGCAAGACTTCGCCCGCGGGCCGCTGTTTTCACCCGGCCCCGTCGATCCCCGCCTGTCGCTGCGCATCGCTGGCGCGCTGTACGCCGCCGCGCCCGAGTTCGGCGCGGTGGAGCTCTCACCGGTGCTGCCGTTTGCGGCCACCCACCAGCTGGGCCAGGTGCACCAGAACAACGTCCTTACGGCCAGCCGCGGTGCTGAGCTGGTCGCCGATCCGACGACGGCGCTGGCCCTGATCGCCGCCGAGCAGCGACGGCCGAGCGAGCGACGCGACCTACCGCTGCACCTGTGCGCACTGCAGCGCTGTACCCGCATGCAGCCAGCCCCTCCGGGCCTGCTGCCGCACTTTCGCTTGTTCGCCCTGGTCACCGCCGATCGCGACGACGGCGACTTCGACGAGCTGCGCCGCCACATCGCGATCTATCTGGCTGCGCTGCAGGCGCTGTCGCGGGACGGCTTCCGGCCCGCTGAGCTGCAGGTCGATCTGGCTGACACGATCACCATCGAAGCCCGGCTACGGGCGGCCGGTATCGACCGCCAGCGGGTGCGCGCCGAGGTCCGCACCGCGGTCTTTGGCGATGCCGATGCCGCGCTGGCTCGCCTAGGGCTGACCCCGCTGCGCGGCTCGCTGGCCCAGGTTCTCGACGGAGCGGGTCCTCTAGCCGCCGCCCATCGCCAGCGACTCGAAGCGCTGGATGCGCAGGTGCGCGCGCCGCTCGCCGCGCAGTTTCCGCAGGTCAGCCTGCGCCACGATCTGTCGCGCACCGAAGGCCTGGGCTACTACCGCGGTCCCTGCCTCCGCCTCACGGCAGTAGATGCAAGTGGTTTGCGTTTACCGCTGGTCGACGGTGGCTACACCGACTGGACGGCCCGGCTGCTGGGGGACCGACACGAGCGCCTGCTGTCGACCGGCATCGGCGCCGATCTGCTGGCGCTGCGCTTTTATGACGGCTCCTAGCGACCGAGCGTCTCGATGCGATCGAGGATGGTCTTTTTGAGATCGCCCGAGATCGGCTTCTGCCCCAGCCACAGCTCCCAGACGTCGTGCGACAGCCGCAGGTTCTTGGGGCCGAGCTTCTTTTGGCCGTGCGCTTCGACGCTGATCTGACCGTCGGGGGCGCTGCGGACCACGACATCTTCCCCAGCTGCAATGTCATCGAACAGCAGCACGAAGGCTTCAATGTCGCGCTGCAAGTCGGAGGGTGCGCCGCTGCCGCTAAGCGCGGCCAGCGCCTCGCGATAGGCCTTGCGGGTGTCGTTGGCTGATACGGCGCGGACAAAGTGCATGATGGCCACCTTGCCGAAGTCGCCGAGCACGACAAACTTGTAGGCCAGATCGCTGTGCAGGAGCGAGTCGCGATCGGCGCCGCCGGCCTGCTGCGCCAGCTTGGGAAAGGCGGCCCGCGCCCCCTCGTCCTCGACGTACAGGGCCATGGCATAGACCTTAAAGCCCATCACCTTGCGCGCCCCGACGCCGAGCAGCGTGTAGGGCTTGCCGTCGTAGGCCTGCACCGTCTGGAAGGTGTGCTTGGTGATCTGCTCGACGAACGGCAGCGACGGTGGCAGCGGGCGGCCGGTCCCCGCAAGCTCAGCTATCTCGCGCTCGATGACCTGCAGGCGCGCCGTCGCAATCGCCCCCTCGCGCTTGGTCGGATGGTTGCCGAGGAACTTGCGATACCACTCGATGGCCTGCTTGCGGTCGCCGGCTTTGTCGAAGGCCTTGGCGGCGTTGTAAAGCAGCGCGCTCTCGCTGGGAGCCTTCTCGGCGGCGCTGATAAACAGCCGAGCGGCGTCGACAAACTTGCCGCTTTCGTACAGCACGATGGCGGCCCGATACAGGCTGTCGGCGGCCTTGGCATCGTCGCTCAGCGGCATGATGGCCGCGGCTTCATCGCTGCTGGCCGCCGGCGCAATCGCGGCAGCCGGCGACGACCCCAGTGTGCAGGCCAGAGCGGCCGCGGGAAGCGCGACGCGCAGCACTGCCCGGATCCCCTTGCCCGGTTGGCTCATCCTCGTCTCCTACTCGACAGCTTGCGGCCTATCGTATCGCAGGCTGATGTAGGCTGGATGGCCGTTCATGACTGCCTCGCCCCCGCAACGACTCCGTCTTTACGCCGAGCGCGATGGTCGCGGCCGGCTGCGCACCACCTACTTGGTCCAGCACGACGGCCCGCTGAGCCTGGCTTACGCCGACTCTGACGGCGATGCGGAGGCCGCTGCCCCGTCGGTGGCGCCGCCGACTCTGCACGCCGTAGGGCCCGTGTCTCACCTAGCGCTGCGCATGGTCTTTAGCCGCTACGGTCGCCCGCTAGAGCCCGGGCTGGATCTGGCCGCCCATGCCGCGCAGGAGCACGCCGACGACCGACCGCTGCGCGTACTCGACCCGGCGGGACCAGCCGCGACGCTGCTGCGCTTCCGCTATAAGCCATTTGGCTGGGTCTATCCCGCTGACTACCTGCTGTTTACGCCGGACGCCGGGGAAGCCCTGGCGGCCGAAGCGCCGCTGGTCAGCGCCGCACTGCAGGCCCTGGCCCAAGCCGCCCAGGCGCGCGCCGGCCGCCCGACCTAAGTCGCCATTAAATATATAAATAAATCAATTGTGTTGATTTATAAAACAAAGACGCGAAGCGAATCTGTGTTGATTTATAAAGCGAAGGCGCGGATCGGAAAGGTGCCAAAGGCGCGGACCTTTACCGGGACGGCGAAGAAGCGGGCGCAGTGCGTCGGCAGAGCGTCGAGGCGAGTCAGGTGCTCGACGATCGGAATATCGGCCCCGAGCAGGGCGGTATGGGCCGGGCGCTGACCGTCGGCGGTGTCATCGATGTTCAGCGAGTCGATGCCGACGATGGCTGGCTGCGCCGCTGCCAGGTAGCGAGCCGCCGCCGCCGTCAGATAGGGATGGCCGGTGAAGTAGCGCTCGCTGTTGAAGTGCTGGTCCCAGCCGGTGTCGAACAGGACCGCCTTGCCGCGTAGCTCAACTCCCAGATCGGCGATCGCCGCGACATCGATGGCGCGGCGGCGCTGGCTCTCGTCAGGCGGACGGCAGCGGACGACGACGGTCTCGACATCGGCCAAGCGCCAAAGCTCTAGCGCCGCCAGATCGCGGCCATCGGCAAAGCGGTGAAACGGACTGTCGATGTAGGTGCCGGTGTTGGCGACCATCTCGATCTTGCCGATGTGAAACTCGGTGCCGGGGGCATACAGCGCGCGGGAGGCCTCGCGCGATAGGAAGTCGCAGATGATCGGCGCCGGCAGGCCGCGATAGGTGACCAGCCCATGCTCGACGGTGTGGCTCAGATCGATGGCGCGCGAGCGGGCCTGACTGGCGGGGGTGAGGGGGACTGTGCTCATGGCCGTGGGCTCCGTCGAGCTAGCCGGGAATCATGCCGCAGACCGAGCCGATGAGCGGCAGGGCGGACTCGAAGAAGGCGCCGTAGCTAGAGGCGCAGATGTCCCCCAGATGGGCGTTGCTCTTAAACAGGTTGGTAAAGCGCATCAGGCGGCTGGCCGGTACCGCGCCGCAGGGATTGTCAGCGCGCCGGCCGAGCAGGCTCATGACCACGACGCTGTCGGGGTTGGGGCGGGACTTCTTGAACTCGGCAAACCAGTCATCCGGCGTGCCGCCTGATCCATTGGTGGCGCAGACGCTGCCCTCACACTGATCGGGCACATCGTCTTCATCGGTGATCAGCACGATGACGAGCAGCGAGTCGGGCCGAATGAAGCCCTCGTTGCAGGCGCCCTTCTGATGCGTGCTCGGCGAGATGGCGTTCAGCAGGCCGCGCGCCATGCGCTCATCGTCGGCGCCGCCGGCCCCGACCTGCGCGATGCAGGCGAAGCGCTGCTTAAGATCGGTGTCTTCGTTGGTCAGGTAGCGCCGCGGCGTCGGACCGGGGAAGGGGCCGCAGTTGAGGTTGCTCGACTTCGGTCCGCCGGTCTTGGTGATCAGGCTGCCGATCTTGCCGCAGCCGCTCTGGTTGAAGTAGTAGTCGTCGCTGGTGACGACGCCGATGTGGTAGTCCTGGGCGCCGGCCAGCTTGCGGCGCATGCCGTCGACGAAGCCGGGGAAGCTGCGGATCAGGCTGGCCTGGTTGTCGGCCATGCTGCCGGAGTCATCGATGACGAACAGGATGTCGACCTTCTTGCACATCGGCGGCATGTAGTCGGGCGGCAGGCTGGGCCCGGGTCCGCTCGGCGGCTGGCGGTCCATCGGTGTGCCGTTGGCAGCGCCACCCAGGTCGCGATCCTCGCTGTTGCAGGCCGCGGCTAGCGCGATGGCTAAAAGGCCGATCGTCGATAGCCGGGCCCAGCGCCACGCCCCCTGGCCGCCCCTGCGGTCACTGCGCGCCGAGTGTGTCAGCGAATTCCTAGACAGCAGGTACAGCGAAGGAACGTTCGACATGGGACCTCCGAAGTTCGTGCAGGAGCCGCGCCGAGGAGCGGCCCGGGGAGCGGTCAAGGCCCTTGGGATAACACAGCGGCCCGCGACGGTGCGGCAAAAAAACCGAGTGAGCCGGAAGGCATGCAGTGTCGGACTTGCATGCTCGTGCGGCACAGCGGCGCGCTGGCCGTCCCACGCAGCGATTGCTCTGCCCGGGGCAAGCGGGGCAGACTAGGTTCGTGCGACGCATTGCGCTGCTCTCGGATGTGCACGCCAACCTAGAAGCGCTGGAAGCGGTCCTGCGCGATGTCGAAGCGCAAAAGCCCGATGTGATCGCGGTGCTCGGCGACGTCATAAACTACGGCCCAAACCCGCGCGAGTGCCTGACGCTGATCGCTGTCCATGCCGACATCCTCATCGCTGGCAATCACGAAAAAGAAGCCGCCCTGCCCGAGCCGGACGAGCTGGAAGATGATGCGCGCGAGATGCTCACCTGGACGCTGCAGCAGGTAAGCGGCCTGCGAACCTGGGAGCGCCTGGCCGAGTCGATCCGGCGTGATGCCGAGCAGGCGGCGCAGCATCACCTCGACGGGCTGCACCTGGTGCATGCATCGGCGAGCAAGCCCTATCAGCAGTACGTCTGGCCGGGGCATCCGCAGCACCATCTGCAGCTCAATCGGCAGCTCGATGAGTACCTCTATGAGCTGCTGGCCAGCTTTGCCGCGACGCACTCGTTTGTCGGGCACACCCATGTCCCGGCCGCGCTGATGAGCTACGCCGAGCGCGAGCTGTGCCCGATGCGGCCCGACTGGAATCGCCGCCTGACCTTTATCGGACCGCGCAGCCTGTTCTACGTGCCGGCCGGCGACTGCGAGCTCGCAGGGATCGGCGGGCGCAAGATCGTCTTTAACCCCGGCAGCGTAGGACAGCCGCGCGATGGCGACTGGCGCGCCAGCTGGGCCCTTTATGACGGCGACCGCATCGCCTTCCGCCGCGTCGAGTACGACGTGCAGAGCACGGCGGCCAAGCTGCAGCGCCTGCCGCTCGCCGAAGAGACACGCCGCTTTTTTTCTGAGAGGCTGACAAGCGGCAAATAGCCGCACCTCCCCGCCGCCACCCGAGCTCCCGCCCGCCCCGCGCAGTCCACCGCGAAAGGACGTCCATGACCAGGCTCTCAACTCCGGTGCAGAACATCAAAGATCACTACGACATCGTGGTGGTCGGCTCGGGCTATGGCGGGGCGATCGCCGCCTGCCGCCTTTCGCGGGCGGGACGCCGCGTCTGCCTGCTGGAGCGCGGTCGGGAGCTGCGCCCGGGCGAGTATCCCGACACGCTGCTGGAAGCGACGGAAGAGACGCAGGTGCAGCTGTCCGATTCACACATCGGCGATCGCACGGCCCTGTTCGACTTCCGCATCGGCTCCGAGATCAGCGTGCTGGTCGGCTGCGGGCTGGGAGGAACCTCGCTGATCAACGCCAACGTCGCGCTGCGACCGCTGCCGGCGGTGTTTGCGCAGCCCGCTTGGCCGCAGGCCATCCGCAGCGCCGCGGCGCAGGGCGACCTCGACCGCTACTTTTCTCTCGCCGAGGAGATGCTGGGCAGCACGCCGTATCCAGCGAGCGCGCCCGACCTGCGCAAGCTGCAGGCCCAGGGGCGCTCGGCCGCGGCTCTGGGTAAGCCGCTGCTGCGTCCACCGCTGAACGTGACGTTTAGCGGCGGCATGAACGCGGCGGGCGTGCCGCAGGCCGGCTGCCAGCTGTGCGGCGACTGTGTCTCGGGCTGCAACTACAGCGCCAAGAACACGACGCTGATGAACTATCTGCCCGATGCTCACCATCACCACGCCGAGATCTTCACGCAGGTGGCGGTGCGCTACGTCGAGCCGGCGGAGGTCGGCTGGCTGGTGCACTTCGAGATCCTCGATGCCGGGCGCGAGCTGTTTGGCGACCAGCCGCTGTTTGTCCATGCGCGCGAGGTCATCCTGGCCGCCGGAACGCTCGGCTCGACGGAGATCCTGCTGCGCTCGCGCGAAAAAGGGCTGTCGCTGTCGCCGCTTTTGGGGCAGCGCTTCAACGGCAACGCAGACTTTCTGGGCTTTGCCTATGACTGCGACACGCCGATAAATGGCGTCGGCGCTGGCTCGCATGCGATGCGCGGCCGCGAGCCGGTCGGTCCGTGCATCACCAGCTACATCGACCTGCGCAAGGACGTGCCGCTTACCGACGGGCTGATCGTCGAAGAGGGCAGCATCCCGGGGGCCGTCGCCAGCCTGCTGCCGGCCGCCTTTGGCCTAGCGGCCGATGTCGAGGGACAGCCGACCCAGACCAGCCTATGGGAGCGCTTCAAGGCCCAGCTGCGCACCCTGCAGAGCAACCTGTTTGGTCCCTATACCGGCGCCGTGCACAACACCCAGACCTATCTGGTCATGGGCCACGACAACGATCGCGGCACGATGCAGCTTCACAACGATGTCCTGCGCGTGTCCTGGCCCGGCGTCGGCAAGTCACCGATCTTTCAGACGATTACCCAGGTCCTGCATCACGCTACCGAGCCGCTTGGCGGGACCTATCTGAAAGAGCCGCTGTGGAATCACTACACGCGCGAGCAGCTGATCACCGTGCATCCGCTGGGTGGCTGCGTCATGGCCGACGAGGCCAGCGCCGGCGTAGTAAACGATCGCGGGCAGGTGTTCCGCGGCGACCAGGGCAGCGAGGTGCACCCTGGGCTGTACGTCATGGACGGCTCGATCGTGCCTTCGCCGGTCGGCGTCAATCCGCTGCTGACCATCTGCGCTCTGGCCGAGCGCTGCTGCGAGCAGCTAGTGGCGGCCGGCGGCTGGACCAGCGACATGTCGCTGCCGAGCGTGCCGATCGTCGATCCCGATGCTCGCACCATCGGAGTGCAGTTCACCGAGAGCATGACCGGCTACTTTGCCACCGGACCCGGCGATGACTACGAAGACGCCTACGCCCGCGGCAAGGCCGAGGATCAGAGCCTGTCGTTCGTGCTGACGATCGCGGCGCAAGATCTGAACGCGCTCCTGCACTCGCCGCAGCATCAGGCGCAGGCCATCGGCACGGTCACCGCCGGGGCGCTGTCACCCGAGACGATCTTCGTGCACGCCGGCAGCTTTCAGCTGTTCGTCGAAAATCAGGAGCATGTCGGCGTACGCAACATGCTGTATCGCCTGCCGCTTATCACGCAGGAGGGGCGGCGCTTCTTCCTGTCCGGCTTCAAGGTGATCCGCGACGACGGTCTTTTGAACCTGTGGCGCGACAACACCACGCTTTACACCAAGATCTACGCCGGGCCGGATGAGCACAGCCCGGTGTTTGGCCGCGGCATCCTGAAGATCCCGCTGCTGTATTTTGCCAAGCAGCTCGCCACACTAAAGTCGCTGGGGGCGCACTCACCGACCGAGCGCATCGAGGCGCTGGGACGCTTTGGCGCCTTCTTCGCCGGCGTGCTGTTCGAGACCTACGGCGGCGCGGTCAGCGAGGCGCTGCCGTTCCATCCCGGTGCGCCGCGCAAGAAGCGACCGCTGCGGGCTCCGCCGCCCGAGACGCACTACTTCCCGACTGAAGACGGCTGCCAGCTACGCCTCTTGCGCTATCGCGGTGGCGAGGCCGGGCCGGTGCTGCTGGCGCACGGCATCGGCGTATCGAGCCAGATCTTTGCCACCGACACCATCGACACCAACCTCGTCGAGTATCTGGCCGAGCACGGGTTTGATGTCTGGCTCCTCGACTATCGCAGCAGCATCGCGCTGCCCACGGCAGCCCAGCCGACCAGCGGCGATGCGATCGCCCGCTACGACTACCCGGCCGCCCTGGCCAAGATCCGCGAGCTAAGCGGCGCAGGCTCGGTGCAGGTGGTGGCGCACTGCCTGGGGGCAACGACGCTGTTGATGTCGCTGCTGTCCGAGGCTGGCCTCTTGGGCGTGCACTCGCTGGTGATCTCGCAGAGCGCCGCCGATGTCTGTGTCCCGACGAGCGCCGAGGTGGCCGCCGGCCTGCACCTGCCCGATCTGCTGGAGGATCTGGGCGTCACGCGGCTGTCCGCCGATCCCGGGCCGGGCTGGGCCGACCGCCTGTTTGATCGCTTCACCGCGCTGCAGCCCGAGGCCATCGCCGAGCACGATCGCAATCCCGTCAGCCGCCGCGTGACCTTTTTATACGGCAAGCTTTACAACCTCGATCGCCTCAACGCGCAGACCTACGACTACGGCCTCGATGAGCTGTTTGGCCCCGCTAACCTGACCCTGCTTGAGCACCTGGGCACGCTGGTGCGGGCCGGGCACCTCGTCGATGCAGCCGGCCGCGAGGTCTACATGCCGCGCCTCGCCGAGCGCCTGCGCCTGCCGATCACCTTCTTGCACGGCGCCGACAATCGCCACTACCTGCCCGAGAGCAGCGAGCGCACCTACCAGCACCTAATTCAGGCCAACGGCGCCGCCCTCTACGAGCGCCACGTCCTCCCC
>CAZVMD010000031.1:21331-39397 GCA_964628555.1 uncultured Myxococcales bacterium | reverse complement strand
CCACGAAGACGAGCTGTTCTTCCTGACCACGCAGCACATCCAGTTTCACGGCAGCCTGTCGATGATGGTGAACTATCACGCCATCGCGCAGGGGCTGCAGCTCATGCTGAGCGAAGCCGGTCGGGCTGAGACGGTGCAGACCGCCTCGACGGCGCAGCGGCAGATCAACCTCAAAACCGCGGCGATGGTGGTCGGCGGCGGCAAGGAGCAGTTCAGCGACACCCTGCTCCTGTTCCAAGAGACCTTCGATACCTTCGGGCCCTACGACTTTTACACCCTCGGCTCGCAGGTGCGGCAGCACTGCGCCAACGCGTCTTTGGAGCAGGTGCTCGGGATGCTGCGCATGAGCCACTACGATCCCAACCTGGTGTTCGACTATGGCCGCGAGCTCTTGGAGCAGGCGCCGAACGCCAACGACACCTTGCGCGCTGAGCTGACGGCGGCGCTGCTGCGCTGCTGGGAAAACTTCTATCCGCTGGGCCGCGACTTTCCGTTTGAAGTGGCGCGCGTGCTGCTGGCGCTGCGCCGTCCGCGCGAAGCCGTGGTCTTCAACGAACACTCGCTGCGGCTGTTCGGTGACCACCCGGTCACATACGGCAACATGGGCATCTGCTACTACCACGCCGAGCAGCTAGAGGCGGCGCTGCGCTGCTTCGATCGCGCGCTGCAGCTCAATCCCAACTACGGCCTGCCGCGCGCCTGGCGAGCCCGCGTCCTGGCCGAGCTGGGTCGCAAGTAATCGCCGACTACGGCCGGTCGGGGATGGCGCCGTGTTGGAGCTCGACCGCGATGTCTTCTTCGGCCAGATCCGGCACGCTGCTCGGCGCGGGATAGGAATATAGGAGCCGGAAGAACGTCGCTGCTGGCTTGCCCGCATCGGTCGGCAAGGTCAGCACGTGGCTGGCGCTCTGGCCGGCTTGCGGCGGCGGGATCGAGGTGTCCTGCGCCAGCGTCCAGGCGTCGGCGGCTGCGCCCGGCGGGCGGCGGAACTGGCGGCCAAAGGCGTAGCGCTGCAGCGGCTCGGCCTGGCCGCGATCGCGGTACAGCTTGAGCACGATGCGGCGAAACGGATCGCCGGTCGGGACGCGATGGCCGGCCTTGTGCGCGGTCAGCGTCACCTGTAGCTGCCCGCTCGGCAGCCGCAGCAGCCGGGCCGAGATCGTCTCGCGCAGCAGCGCTACGTCGTGTCCACCCGGGAAGCGGTGGCTGCCTTTTTCCATGTGGCACTGCTGGCAGCTGGGGCTGTGCGGTGCGCGGCGCCACTCGGCCAGCGTGTCCTGCATCGGCTCGGCGGTGTAGCGGATCGGCAGGCCCTGCCGTGGAAAGTTGAACTGATGACAGCCGGCACAAAAGGTCGAGCGGCCAAGCTCCGGGGCTTGTCGCATGGGATGGGCTCGCAGCCCGGCTGGGCTGGGCGGCCGGGTGCCGAGAATCGCGCCGTCGCGCACATGACAGACTGCACAGTTGATGCCTTCCGCGACCAGCGGATCGACCACCGCCGGGACCAGCCTGACTCCGCGCAGGGCCTGCTCTTGGGCTGGCAGCGGCGCGTGACAGTACACGCACCAGCGCAGCGGCTCGCGACGAAACGAGGCGGCAAAGATGCGATTGGTAAACGACTCGGCATGCCGCGAGCCGCGCCACTGCTGGTACTGCGCTTCATGACAGGGCCGACAGTCTGTCGCAAAGAGCGAGGGGATCGACGGCGGTAGGCGGACGTGCTGCAGCGGCTGGCGAGCCTGCTCGAACCAGGGAACTGGGCTGAGCCACAGCGCCGCGTAGAGCAGCCCGGCGACATACCCCGACCACACGATGGGCTACTTGGCCGCCTCGCTCGCCGGCGGGGTCAGGTCGACCAGGTACATCGTCGTCTCACCGGGGTCGCGCATCATGGCCTGATCGCGCGCGACTACGACGGCGACGCGCTGGCTGCTAGGTGCCCAGCACAGGCTCACGTTGCCAGCTAGGTTGCTGCCCAGCATGGAGTTGCTGGAATACTCCAGCTGGGCAGCTGGCTTGCCGTCCCGGACCAGCTTGATTTCGAGGGTGATCGCTTCGTCGCTGTCGTCCATGGCGTCCATGGTGCGCCACCAGTCGTAGGTATCCTTTTTCCACTTGCCCAGCTTCTGCTTGCTCGATCCGGCAATCCGGATCTCAGTTTTTGTCTTGCCGTCGGGAGAGCTGCGGCCAGGGAAGCAGTGAGTGGGATGCTGTTGTCCCCAGGTCTTCCATGCGGCCTTCTGCGGATACGTCGCGTACTTCTTTTTCTCCGCCTTCTTCGGCTCGCCGTCGAGAGAGAGGACGTATTCCTGCCCGTGTCCGGTCTTGGCATCCTGCACCACGCCGAAGCGGACGACCAGCCGAGGGCCCTCACCCGACTCCTGCTCATCGATCGGCTCGCTGCGTTTGTAGCTTAGGAAGGCGCTGTCAGCCGTCCAGCCGCTGACCTGATCGACGACTTCTTGCGGCGTCGCTGGCCCAGCCTGGGCCGGGACCTCGACGAAATCGAACTTGGCGGCGTCCCAGCGCTTGCTGACCGACTGCTTCTTGCCGCTCTCGCGGATCTGTAGCGTGCCCGGAGCGGTCAAGCTGACCTCGTCCCGCTCAGCTCCATCGATCTGCGCCGAGAGGATCGAGACCAGCTTGTCGCCGCGGCGCTTAAGCACATCGAGCGTCTCGGTCATGGCGTCGCCGTGGCCCCCACCCGAGTAGTAGACGAGCAGCTCGGGCTCTTCATCGGCAATCACCTGGCCGGCCGAGATGCGAATGATCCCCGACTGCGATCCGCCGACGCAGTCCGGATCGAAGGGCATGCCCTGCGCGATGACCTTGCCGCCGGCATCCAGCAAGCGACCCCCCTCGGCCAGCGAGAACAGGAAGGTCTCGCCGCCCGGATGATCAGCGGCCAGCTCGCCCTTGACGCCGCCGACTGCGGTGAAGGCTGAGTCACAGTCGCTCGGATGATCCTTGGCATTTTCCTTGAGCACTTTGGCTTCAGCTTCCGCGATCGCGGTGTCTAGGATCTGGGCGCGATAGCCAGGCAGCACCCCCGACCACAGGAGGATCTTCTGGGCCTCCGGGTCCTCGGCCAGGCTCTTGAGGTCGGCATCCTCGCTGGCCTTCTTTAGCGTGCGCCGGGCCTGCGGGTCGGGGCTGGCGGCGAGCCAGTTCAGCTCGGCCAGGGCGGTCTTCTTATCCCCGGTGAGCGCCGAGACACAGGCCAGGTTGTAGTGCGGCAGCGGGAAGCCAGAGTCCGCTGCGATGGCAGCCCGGAACCTCTCGGCCGCCGCGGGGTAGTCCTTGATCTTGTACGCCTTCATCCCCTGGACGTTGGCTGCCTTGGCGGCCGCGCGATTGCCGGGCGTCGGGCTGGCGCTCGACGGTGGGCTGCCCGGGGCTGCAGCTGCTGGCGGGGCACCGCTGGCCGGCGCTGGCGTCGACGTTGGCGGCGACGTTGGCGCTGACGGCGACGTTGGCGCTAGGGGGGCGTGCCGCTTGCAACCCAAGCTGCCCAGCGCAAGACCGAGCGACAAGCAGGCTGGAAGAACTGCACCGTGCCGCATTGCTTATGGACCTCCGCCCTGATCGTACCGCCGTGACCCAGTCGTTGGGGGGGAGAAATTTGCGCGGGGCGGCGTCTGTTTCGACGGTATGCAGGGCGCAAAGGGGCCACAGAAACGCTCACGGCCCGCTTCGCCTGGGTGCGCGCACAGCTTCCCAATGCGGCATCCCAGCAGCCCCTGTGGCTGACTTGTGAGCGACGGGCCGGCGCCGCTCAACGCGACCACATATCCCTATGCAGCTTGCCCGAGCGCGCGACGGGCCGGCACCTGGTGCGCCCAGCGAGCACTGCTGATCGCTGACGCAGACCGGCTAGGAGTCTTGGGGGGAACGAGACCGGCTAGGCTGGGCTTGACTTGGGCGGCCCGGGGTGGGGATCCGGGCTAGACGGGCTGCTCGGGCTCACCCGGGAACTCCTCGACGGTCCCTGGGGGCTGGTCGTCGCTGCCGAGATCAAGAACGCCGACCGTGCCATTGGCCTCCAGCGTGGGGTCGATACCCAGCGCTTGCAGCGTCGCGGCATCGGCGTAGCCGCTGGGCGACAGATCGTGACGGGACTGATAGGCGGCCAGCGCCACCGTCGTGTTTTGGCCGTAGCTCCCATCGGGAATCACGCCAATCAGACCGGTATGCGAGACGAGCGAGTTGCTCTCGGCGGCTGCGTTGGTGCTGCGGATCCACGAGTCCAGCTTCTTCTGCAGGAACCTTACGCCCTCGCCTTTGGCACCTTTTCCGAACGGCATCTGCACCTCCCCTGTGAACATCAACAGTATTCCCGCCCGGCTAATCGCGCTCTGTATGCAGAGAGATATCCGCGCAGGAATCCCAAGGATACGCGAGCAGAATGGCCAATTCAATTGCAGGTTACGTTGGGAATTTATGCGGGCGGTCGTTGGCGAAATTCACAGAAAATTGAACCACATAGCCGGCATCGCCGCCGATGCCGAGCCGGGTTCGGACTGAGCGCGTCGCCGCCGGCTCGTGCAACCTCTGCGCTGCTCCTCGGTGCTACTCGCCGAAGGCCTGCGGCAGAGCCGACACGGCGCGAGTTTCAACAGGCCGAGACGGTGGCGGCCCTGTCGGCGCGCGTCGCGAATCACAGCCGCGATTCCGGTTATTCTGGAGCGGTGATGAGCCCTGGCTGTGGACGCCCGACCGGGTCCCGCGATGTCGTGCGATACGCTGTGCAGCTGCGAGCCTCGGTGCTGGCGATCGTGCTGCTGCTGGGCTGCCGGTCGTCCTCGCTGAAGCCGGCGATGAGTCCGCGTACGCTGGCCGCGCAGGGCGCGCCGAACCAGGGACTGGCGAAGCCGCTAGCGGGCCCCTATCCGACGCTGCAGGCGTACTGCGCGAGCCACGGACCAGGCGACCAGGCAGGCGAGTGCCGACAGGCGATGGCCCGCACCGATCTCGGCGTGCCCGGGCTGAGCACGGTCGCGGTGCTGTACGTGAGCGGCGACTCTCCGATGGTTGCCAGCTGTGCGATCGCGCTGCAGCTCGGGGCCGGCTGGTACGTCAGCGCGCCGAGTCAGGACAGCTGCCGCGAGCCGAGCTACATCGATCTCAACGGTCTTGAGGTCGAGGCCGCCGATCAGGCTTTTGTGATCCATCTGCCCATTTCGTGGCATAGCAAGAACTTCGAGGCCAGCGCCGACTACCGACTCACCACGTTCTGCGGCCTGCCGGCCGGCGTCCCGGCGTGCCTGCCGCTGTTCGTGAGCAAGTGCGAGGCGCAGGCTCCCGCGTCGGATTGTCTCGATCGCGGTTACGAGGCCACCTGGACGGTCGCCGGCGCGACCCTCACCCTGGACACCCAGCCGCGCTCTTCAAATGAGCTGGTGCCGCACGGCTCTCAGCGACTGTTCTGACGGCGCCCCCCGCGACTACGGCAGGGGTGGCGATGGGCATCGCCAGGCGACTATTTGTATATCAAATTCCGCTATTTTGTTGAACGGTACAACGAGGAAAAATGGCGCTATGCAAGCGCTAGAAAGCAGCATTTTTTGGTTTGTTCTAATGCTTACCGAACGGTCATATGGGGGCAGGGGAAGCCGGGCCGCCGCACGTGCCTCGTCCCAATGGGCTAGCCGGGGTCAGAGCGGCGAGCCGCGGCGAGCGAATCGATGGGCGGCAGGTCGCCAAACAGGCGGTCGAAGTGGTCATCGGCGGCGGCCGCGGCGGCGCGCTGGGGCGCCAGCATGTGACGCAGAACCTGCGGCATCAGCGGACTGTGCGCAGCCAGAGCGGACGTCGGCGGATCGACTCGCTCGCCTTGGAGGAAGCGCTGCCAGGCTAGCTCCTCGGCGGTCAAGACCGGGGGCGCGGGGGCCAGTCGCTGCCCCAGCCAGGTCAGCGCCGCTTGCAGCCGCGGTAGCAGCGACGGGCCAACGTGATCCGCATCGGCCAAGAGGTGGTAGTCGTGGCGGATATCGAGCTGCCACAGCAGGCGATGCAGGTACTCGGCGCCGTCGTGAGCGTGCAGCGCGTCGTCGGTGCCGGCGTCGAGATAGATCGCCAGGTGACCACGCCGCAGCGCCTCGGCATGCTGGATGGCGCGCCGGCCCGGATGATCGGTGGCGTACAGCGCGGCATCGCGCTGCGGACCCAGCAGCGCGGCCGGGACGGTCGGCGGATAGTGATAGCGATTGCGCGGCCGCGTGGATGCACCATCCAGCGTCGGCTCGATCATCGGGGCCAGAGCGGCGACGGCGACAAACTGGGTCGGTCGCGAAAGGGCGATCTTTAGCGCGCCATAGCCGCCCATCGAGATGCCCAGCAGGCCCAGCGGGGTCCGCGGATCGCGGCGCAGGGCGGCGGGTAGGCGCTCGGCGATGAGGGTCTCCCAGGCCGTGCCGCGGGCCGGATCGTCCAGATAAAAGCCCCAGGGATCGACCTCGGCACAGACGAAGCGACAGGCCGGAAGCTGGCCGCTCTGCCAGGCCGGGGCAAGAAGCGGCGCCAGGGCCAGCAGCGACTCGCGACTGCCTCCGCCGCCATAGAGGAACAGGCAGATGGGCCGCGCGGCGCCGTCGCCATAGCTAAGCTCCACGCAGGCGATATCGCCGTGCACCGGGTCTGCTAGGTTGAAGCGGTCTTCTACGATCGAGGTCGAGTTCGCCATGAGCTTTCCTCCGCTTGCCGGGCCGGAACAGGCGCGGCGCTGTCTGACCATCCTCGGCCGGCTGGGCTGGGTTTTCGACTCGGGTTTGGCGGTGTGCCGATGACGCCGACGAAGCCAGCCCTGCGAGCTGTCCAGCGACGGCGGGTTCCGTGTCAGCAGCGCTCGCAGGCGACGGTCGAGTTCATTCTCTTGGCCGCGGCTCGGGTTTTCCGCAGCGAGGGCTTTGCCGCGACCACCAACCGCATTGCCGAGGTAGCCGGGGTCAGCATCGGCACTCTGTACGAGTACTTTCCGCACAAGCAGGCGCTGCTCTTGGCGCTGGCGGAGGCGCATGTGACGACCGCCGAGTCGGCGCTGCAGGCGGCACTGTCGCGACCGCACCAGCCCCGGCGGCGCGAATTCCTCGTCGGTCTGCAGCAGGCCATCCTGCAGTGCCACGCCTATCCCTCGCAGGCCATTGAGCTCGTGAAAAATCAGGCGATAGCTGGCGAGCTACGGCAGCGGGCCGCTCGCCTGCGCGAGCAAGTCCTGGCCCGCTTGTGCGACTGCGCGGGTACGGCCGCTGATGCCGGACTGCGGGCCCAGGCCGCGTTCTTTGCGCTGGCGGAGCTAGCAGCGCGGGCGCTCTATGAGCACGCCGATGTCACCGCGCAGGCGCGTCTGGCTGAGCTTGGGCTGGAGATGGCGCTCAGCGTTCTTTCGTCGGAGCCCGCCTAGGATCGCGGGTCCCGACCTACTGGCCGGGGGCAGGCTCGGCAGGCGGGGCAGATCCCGCAGCGACCGCGCTGCGCAGCGCTTGGCGACGCAGCGACGCTGCCGAGAGCAGGGTGCCGCCGGCCAGCAGGCCGAGCAGGAGCAGGCCACTGCGCAGCGGCGCTCCGTCGGGTCGCTGGCGCCAGTCGAGAAACCACCAGTCGATGCGCAGGGCCTGATAGTGCGACATGAGGTCTACTCGCTGCGGCGCGACCCATTTCCAGGGGGCGTCATGATCCATGTCCGGGTCCTTGCGAACCAGGTGCGACAGCATCCACAGATGCCCGCGCAGCGGCGAGAACGAGGGGATGAAGTGACCATGCCCAAGCTCATCGTGGAACCAGCCGGGGGCCCCGCTGCCATCCTTCACCGCGATCAGGATGCGGATGTAAAAGTCCCAATAGAACAGGCAGCCGATGATCTGCACCAAAAGACCGGCGGTCAGCAGCAGGGCCAGCCCGCTCTGTCGTAGCCGACGCAGTCGCGTCACCGATAGCGCCTCGGGCAGCCAGGGCAGGCAGAGCAGCAGGATGAGCGGCATCAGCGGCACCAGATAGCGCGGCCCCCAGCAGTAGTCGCCGTGCCAGGCGCGGAAGCGGGCGTTGAGCAGCGTGATCACCGCGATGATGGCCAGCAGAAGCAAGCTCTCGGCAGGCAGGCGACGCAGCGCCGTGCGCAGGCCGAGGGCGCCGAGCAGCAGCGGCGGGGCATAGAAGAACAGGCCCTTGCCGGGCGAAAAGAACAGCCCAAACAGCCCGGTGGCCAGGTCGCCCGAGAAGATGCCGCCGGGGATCTGATAGCCGCTGACCCAGGGCGAGCCGGTCTTGAGCCAGTTGTGCCAGAGCATCAGGGCGCAGAACGGCAGGAAGGCGAGCAGGCCGAAGCTGGCGTCGCGCACGAAGGACCGATAGGCCGGGGCCGGGCGGCGCCACTCGCAGAAAAGCAGATACAGCGCGCACAGCAGCAGCACCGGCGCGTAGACCAGCTTGGCGTTGAGCAGCACGCCGGCCGCCGCCCCCAGCCCGACCATGCCCCAGCGGCTGCGCGCCCCGCTCTGCGACACGGTCCGCTCGACGACGAGCAGCAGGCCCAGGGTCTGCAGCGCCTCGGCGTAGGGACTGCGGGCATAGGTCAGGCAGGTGGTGCCCAGGCCCAGCGTCAGCCCCAGCAGCAGGCCCAGCTTCGGCGAGGCGCCACGCCGTCGGCACAGGCGGTAGAAGATCGCACAGGCCGCCGCCATCATCAGGGCCGGCGACAGATGGCAGGTAAACGCATAAAGCGGCGCTTCGGGAAACAGCTTGGTCGCGCGCAGCGCCGAGTACGTCGCATAGCTGGGCGCCATGGCGAGGACGTTGCCCAGCGGGAAGACGCCGTACTTGCGGCCGTTGCGATGGGCATAAAACCAGGGCGGGCCACCCAGCGTCACGTTTAGCTCGCCCCGCGTCAGCAGCGCCTCGGTCGTGTCGTAGACGACGTGTGCATCGGCCCAGGGCGGCTCGCGGCTGGTGCACAGCAAGAAGAAGAAAAAGAAGAACAGAAGCAGACGGCGGGCCATGATCGGCCTCAGCCGGCGCGCCGCTCGGGCGGCCTCTCGCCAGGCGGTGTCTGAGCCTGGCGTAGCTCGTGCTCCATGAAGGCCACGGCCTGGGCAAGCTGGGCCAGGCGCTCCTCTTGCTGCGACAGGCGCACCGAGAAGTAGATCTGCACGCAGAGCAGCACGACGAAGGCCAGCACGCGGATGGCGGCGTCGGGGTACAGCGTGCCGAGCAGGCCGGCGATGAAGATCAGCAGGCTCTTGGACGCGACGAGGGCAGTTAAGCCCGCGAAGCCAACCAGCCAGAACAGCCCGAAGCCCATGGTCAGGCGGCGCCGCGCCATCAGCCACAGCACGGCGGCGGTGATCACGCCGACCAGCGCCAGCAGCACCACCTGCCCATAGAGCGTCATCAGGATCGGGGCGGGCGGGGTCATGCGGACTCGCTCAGGCTGGCCTTTAGGCGACGGCGCAGCGAGAAGTGAGACAGGTACACAAGCAGGATGGCGACCAGCGTCTTAAGCGGGTAGATGATGGCGTCGATTGGGCCATACATCGACTCGCCATGCAGGCGCGGCGCGACGTGTACGGGCACCTCTGCGACGCGCAGGCCGAGCAGCATGCACAGCAGCAGGGTCTCGGCGTGGAAGTCGCCAAAGGCCTGTTCCATGAGCGGCTGAAAGGCGCGGCGATGGATGGCCTTAAAGCCGCTGGTCGTGTCGTGCACCCGCTGTCGCCCCAGCAGCGCCGTTACCGTCGAGAACACGCGCATGCCCAGGCGACGGCCGAGCGGTGCGCGATAGCCGGTGTCGGCAACGAAGCGCGAGCCGATGACCAGATCGGCCTGGCCGCCGCGCAGCACCTCGACCAGCTTGGGGGCGGTGGCGGGATCGTGCTGTCCGTCGGCATCCATCATCAAGACGTAGTCGTAGCGGTGCTCCATGGCATAGCGAATGCCGCTCTGGATGGCCCGCACATAGCCCAGGTTGATGGGGTGGCGCAGATGCGGCTGCCCGAGGCTGCGCAGCACCTGCTCGGTCGAGTCGCGCGAGCCGTCGTTGACCACCAGGACAGCTTCCGGTAGCTGGGCATCGCGCAGGCGCGCAAGGACCCGCGGCAGGTTCGCAGCCTCGTTGTACGCGGGGATGATGATGAGACCCTGCACGTCCTGGTCTGCTACCACGGCGAGGCGCGGGAAAGCAAGTCGCGGGCGGCGGCGGCGCCTCGGCGAGTCTGACGGCTGGGTGACGCCCTGGGCTGTGGCTACCGCGAACCTGGGCTGTGTGCCGCGAAAACTAGCGTGTGCGTCGAGCACCACCGAGTAATCAGGGGATGTGTCATGATACGGCTCGCGGCGCGACGGAGCTTCGAGGCTGGTCGGCGGACGCGGGCACAGAGGGGGAGGCCCCGTCCATTCACTCCAGCAGCGCAAGTAGCTTGGCGTGTGCGGCGCGGAGCCAGGAGAGGGGATGCTCGACTCACAGACTCAGATAGGGGCACATCGCATCGATCAAGAGGGGGCGGTGGTGGTCTGCCGCTATCAGGGCGTGATCTCGCTTGAGGAGATCAAGCGGGTCCACGACGTTCTCGACGCGGTGCTGGAAAAGGAAGGACGCTGCTATCAGCTGATCGATATGCAGACGGTCAACACGCTGGGGCCAGAGCAGCGCCGCTGGGTGTCGCAGTGGGCCCACACCCACACGCTAGAGGCGGTGCTGTGCTTTCGGGCCTCCTGGGTGATGTTCCATCTGGTGGGCCTGATGACCCGCGCGATCTACTTCTTGCGCAAAGACAAGCGGCCGATCGTGCTGGTCCTCAAAGACGAAGCCGAAGCGCGCGCCAAGGTGGTTGAGCTAGAGGCGCGCAGGCAGGCCAAGGGTTAGCGCGTTGGCCGGTGCTCCTCGGCGATGAAGTAGCGGACGATCTCGTCGGCGGCTGGCTTGTGGCGGGGCGTATAGCCGCCCGAGACCTGACCACCCCAGCCGTAGTAGTTCCAGAAATAGACGCCGCGGAGTCGTCGCGAGCCTGCCCAGACCGCCGCAAAGGCGGCGTAGCAGCGGCGCTGGTCTTCCAGGTCGACGGCTGCGGTCGCGCCCTCACGCCAGGGCCAAGCAGCGGCGCCGCGCTGGCTCAGATAGCCCACCTCGGTCAGCAACAGCGGCTTGTCGAGGCGCTCGGCCAGGCGCTCTAGCTCCTCGCGCTTCTTTTGCCAGGCAGCGACGAGTCCGTCCTGGCTTGCCGGGGGCGGATAACCGTCGCGGGCCAGCGGAAAATAGGCGCACAGGCCGGCCAGATCGACGAGGTCATACAGGCCGACGTCGCTGTAGTGATCCCAGTTGCCCGAGTAGGTCAGCAGGCCGCTATAGCTGCGGCGCAGCGCCGTCACCAGCCGGGCCCAGCGGGCATGCTGCGGTGCCGTGTCCAGCGTCGATTGCTCGCTGCCGACCGACAGCACCTCGACGTGCTCGCGGGCGGCCAGCTTGCCGAGGTGGATAAGCAGAGCTTCGTAGGAGGCCCACCAGGCCTCGGGGTTTTCCGGGGTCAGGGTGCCGCGCCACTCGCGGTCGCTGCGCGGGGCCTCCAGGCGCAGGATGGGAAACAGCATCACCTGCAGGCCCAGGGCATGCGCCTCGCGGATGGTGCGCACGACGGCGTAGTCCGGGGCAGTGAAGCGCGGGTGGGCATAGATGCGGGTGCTGCCGCCGTGCTGTTGGTAGTAAGCGACGGTCAACGAGACGTGGCTGGCCCCCAGGTCGCGGATCTCGGTCAGCAGCTCGCGATACGACCACAGCGGGTCTTCGCTGAACAGGCCCAGGGCCACGCCGCGCTGCAGCGGGCTCGGGCCGGGGATGTGCGCTGCCTCGCTGCGACGGGTCGATAGGCGACCGCCGAGAAGCCCGCTCGCCGCCGTGGCAAGGCCCAGACCCAGCGCCTGGCGTCGGCGCATCGCCTAGGCCACCTGGGCTTTGGGGCGGGCCGGCCGCCCCAGGCGAACCAGCACGATGAGCGCGCTGCGTCCCAGGTACAGCGTGTGCGCCGCCAGATAAGGCAGCAGGAACCACTCGATCTGCCCAAGCAGCGCTGGGATGTAGAACCAGGCCGGGTAGTGCAGCGTCAGCTTGCCCAGCCACTCCAGCGTGCGAATCGGCAGCATCACGATTCGCTTAATGGGCGAGGCGGGCGGGGCCGGCGTCGTCTCGGCGGCGCGCAGCGCGGTAAAGCCGGGCACCTTCTCGGCCGGCTTGCCATGCACCGCCTCGAAGTACTCCGGGCGGCGCATAAAGGTCGTGAGCGAGATGCCGCTGGCCGCGATCACCACGCCGAGCAGACCCAGGCCCAGCCAAGCGAGGCGCGCCGCTGGCAGGGGCGGCAGCGTCGGGAGCTGGGCGGCCAGCCAGGGCAGGCCAGGCACCGTCGTCTGGTCCAGCGCCAGGCGCCCGGCCACGGCGGCGATCAGCGCCACCGCCTTGATCTCGTCCATCAGGAAGTCAAGGTACGAGCCCACGCTGGAGGTCTGTCCGCGCAGGCGCGCTAGCTGACCATCGGTGCAGTCGAGGACAAAGGCGAGATAGAGCAGCAGCGCCGCCGCGCCAAGCCCCATGCGGCCGGGGCAGAAGAGCAGCGCTGCATCGGCCAAAAGGGCCACGAACAGCGACAGAAACGTGATCTGGTTCGGCGTGATCGGGACGTAAAACAGCAGCCAGACGAACACCGCCGCCAGCGGCCGGCAGGCCCAGTTGTTAAAGCGCAGATCCTGGGGCTTGAGGCTGCGGCGATAGATCTCGGCCACCCCGGGACGGGTCGGGCGAGCGGGCGGCGGCCCAGCCGGCGGTTCCACGGGCATCAGGCGAGGCTCTTCTGGCCGAGTGAGGGCCGAGGGCTGGTTACGCAGACCTGCGGACCCCGGCGAGCCGGGTCAGAAGATCTACCTGGGCCAGCCCCAGGCATCGGCGACAGGGTCGCGGCGCGGCTAGCGCTTGCCCTTCTTGCCATCTTCGCTGCCCTCATCGTCATCCTCGTCGCCATCGTCGAGATCTTCGTCTTCATCGCCCAGATCTTCGACGCCATCGCCGTCGCCTTCCTCGGGCTCGCTGCTGTCGGGCAGCGAGGTGGTGCCATCGCTGCGCTCGCCGTCTTCGCCGAGCACATCTTCCTGCTCTTCGCTGCCCGGCTCATGCAGGGCCTCGACGGCGACGACGCGCTCCTCGGTCCCGAGGCGAATCAGGCGCACGCCCTGGGTGTTGCGACCCTGGACGCGCACGTCGCGCACGCGGATGCGGATGACCTTGCCGATGTCGGTGACGATGATCAGGTCGTCGAGGTCAGTGACGACGTGGACGCCGACCACCTTGCCGTTGCGCTCGCTGGTCTTGATGGTGATGACGCCCTGGCTGCCGCGGCCCTTGACCGGGTACTCGGCGGCTGGCGTGCGCTTGCCATAGCCCTTCTCGCAGACCGTGACCAGCGTCGCTGGCAGGTCGCGATCGAGGACGACCATGGCTACCACGCGATCGCCCTCGCGCAGGCGCACGCCCTTGACGCCGCGGGCGGTGCGACCGACCAGGCGGACTTTCTCTTCGCGGAAGCGGGCGACGAAGCCGTCGCGGGTACACAGCGCGATGTCGCAGCTACCGCTGGTCACCTGCGCCCCGACCAGCGCATCGCCTTCGTCGATATCGATGGCGATGATGCCGGTCGAGCGGATGGCCGAGAAGTGATCCAGCTCAGTCTTTTTGACGATGCCGTTCATCGTCGCCAGGACCACGAACTTGCCGGCTTCAAAGGCCGGCAGCGGCAGCATCTCGACGACGCGCTCGTCGTCTTGTAGATCGAGGAAGTTGACCAGGGCCTTGCCCTTGGACGCGCGCGAGGCGGCTTCGGGGAAGTCGAAGACGCGCTTGGAATAGACGCGGCCCTTGTTGGTGAACAGCAGCACGTAGTCGTGCGTCGAGGCGACGAAGACGCGGTGGATGAGGTCTTCTTCCTTGGTCGAGGCTCCGGTGACGCCGCGACCGCCGCGACCCTGGGCGCGATACTCGGACAGCGAGACGCGTCGCACATAGCCCTCGCGCGACAGCGTGACCACCATCGGCTCGACGGCGATCAGCTCTTCCAGGCGGATCTCAGCAGCGTTCTCGACGATCTCGGTGCGCCGAGTATCGGTCGCCTGGGCCAGCAGGGCGGTCAGCTCGCCGGCGATGACATCGCGCAGCTTGAGGTCGTCGGAGAGCACGCCTTCCAGATGCTCGATGACGCCGCATAGCTCGCGGAATTCTTCGGCCAGCTTGTCGCGCTCCAGGCCAGTGAGGCGCTGCAGCCGCATGTCGAGGATGGCCTTGGCCTGCGACTCGGTGAAGAACACCGGCTTGCCGCCGTTGTGGGCCAGGCGGGCGCTGATCTCGGCCTCGGGCCGGCCGGCTCGCCGGAGGAATTCGGCCAGGCCGGACAGCGGCTCGGCCATCAGGTTGTCCTTGGCTTCGGCCGGGTCCTTGGCAGCGCGGATGATGGCGATGATGCGGTCGATCTGATCGATGGCCAGACCCAAGCCTTCGACGATCTCGCGCCGCGACTGCGCCTGTCGTAGCTCGAACAGGCTGCGCCGCACGACGACCTGACGACGGTGATCCAGGTAGTGCAGCAGGCAGTCGCGCAGGCTGAGGATGCGCGGCCGACCATCGACGATGGCCAGCATGATGACGCCGAAGCTTACCTGCAGCGCCGTCTGCGCAAACAGGTGGTTTAGCACCACCTGCGGCACCGCATCGCGCTTAAGCTCAATCACCAGCCGCATGCCCTCGCGCGACGACTCGTTGCGCAGGTCGCTGATGCCTTCGAGCTTCTTCTCATGGACCATCTCGGCCATGCGCTCGATCAGGCGGTTGGGATTGACCTGATAGGGGACCTCGGTGACGACGATCTGCGACTTGCCGGCCTTGAGCTCTTCGATCTCGGTGCGGGCGCGCAGGATGAGCGTGCCGCGGCCGGTCTCATAGGCCTGGCGGATGCCGGCCCGGCCATAGATGAAGCCCGATGTCGGGAAGTCCGGACCGGGCACGAACTTCATCAGATCGGCGACGGTCAGCGACGGATCTTTGAGCAGCTCCAGCGCTGCCGTCAGCACTTCGGCGACGTTGTGCGGCGGGATGTTGGTGGCCATACCGACGGCGATACCGGCAGCGCCGTTGACCAGCAGGTTGGGCAGCAGGGCCGGCAGCACCGTCGGCTCGCGCTCTTTGTCGTCGAAGTTGGGGACGAAATCGACCGTCTCTTTGTCGATGTCGGCCAGCATCGCGCCGGCGAGGCGCTGCAGGCGGCACTCGGTGTAGCGATAGGCGGCCGCCGGGTCGCCTTCGACCGAGCCAAAGTTGCCCTGCCCGTCGATGAGCGGGTAGCGCATGTTCCAGTCCTGCGCCAAGCGGACCAAGGCGTCATAGACCGAAGCATCGCCATGCGGGTGGTACTTGCCCAGCACGTCACCGACGACGCGCGCACACTTCACGTAGGGCCGGTTGAAGTGGATATTGGCGTCGTGCATCGCGTACAGAATGCGGCGATGCACCGGCTTTAGACCGTCGCGGGCGTCGGGCAGGGCACGCGAAATGATGACGCTCATGGCGTAGTCCATGAACGACGAAGACATCTCTTCGTGAATCTGCTGAATCTGAATCGCGCTCGCCGACGGAGCCGGATCAGTAGGCGGCGGGCTGGGAGGAGTCGGAGACGTAGCCATGAGGCGCGCTTTTTACCGCGCTTTCGCCTCGACAGCAAGTGCGGGATGCGCCGCGTCCCCCACTGTGCGGCGCTCTGGCCTACACTCGGCGTATGCGGACTTGGAAACAGCTTGGCTGTGGGCTCCTGTTGTCGCTGTTGGCCTGCCAGAAGGGGGCTGCGGCGGGGCCGGGGGGGACCGCGCCGCCGCCGATCGCGCCGGTCCTGTGCTCGTCTTCGCTGCTGGCCTACCGTGGCGCGCTGATCAGCGCCGGTCAGGCGGTGGTGCAGGTGCCGCTCGCCGACCTGTGGGAAAAGCCGCAGCGGCGATCCTCGCTCGCCGATCAGGCCTTCCTGGGCGAGCTAGTGCAGCTGATTCCCGGACAGCAGGCCGACTGTGGACGCGAGGCGGGACGCGGCGACTATCTGGAGGTGCAGACCGAGTCGGGTTACCGCGCCTGGGTCGAGGTGGCGGCGGTGCGCCCGCTACCGCGCGGCGAGCGGCCCTATCGCGAGTCTGGAGCGCTGCTGCGGGTGCGGGCGCGGCTGGCCAATGTCTATGCTGCCCCGACGGTGACGGCGGAAAAACCGTTCTTGGTGCTGCCCCTGGACGTGCCGCTGCGGCTCTTGCGGACCGTCGATGAGCGCTGGCGCGAGATCCTTCTGCCGGATGGCCGCTCGGCCTTCATTCAAGCCGGCGATGTCATCCCGGTGGCGGCGGGTCTGGCCAGCGCGGCGACGAGCATCGAGGCGGGCGCGGCGGCCCACGAGGAGCGAGTGGCCTGTGTGCTGGATCACGCGCGTCGCTACCTGGGCACGCCCTATCTGTGGGGCGGACGCTCGACGCTGGGGGTCGATTGCTCGGGGCTGGTGCTGTCGAGCCTGTCGGCCTGTGGCCTGATGCCGCCGCGCGACGCCGGACCGCAGCACGACTGGGATCGCACGCTGGCGGTGCCGCAGGAGGTCGCAGCGCTGCGTCCCGGGGACCTGCTGTTCTTTGGCGGGCGCGACGGTGGATCCCTCCCCAGCAGCGCGGCGAGCGCAACGAGCCAGGTGACGCAGTCGGCCAGCGCCCACTCGGCGTCCGCAACCCTCAGCCCGCTTTCGCGGCGCATCAAGCACGTCGGTATCTATCTTGGCGAGGGCCGCTTCGTGCATGCGACGACCTACCAGCAGCCCGTGGTGCAGGAGAGCCTGATCACCGATCCGCACTGGAGCGCGGCCTGGATCGCTAGCCGGCGGCCGCCTTACGCCCGTCGCTAACTACTTCGCAGCGGCCAGCCGGGCGGCGGTGTCGGCGAGGCAGGCGCTGTCGAAGATCACTTCGTTGCCGGTGGTGATGTAGCGCTGAGCAAACTGCGCGGCGTCGCTGGCTCCCTCGTTGGCGTAGTACATGACGCAGGCCGTGTTCTGGTCGTGGGCGCCGTGGGCGCTGTCCTGATGCGGACTGACCATGGCGACGCCGTTATTGACCAGGCCAACGGCGTGACCGAATTCGTGCACCAGCGTCGATTGCTCGACGAACTTGCGGACATTGGGCAGCGCGGCGGCACCGCTGATGACCGGCTTGAACATGGCGATGACACGGGTGGCACCAATCGATACCCCAAGCACATCGTTGCGCACCATCTGTCCGTCGTGAAACAGGCCGTTTAGGAACACGATGTAAAACGTGGCGCGATCGGCGGTGTCAGCCTGGTCGCGATGCAGGCTGGCGATGTCCAGCACCTGCTGCGTCGTGAAGCTCGTGCCGCTGATGCCAGAGAGGACCTGCATCTCGGCGAGGGTAGTGGGGACCTTGAGGGTCTTTTGGCTCTTGAACAGCGCGTTGGCGTTGACCAAAAAGATGTTCCAGGTGTCCATGCTGAGGAGCGTGCCGGTATAGGGCTCGGCTCCCGTCTGGTAATCGACTTCGATGGCTATCGTGGTGGTGGCGCGGGCGTAGATCTTGTCGATCGAGGTGGCTTGGCTGCTGCCGCCACTCCCATCGCTGCCACACGACCCTGGCAGCAGCAGATAACCCAAAAGGAGCAGGCGGCGAAGGCAGCGGCTGGCGCGTGATGGTTGTCCGAGCATCGGGGACTCCTTGCGTAAAACGTAGCGCACTTCGCGGCCGCTTCGGGGCTGGCGCGCTGACGTATAGTCAGGACATGTGGCGCGCGTTCTTGCGGCGGCTGGCGTTGGCCTGCCTTGCCGTCTCGGTCTCACCGCCCGTCGTAGCGCAGAGCGGCGGAGGGGGGCGTGGGGAGAGCTGCATCGGGCTGGCGATGCCCTGTCAGTTTGGACTGCACAGCGATCCTCGCTGCGCGGCGCGGGCCCGGGCGCGGCGGCCTGCAGCGGTGCCCGAGCCTGAGTGCAGCCTCACTGGCCTCACGGCGGCGGGGCTGAG
>CAZVMD010000031.1:0-21231 GCA_964628555.1 uncultured Myxococcales bacterium | reverse complement strand
CAGCGGTGCCCGAGCCTGAGTGCAGCCTCACTGGCCTCACGGCGGCGGGGCTGAGTGGGGAGGCGCTTGCCTGGCTTGATGGGCGGCTGCGCAGAGAGGTCCTGCCCGCCGTCTGTAGCTGCTATCGCGAGGGCCTGGGGCAAGACCCGCGGCTACGCGGCTGGGTGGGCGTGTGGGTGCAGCTTCGCGAGGGCTGCGGGGTCGTGGAGTCCGGGGGGGGGCGCGTCGCTTTCCGATCGCTTCGTCGTCGACTGCATCCGCGGCCGCTTCATCGGCTTTGCCGCGGCCCCATCGTCGCAGGAGTTTCCGCCGCGGGGCTCGCCCTGGGCCCGGCAGCTCTGGGGGCAGCGCTTCCGCGTGCAGATCGAGCTGCGACCCAAGCCGGCCAGTCCGCCCGTCCCGGCAGCCGGAAACAGGGGCACTGACGCGCCAGTCGCCCCGCGATAACCGACCGGCCAGCCGGAGCCTGGCTCCCCCGGCCTTGTGCCATGATGGCGACATGCCGCTGCGAAAACGTCGAATCTTCCTAGCTGGCTTGGCCATCGCTGCGCTGGCGGTGCCCCTCTCGCGACCGCCGGTCGATGTGCCGGCCCCGGACCCGTACTTCGACGCTGTCAGCGCGGCACTTTCAGCAGCCGGGCTGTCGCGGCCGGTCGTGGTGCTGGATCTCGATCGCGTCGATCACAACCTGGCGGAGCTGCAAAAGACGCTGGGCTCCGACGCCGCCTACCGCGCTACGACGAAGTCGCTGCCTTCGTATGAGCTGTTGCGCTATGTGCTGACGGCCATGCGCTCGCAGCGCTTGATGGAGTTTCACGGGCCGTATCTGCGACCGCTGATCGACAACCTGCTCGACGGGCCAGCCCTGTTGCCGGGAGTGCCGCCGCGGCTCGATATCCTGCTCGGCAAGCCCCTGCCGGCGAGCGAGGTAGAGGCCTTCTATGCGGCTCCGCCGGCCGAGAACAAGCTGGCCGCGACGCGGCTGCGCTGGCTGGTCGACCACGAGGCGCGGCTGGCTGGCTACCTGGCCATCGCGCAGCGCCGCTCGCTGACACTGGATATCGCCGTCGAGGTCGATGTCGGCCTGCACCGCGGCGGCACGGCGAACCTGGATATGCTGGGGCGCCTTCTGGGCACGATCGCCAGCCATCCGCAGCACCTGCGCTTCGCTGGGCTGATGGGGTACGAGGGGCACGTGCCGTATGCGCCGCCGCTGTTTCGCTCGGCTGCGGCGGCTCAGGACCAGGCCTTCGCGGACTCGCAGGCTGCCCTAGCCGCGGCAGTGAGCTTCGTTCGCACGAACTATGCGGCGCTGGCCGGAAGCGAGCTGCTCGTCGATGCTGGGGGGAGCAAGACCTTCCCGCGCTATCGCCAGGGTGGCGCCTGGAGCAGCAGGGCCAACGAGCTAGCGCTTGGCTCGGCGGTGGTCAAGCCGGGCGACTTTGACGTCGAGATCCTGGCCGCGCTGCAGCCGGCGCTGTACATTGCTGAGCCGGTGCTAAAGCGTCTGTCGCCGGGGCCACTGCCGCATGCCGAGGGCATCGGCAAGCTGTGGAGCTGGTGGAATCGCAACCGCCGCGATGTCGTGTTTGTCTACGGCGGTGGCTGGGATCTGCAGCCGGTCTATCCCCAGGGCCTGTACAGTAACCCGCTTTACAACAACCGGCCGGCCGACAACCGCATCCCCAACCAGTCGCTGCTCAACGTCGCTGCGGACCATCCGCTAAAGCCCGGCGACTATGTCTACTTTCGGCCGCTGCAGGGCGACATCCTGGTCCAGTTCAACGAGATCCAGATCCTGCGCGGCGGCAAGCGCATCGGCACCTGGCGACCGTTCGACCAGCGGCTGTAGGACCGGTCGCCTTGCTGCGCGCTGCCGTCCGTCAGGATCCGCTGCCGCAGCCGCTTGGCTGACGGCAGGGAACCCAACTTCACGACCGCGATCTGGCTGCTTAGAGAGTCGGGGTGCCGACGCGGTTGTTGCAGTAGCCGCTGGAGCCGCAGGTCGTGCCGACGGCGGTGTACCAGGCGCTCTTGCGCGTGCCGTACTGCCGGTTGTCCGAGTGCGAGTGGGCGCCTGTGGAGTTGCCGGTTGAGCCGACCAGGCCCAGGGCACAGCGATCGCACGTCTTGCTGGCCGAGTCAGCGTTGGTGTTGAAGTGCAGCTGCCGGAAGTCCCAGCCGCTGCTGCCGCTGACCACGTAGTAGTTGCCGGCGCCACCGTTGCAGCAGCCAGCCCCGGCACTGCAGGCCCCGCAGCTATTGGCACAGCCGCCAAACAGGGTGTAGCGATAGCTGCCGACCAGCATGCCGCGGTGGTTCCAGACGCTGCAGGTGCCGTTGGCGATGTCGAGCGCGGTATGGGTCCCGCCGCTGCAGGAGTAGTAGGTCGTGGAGTTGACCCGGGCCGCCGTGTCGCAGATCGGCCCGTTGGCTGTGGCGGCTTGGCTGACGGGAAGGTCGACGGCCACGGCGGTCGCCAGCGATGCGACGGTCAGCAATGAAAGGGTAAGACGTTGCAGCATGACGATTCCTCCTTGCGGTTGCGGCGGGCCTGATATCGGCCGCTTGGGGATGATAACTACTCACTGTCTGGCGGTGTAGCGGCTGTGGGCAGCAGGCGCTCTTTTTCGCGGCGGACCAGCGACCACTCTTGCAGGCCCGTCGCCAGCGCGCGCTGCCAGGCGGTGATCTCAGGCAAAAGAGCACTGTCAACGGATCGCAGGCTCTCCAGCAGGGGCAGCGCGCCAGCCAGCGACAGATGACAGAGCGCTTCAAGTACAGCTCGCCGGACCTCGCGATCGCGGTCCCGACGATAGTGGGCGAGCAGCGCGCTGCGCACGCTGGCGGCTTCGGCGGCGGGCACGCCTCCCAGCGCGGTGACGATGGCGGCGCGCAGCTCGGGGGGATTTTCACTGGCCGGGGCGGCGAGCAGGGCCAAGAGCTCGGCGACTGCCCCGTGGCCGACCTGCTCCGTCGAGATTCCCGACAGCAGCCGGGCGGCCTGCGCCGGATCGGCACTGGGGCCGGTACGCGCGCTCAGCGCCACGGCGATGGCTTTCTCTGAAACCGCGCGATCGTGACCATGGAACACCTCGGCGCTCTCGCTGAGGAGGTTACTGACCACGGCCTTGCGGACCTGCGGCGCGGGATCGCGCATCAGCTGCTGGTAATCGACGCCCAGGCCGGCCATGGCTTCGACGCTGGCGATGCCGCGCAGACCACGCAGCGCCGCCGCCCGAGCGGCCGGATCGGCATCGCTCTGGGCTCGCTTCAGCGGATCCCGCAGCGCCTCGGGCTGCGCCAGGCGCGCCATGCGGGCGGCGAGGGCGCCACTTAGCTCCTCGATCATCGCGGGCTCCTGTTCCTGCTGGAAGGCAGCGCGCAGCTCTGACTCGGGGATGGCGGGTGCTAGCTCGCGCAGCTGTCGTCGCAGGTAGCGTCGCAGCGCCGGTGAGCCCCGGCGCAGAGCCTGGCGCAGCGACAGCAGCTGGCTGGACAGTGAGCAGCTCGCCTGGACCGGCGGGGCAGGTGGTGTAGGCGGGGCAGCGCTGGCCTGGCCGATCGGGGCTAGCAGCAAGAACAGCCAGGTCAGGGCGCGCGGAGCGGCCGGCAGATGTGTGGCGTGCGGTCTCATTCGCCCTCGTCTAGGCACTGGATGCGCTCGGGTTTTTCCTGCCACACGCGGGCGAAATCGACGATGCCGCGCGCATAGATGGCGACGAAGTCGTCGTAGTCCGGGCGTAGGCGTGGATCGATGCGCGACAGCTTGTCGAGCAGCGGCAGGGCCTTCTCGCCGTTGGCTCGCACGGCAAAGCGAAAGATGGCCCAGCGCACGCACAGGTCGTTTTCGCCGGAGAAGGCGCTGGCCAGCGCGCTCTGGGCGGCCTTTGGATCGCGCGACAGCCCGAGGCGAAACGCCGCCATCTCGCGCACCTGGCGATCGGGATCACTGGTCAGGACCTTGGTCAGGCTGGGCAGCGAGGTCTTATCGACGGGAATATCGGCATACGAGGCCATCTCCAGGGCCAGCGAGCGGACGGCGGCATCGCCAGCCCCGCGGCCGATCTCGACGAGCTCTTTGAGGTAGGGTCCGGCATCGCCGCTGCGCTGGTATTCGCTGGTCATCACGCGACCGATGGTGCGCGCCGCAACCCAGGCCGCTTCGTCGGCGTGATCGTCGAGGGCCACCGCCTTGAGGCGATCCAGGCGCTCGGGGGGCAGGCTGCGCTGCGTCTCCAGCGCCTCCAGCGCGGCGCGACGAACATCCAGCGGCTGCTCGCTGCGTCCGGAGATCGAAAGCAGCTGATCGGCGATCTCGGGCTTGTGCACGGCCGGAGCCTGCTTGAGCGCGGCGAATAGATGGGTCGACAGCGGTGGGCCAGCCGCCTCGGCCCAGCTCAGCACGGTCTGGGCGCTGGTCACATCGCCCCCGATGATCTCGGCGAGGCGGTCTTCCAGATACTGCAGGAACAGCGGATCGCCGGCCGCAAGAGCAGCGCGCAGGGCTGCCTTGAGCGAGTCGAGGCTGGCCCCCTGATCGAGCGCGAGCACCTGCGCCCAGCATGGCGGCTGCGGCAGCAGCTCACTGGCTGCAGCGGATGAGCCAGGTGGGCTGGAGGCGGGGCGAACTACCCCCGGGGTGGGGCTGCCGGGTCCTGCGGATAGAGACGGCGCGTCGCCAGTCGCCGTCGCCGCAGGCGGTGTCGGTGCCCGGCCGCCGTGCCGGCTACCCAGCCATAGACCGATAGCCAGCGCCGCAGCGGCCAGCCACAAATACGGTGCGTATCTTCTGCGCTGCATGCTCTGCGCCAGCATATGAGCACAGCACGGCAGCCGATCGCAGCCGCAAAGAGCGAGCGAATCGCTGACGACAGCGGGTTAGGAGGTCGGCCGCTGCGAGCGCGCTTGCGATCGCAAGACAACGAAGGTAATCGCGATGCACAGCGTCGGGAAAATGGCCATGATCGGTCCCATTAGCTGCGGAGCGCGCGTCGCGATGAGCACGCCGATCAGGTTGATGACGACCAGCACCGACAGGCGGACATCAATCGTGATGCTGGCGACGATGCACAGCATCAGGATGACGTTGAGATCGAGCGCCGCGGACTTGTCAGCGGGAAAGCCGAAAGCGCGACCGATCCAGTGGTTGACGAAGACCGGCCCGGGCGCACTCAGGCACAGCGACAGGGTTCGGCGATTGAACTCGTTGAAGCTTGGACTGCCGTGCATCAGCCGCAGCAGAGCGGTGCCAATCACGCCAAGCAACAGCGACATCGCCATGTACATCTCGTGCGTGAAGTCGTGCACCAGCAGGCGGGCTACAAAGTGCAGAGCGGCCGAGAGCCCGATGACCGACAGCACCGAGATGGTGCGAAACTTTTCGCCGACGCTGCGATCGAGATCGCGCTCGCGCTTGGCTTGCTCGTCGAGGATCGCCTGGTGGCGGGCGGCGGCGGCCTGCGAGCGGGCCAGAAAGGTGGCGGCATCGGCCGAGAGCTCCAGCTTGCCCTCGGCCTGCAGTGACAGGGCGCGCCGCAGCGGTGTGCCGTGCCAGAGGTCATCTTCGCGCTCGCCGTTGCCGAAGTAGTGGCGGGCATCGCGGCTCAGGCGCTGCAGGATGCGCAGGGACTCGCGACTCTCGTCGATCCAGCGGCGCAGCGTGTCCCACTCGTAGAGCAGCGCTTCATGGGCGATGCTCACCTCGCTGGCGTCGGCGGTCAGCAGGCGGGCTCCGACCCAGCGCTCGACGACCTGCGTCATCTGACCGGGGGCGATCACTTCTAGCTCGTCGCGGGCGGCGCGGCGCCGTGTATCGGGCGTGCCTTCGCCGAGCTGCACGAGGCGGCCGAACAGCTTCTGCACCAGGCCAGACTCACCGCCGCCGCGCGCGCTGGCCAGCACCTCCTCGGCCCGGCGGGTGATGGCGCCGCGCACCCCACCGATCGCTCGCCAGCTGTGCCAGGTGATGGTGTTGCCGCGTCGCTTTTCCCAGAGCTGTTCCAGCGTGAACTGCAGCAGCGGCAGGCTGCCGGCGGTTCGCGGCGGCGGTGGGGCCTCATCGCCGCGGTCGCCCGGCGGGCGATCCTCCGCGCTGACCGCATCCCCTTCGCCGAGGGCATCGAGCAGAGCATCGACCAGTCCCGGCTCGTAGCCGAGACCGACCAGCCCGGCTGGTCCCAAGATGGCCTGTCTGAGCTCGGCGCGACCGAGCGGCAGGAGCAGCTGCATCGAGCCGCGCACCGCCTCGGCCAAGCCGGGCTGTTCGAGGCAGACGCCGAGAAAGTCGGCGCGCAGGGTCAGCAGCACGAACACCGACCCACCGGGCACCGCCAGGGCCTGCAGGAGGTTGGCGATGAAGGCGGCTGCTTCGCTCCGATCGGACTGCGAGAACAGCTCCTCGGCTTGGTCCACGACCACAAGGAGCGCGTGATCGTCGGCGGCCGCGCGCTCGGCCAGTGTCGATGGCTGGCGTATGAGCTGGCTGCGCAGCTCCCCCCCGCGGCGCTCGCTCGGCGAGGTCGAGCTGGGCGCGGCCCCGGCCATGACCAGCAGCGCCTGGGCCAAGCGGGCACACGGGGCTGCCCCGGGGCGAACCACCAGCGTGCGCCAGCCCCGGCCATCTTGGCGCTCGGGCAAGCGAGGCAGCACGCCCGACAGCACCAGCGAGGACTTGCCAGCCCCCGAGGCACCGACCACCGACACCATGCGCGCGCCGCTGGCCAGGCGAGCCACGATCTGATCGATGTCGTGCTCGCGCCCGAAGTAGAAGCGGCGATCGTCGGGCTGGAAGGCGGCCAGGCCGCGGTAGGGGCGGAACTGCACCGGGCGCGTCTCTAGGCCATCGTCGAAGCGGGCGTACAGCTGCAGGCCAGCCCAGTCGAGCCGCGCCTCGTCCTCGGCCAGCTTGCGGCGGGCCGCCAGAACCGCTGACTCGAAGGAGTCGAGCTCGACGAGCAGCCGCTGGTACAGGGTCTGGGTCAGCTGGATCGAGCCGGCCACCGACAGCGGATAACGCGAGGCCAGGACCGTAGCGATGCCGGCCCGATGCAGGGCCTGGGCGACGCTGCCGAGCTGGTTGCCCAGCGCACCGCTGTTGCTGCTATCGCAGGCCGACAGCACCACCAGGCGCAGCATGGGAGCAAACGGCGACAAGAGCTGGCGCAGGCGACCGGCATCGAGGATGGTGCGTCCCGCGGAGCCATCGTCGCTGTCGAGGGCCAAGCCGAAGCTACTGCCGGCTGCTGCGCCATGGCAGAGCAGGTGCAAGACGGCGATCGCTTCACCGCTCTTTTGCGCCTGCGAAAGGCGGCTGCGCAGGCCATCCAGCGAGGCATGAGCCAGCACATCGCGACTGCTGTCGAAGGGGTGGTTGCCGACCCGACAGGCGGTCTGCAGCGCGTCGATATGCTCGGCCGCCGGGACGGCGCCGCCAGCCGCGGACCAGGCGAGGAGGATGCGACCGCCACTTGGGCGCGGGCTGGGTTCCTCCTCGGCAGTCACCGTCTCGGGCCACTCATAGCGCAAGAGCAGCGACGGCAGCTCGCCCAGATGCTGGCCACTGTGCTTCAGCGTCAGCAGCTCCCAGGGCAGCGCGTATAGCTCGGCGGCGGCGGAGCGAATGGTCAGCACGACGCGCTCACCGCGCGCCTGGGCGGCGGCGATCAGGTGCTCGTGCTCGGCCCAGCCAAGGGCGACCAGGAACTGGCGCAGGCGCTCGCCGAGGCGGGGCAGGATGGCCGGATCGCGGCCCGGTCGCCGCAGCGCATCGAGGTCGGCCAGCAGCTCCGGACTCCAGTCGAGTGACGCGCTCTCGAAGCCGCCGCCGGCGCTGCGCAGCAGATACTCCTGCGGCTCGAAGCGCAGCGCATAGGGATCGCCGGCCCGCTCGGCGCGCGCGAACTCCCAGATCAGTGAGTGGGTGGTAGACGGAAGCGGAGACTCGAAGGACGCGCCCCCAGCCGTCGACGCGATTGGCACAGCATCAATCTGCCACGCCGATCGCCGATCCCAGAGCTGGCTTGGACCGACACCTGCCTTCTGTTTCCTCGACGCCGGGCGGCCGCGATCCGCTAGCTGCGGGTCGCTTCGAGCAGGCGCTCGATGATGTAGGTCGGGCGGATGCCCTCGGCTTCGGCGTGGAAGTTGGGAATCAGGCGATGCTGCAGCACCGGACGGGCCAGCGCCTTGACATCTTCGACCGCCGCGACGGGCCGCCCGTCCAGAATGGCCCGCGCCTTGGCACCCAAGATCAGGTACTGCGAGGCACGCGGGCCGGCGCCATAGGCGAGGTACTCGTTGACCAGGGCCTGTGCCTCGGCTTCTTTGCCGCTGCCCAGCACCTTGATGCCGCCCGAGGACTTGGGGTGGCGGCCATCACGCTTGGTGGGGCGCGTGGCGTGTACCAGGTTGACGGCGTAGCGCACGACGTGATCGGCAACCGGCACGCGCAGCACCAGGTCCTGCAGCTGCAAGATGCGCTCCGGTGACAGGACTTTTTCCAGCACCGGCTTGAGCGCCGAGGTGCCGCGCTTGACGATCTCGACCTCTTCTTCCATCGACGGATAGGCGACGTCGACCTGCAGCATGAAGCGGTCCAGCTGGGCTTCCGGCAGCGGGTAGGTGCCTTCCTGCTCGATGGGGTTCTGGGTGGCGAAGACCAGAAATGGCGGATCGAGCGGATGCGTCTGTCCACCCGCCGTCACCCGACCTTCCTGCATCGACTGCAGCAGGGCCGCCTGGGTCTTGGGCGGCGTGCGGTTGATCTCGTCGGCCAGCACGATGTTGGCGAAGATCGGCCCGCGGATAAAACGGAAAAACCGTCGGCCGGTGGTGTGATCCTCTTCGAGGATCTCGCTGCCGGTGATGTCCGAGGGCATCAGATCCGGCGTGAACTGGATGCGCGAAAACTGCAGCGTCAGCAGCTCAGCCAGCGTCGAGATGAGAAGCGTCTTGGCCAGACCTGGGACGCCGACGAACAGGCAGTGGCCGCGGGCAAACAGCGCCACCAGCAGCAGATCGATCACCCCCTGCTGGCCGATGATGCGCTTCTCTAGCTGACGCAGGATCTCCAGGCGCGCCTCGCGCACCTCGGCGATCCCCGCCACATCTAGATCGACGTCGCGCGGCGTCTCACCAGCCGGGCTGTGGAGCGGCGTACCCGAGGCCGCGCTGCCCGAGCTAGTGCTGGGGCTTGGCGGCCGGTCGGCTTCGGTCGTCGGGGCAGGGCCGGCGCCCGCCGAGGGGCTGCCTAGGCTGTGGCCACCACTTGGGCTGTTACCGACGATGCTGGGGGTTGCGGGGGGCAGGGGAGAGCGCGCGTCCACGTCGCCATTGTGTCACAGTCGAAATTGCGCTGTCTATTGCCCGACGTGCGAACTGCCCGAGGGCAGCGCGTGCAGCGAGGAGGGGAATGAACCTGGCGAGGACGGCGAGGCGGAGAGGGGAGCTTTACTTCATGACCGAGACAGCGTCGGCGCTCTGGCCCTCAGCGGGGGCGGCACCACCAGCCGGCGGCTGGCCTTCCCAGGTGACGTGGATATGAATCTGCTGGCCACCTGACTCACCGGTGCGGAACGTCGACTGCGAGTCCATCTCTTGATAGACCAGGCTGCCGCGGCCGACGTCGAGCCGTAGCTCGCCTTTGATCTCGCCGGTAAGCTGCGTCCCTTGGCTCTCGCCGGTCACCTTGCCAGCGACGGTCACGTAGGCGACGTTCTTTTCTTTCTTGGCGTAGTTGCAGTCGATCTCCCAGTTCTTCGAGCCGCCAGCTGGGATCGGAATCTGGGCCCGCGTCTGCCAGGCCTTGCCGGTCTCGATCGGGCCGGCGTCGAACATCGGGCCGCGCTCGGCCCCGTACACCCAGACCGCGATGAGCCGGGCTTCCGAGAGGTTGGCGTCCGGCACGTTCTTGACCTCGAAGTTCGACACGTCGCCGCGCGTGTTTACGTCGTAGGCGACCTGCATATCCGATAGGGCCCGCGCCAGATCTTCGCCGGCCTTCTTCTCCTTCGGGGTGTCGCCCTGGGCCTCGACATTGAAGAACTTGGCGGTCACGTGCATGCTGCCGCTCGGCTCGACCTTTTCGAAGACGTGCTCTTCTTCGAGCTGGAAGGCATAGGTCTTCGGCTTCTTCTTGCCGCCGACGTCGGTTTTTTCAAGTCGGATCTTGATGTTGCCGCCCGCCTTGTCGCCGGCCTTGGCCGAAAGACGCAGGGTGTCACCAGGCGGCTGCTGCGGTGCCACCACCGCGGGTTTCTTCGGGCAGCCGGTCAGACCTAAGAGCAGGGTGATGCCCACCCCTGCGATGCGCGCGCGATCGTTAGAGAATTGCATCATGGCTTGACGGTATCGAATCGTGCGGGGAGCGGTCAAGTGGGCAATCAGCCACCTGCCCATTTCGCCCAAGCCACTTGGCGGCGCGTTCCGGCCGGTCGCGGCCAAGCTAGTTTGGCGCGGGGGCGACGAAGGGATTTGGGGCCTGTTCGTCGGTCAAGGTCGGCGGGAGCGGCGGCGGGGCGGCGGTTGCGTCGGGCCTGGCGCCAGCGGCCGGCTTGGTCGGGCCAGGCTTGGCGAGCGGAGCCGGGCCCTGGCGCGCGGGTCGTGGCGACAGCGCTTGGCGGATCGAGCCACCGGTTGGGGCCGGGCTTTGGCCGGCGGGATCGGCGGTCGCAGGCGGGACGGCAGCTGTGGATGGGAGCGCTGTCTGCGGTGCCGTCGCGAGCGGCGCCGATCCGGGGGGGCGGTCGGCAAGCTGGGCGGGGCGGGGCGTTGCGACCGGGGCGGGCAGCGAGGTCGTGGCTGGGTCGGGCGGCGGTGCCGCGGCAGCTGGGGCAGGGGCGGGCAGCGGGCGTCCGCGTACGGCGGTACGGTAGGTGCCGGTGCGCTCGTGTGGGCCACGCCAGAAGACCAGCAGCGCGCCAAGGAGCAGCACGGCCAGGGTGCCGCCGACAATCGGCAGCACGAGCGGCAGCGCGCCGCGGGGGGCGGCAGCGGTCTGCGGATGGCGCGGGTCGCTCCGCTTTCCGTCTTCGCGGCGATCGCCCCCATCGCTCCGCTTGCCCGTGCGCGCCTCGCGACCGCTGCCGTCTGTCCCGGCCCGCAGCGGCTCGCCGCGCTGGTAGCGCTCAAGATCCGAAAACAGCTCGTCCATCGTCTGGTAGCGAGCGGCGCGATCGCTCTCCATGGCGCACAGCACGATGCGCTCAAGCTGCGGCGACAGGGCCCGATCGGGGATGCGCAGCGACGGTGGTTCAGGGGACTCGGTGAGGATCTTGGCGATGACGCCGAAGTAGCTTGGGGCCAGGTACGGCACGCTGCCCGTCAGGCACTCGTAGAGCACGACGCCGAGCGAATAGATGTCGCAGCGCGAGTCGAGCCGCTCGCCGCGCGCCTGCTCGGGCGACATGTAAAGCGGCGTGCCCATGATGGCGCCCGTCCGCGTCAGGCGATGCAGAAAGTCGCCCGAGATCGCAGTCCGATCGACCGCCGTTCGCTTTCGCCCAAGTCCGCCCCCGGGGCCGTCGCTGGCGTCGCCGACCTGGCTGGCCGCATCTTCTTCTTCGGCCCAGCTGGCCAGCTCGCCATCGTTTAACGGCCCCACCGCTTTCGAGATGCCAAAGTCGAGCAGCTTGACGAAGTCTTGGCCCTCGCGGTGGCAGAGAAAGATGTTCTCGGGCTTGATGTCGCGATGGACGATGCCGCTGCGATGCGCGGCCGAGAGGGCTGAGGCGAGCTGGCGACCGATGTGCAGCGTGTCTAGCTCGGACAGCGCGGTGCAGCGGCGCAGGCGCTCGGCCAGGCTCTCGCCCGACAAGAGCTCCATGACGACATAGGGCTGGCCGCTCTCGGTCATGCCGATGTCGAAGACATCGACGATGTGCTGGCTCAAGATGGCGGCGGCGTTGCGGGCCTCGGCGTGCAGGCGCGCGATGACATCGGGCTGGCCGGCGTACTCGACGTTGAGGACCTTGACCGCCACCTGCTTGCCCAGGCCCACGTGCTCGGCGACGTAGACCGTGCCCATGCCGCCGCGGCCGATGGGACGCAGCACGCGCAGACGGCCATCTAAGGTCTGGCCGACAAGCAGATCAGCTTCGGGGGGGGCTTTTGCCCCGACGCCACTTTGGGGAGCGACGGGCGGATGCGGCACGGCGGGGCCTGAGCAGAGGACTACATATGAATGACGGCCAGCGGCTGTCCTTCACTGACCGCTTGGCCTTCCTGCACTAGGAGCTTCTCGACGGTGCCATCGCGGCCGGCTTCGACCGGGATCTCCATCTTCATCGACTCCATGATCAGGATGGTATCGGTCTCGCTGACTGCATCGCCGACCTTGGCGGTGATCTTCCAGATGTTGCCGGTCAGCGGAGCTTGGACTTGGTAGTGGTGCTTGTCGTGCGTCATTGCGGTTTACTTTCCGATCGTCGATTCGATGAGGTCGCCGATGCGCGCCGGCACAGCCTTGAAGCGCAGCGCTGCCGAGATGCCGTCGACAAAGCGATAGTTACCCTTGTCGTCCTTGGCAAACACGCAGCGCTTCTTCGCATCGTCATTGGGGAAGCTGCTGTCGCCGTTCTTGATGATCGTGCCATCGCCATCGCGGCAGGTGTCGACCAGGGCCGGCATCTTGCTGGGATCGCTGGCCCAGAAGGTCTCTAGCCCGTCGCCATCGACGTCCATGTCGGGCAGCACATGATCGTCGGCATCGCGCTTGAGCATCAGGATGGTTGCCAGACCCGACGAGGCCCAGACCGCGTCAAACAGCGACTGCGGCGGCGTCAGGAAGCCCTTGAGGTTGATCTTATCGAGGCGGGCCAGGCTAATCGCCTGCAGCACGCCACCGAGGTTGGCGTCGTCGAGGTAGATGCGGCCGCCGCGCTCTTTGAGGGTGCCCTGGATGCGCGTGCCCGATAGCTCAAGCTCCAGGTTGAAGTCTTTGCTGACCGGTACTGCGACCCGGAACACTGACGGTCCCGACGACAGCTTGCCGCCCTTTACGTTGCCGTTGTTAAACGAAAGCATCGGCTTGCCGCCGGCATCGAGCGAGACCTTCTGAATCGGCAGCTTGACGTTGGCGTCGGCAAACGGGTCGCAGGCCGGCCCGTTGTCGGGGACGCCGTCGCAGTTGTAGTCGTAGCCGTCGCAGCGCTCCTCGGCCTTGGGGTGGCGCAGCTTGGCTAGAGGCTGCATGTCCATTCCGGTCGGCACCATCGGCGAGACCATGCGGTCGTCGCAGTCACCCTGGGCCAGAGTGTAGCCGTCGCCATCGAGATCCTGCATGTCGGTGGGCGGCTTGCGGGCGCCGGGGTTGTCAGCCTGGCCATCGCAGTCGTCGTCCATGCGGTTGGTCAGGTCCTCCGCCCGACCGGGCCGCACCTCTTTGTCGTGGTCGTTGCAGTCGCCCTTGGCGTTGTTGTCGTCGCTCTCCCAGGTCGTGTCCTTGCCATCGGCGTCGCGGTCCTGGTTGAACTGGCCCAGGTACAGCGCGAACTTGACACACTCGCTGTCAGCGGTCCCCTTGAGGCCGGCAAACTCCAGTGGGATGACGACGTCGTGGCGAAGCTTGAAGACGTCTTCTAGCTCGCCGTTGGCCAGCGAGGACAGCGCGCCCAGCTTGTTGTCGATAGCGCCGTCTTCGTCGAGGTCAAAGCCCTGGCCGGCGGCGGCGATGCGCAGGTCGGCGATCACCATGCCCGGCTCGCCCTTGCCAAACGCCAGGCTCGGTCCGCTGCAGTCCGGCAGCGGCGCAAACGGATTTGTCTTCATCTTCATCGCCGGCTCGGCACTGCAGCCCAGGTCCAGGGTCAGCGTCAGAAGCAAGCCAGCCCGCATCAGCGTTGTTCGCATCACGTCTCCGATTTCTGTAAGAGGGCCTCGACCCCTGCCAGGCTCGGCCCGAGGAAGCCTTGAGCCGAGGTCGCCCCGTTAGTGGCTGCCGCGGTTAAGTGGCGGTGTCTGGGGGAGCAGGAGCGCCTCGCTGTGTCGCAGGCGCCGTCGAGGCTCAGTGGCTCATCGCGTCCCTAGGGGGTCCAGCGCAGGACCGATCCCGCGTCGCCCAGGGTCCACACCTTGTCTGGCCCGAAGCCGGTCACGGCGTTGAGGTGGGCGCGGGCGATGTTGGTGGCGCCCCAGGCGATGCCGTCCCAGCGATAGACGACGCCGTTGTAGCCGACCGCGAACATCCGCGACAGGCCGCTGCCCCACAGCGAGCGGAAGGTCACGTTCGGGTCATTGCCGACGATGGCGCTGGTCCAGGCGCTGCCGTTCCAGCGGATGATCTGGCCGCTGGAGCCCGCGGCCCAGATGTTCTTCTCGTCGATGCCGTAGATGGCATACCAGGCCGCCGAGACCGGCGTCGACACCGAGGTCCAGCCGCTGCCGGTGTAGTGGTACATGGAGCTGCCGTTGCCGCCGGCCCAGATATCCGTAGCACTACGTCCCCAGATCGAGAACATTGCGGAACCTACGGATACGTTCGACCAGCGCACGCCATCCCAGGTCATGACGTAGCCCGAGGTGGTGGTGGCCCAGGCCTTGTCGGGGGCCGCGGCGTAGACGCCGGTCATGGAGTACGACGAGGCCGGCATGACCTGCGACCACTCGCTGCCGTTCCAGTGGGTGATCGAGCCGCTCTCGCCGACCGCCCAGACATCGTTGGGGCTGCTGCCGTGGATGGCGGTCAAGGTGCCGGTCAGCTTGCTGTCATGCGGCGTCCACTTGCTGCCATCCCAGCGCTGAATCCAGCCCGTGTCGCCGACCGCCCACAGGTTGTTTTCAGACGTGCCCCAGGCCGCCTGGATGTCGCGGCGCGTGCCCTGGGCGATGTCTTCCCAGGGCGGATTGCCGGTCCAGCGCTTGATGGTGCCGCGCTGGCCGACCGTCCAGATGTTGTCCTTGCCCGATCCCCAGATGCCGAGCAGGGCATAGTCCAGCGAGCCGGTCGGCGCGACCACCGACCAAGCGGTGCCGTTGTAAAGCAGGATCACGCCCTTATCGCCGACCGCCCAGATGTTCTTGTCGCCGGTGCCGAAGACGCCGCGCAGATCCCCGGTCATGCCCGAGGCCAGCCGGCTCCACGAGCCGCCGCTGTAGCGCGAGATCTCACCGCCCGAGCCGACGGCCCACAGGTTCTTGCCATCGATGCCATAGACATCCAGGACGTAAGAGGGCAGGGCGCTGTCGCTGGTATACGACCATGCGGTGCCGTTGAACTTGCAGTAGTAGCGGCCGTAGCCAAAGGCCCAGACCTCGTTGGGGCCGGTGCCCCAGATCGAGAACAGGTCATAGCCGGTGCTGCAGGTCTTGCTGCTGTCCCAGGCGGTGCCATTCCAGCGCAGCACCGTCGAGCCCTCGCCGACTGCCCAGACCTCGGCGACGTTGCCCCAGATGGCGTACAGCGACTTGGTGGTGCCGCTGACCTGCTGTTCCCACTTGCTGCCGTTCCAGTGCAGGATGGTGCCGTTTTCGCCGACGGCCCAGACGTCGTTGGCGTTGCGACCCCAGATGTTGTACAGGCGCTTGGTGGTGCCCGATGCTGACTGGGCCCAGCTAGTGCCGTTCCAGTGCAGGATGATGCCCAGGTCGCCGACCGCCCAGACATCGTTGGCGCTGGTCCCCCACAGCTTCTGCAGGTCGTTGCCCTGCGGCTCCGGGCTGTTCCAGCACCAGTTGGGATCGCTGCAGACCTTGTCCAGGCTGGCCCGCTTGTTGAACGTGACCTTGGCTTCGAGCTTGCCCTTGGCGGTCAGCGTGCACGTCGGTGGGTTGGCCGTCGGATCGGCGTCCTGGCAGGCACCGCCCCAGCTGCCAAAGCTAGAGCTGCCATCGGCCTGTGCGGTCAGCACGACCTTGGCGTCCTCGGCAAAGTTGGCGGCGCAGGCCGGGCCGCAGTTGATGCCCTGGGGCGCCGAGGTGACGACGCCACCGCCCATGCCGCTTTTGCTGACGGTGATCGATGGCTTGGTCGGATCCACCATGCCGCCGCCGTCGCCCATATCCCAGACCTGATTGGGGTTCATGGGATCGTCCATGCCCCCCTTCGAGCAGGCTTGCAGTCCCAGCACCCCAAAGAGTCCCAGCACGCCGAACACTATGGCCTTCACTTGATACATGGAATGTTCCTCCGAATCGGGCAGATTATTTCCCACACTGTCCGGCCATGTGCGCGCAAAAAATTGCGAAATCGACGGCTCAATTTCAGCGTCTGCGGGCCTGCTTTCCGGCTGCGCTGCGGCGCGGCGGGCTGCTGTGGCTGCTGTGGGCCCTGAGCCTGTGCGGCCTGTCCTGTCGCGAGCCGGTCGGTGCAGTGGCAACTGCCAAGCGGCCGCTGCGCGTGGCGGCGGCGGCTGATCTGGAGCCCGCCTTTCGCGCGCTTGGCAGCCGCTTTTCCGCGCTGCACGGACGCGAGGTGGTGTTTAGCTTTGCCGGCTCGCAGGGGCTGGCGCAGCAGATTCGCCACGGCGCACCGTTTGACCTCTATGCCGCGGCCAGCGTGGCGCACATCGAGGCGCTGCAGAGCGAGGGCCGGATCGTGCCCGGCTCGCTGTCCCGCTACGCCCGCGGTCGGCTGGTGCTGTGGGCGGGCACTCCCTCGGAAAATGGCCGTTCCCGGCCGGGCGCGGTGCCGCTGCCGCAGACGCTGGCCGACCTGGTGCAGCCGCAGTATCGCCGCATTGCGCTGGCCAATCCCGAGCATGCGCCGTATGGCGCGGCGGCGGTGCAGGCGCTGCGGGCGGCCGGGATCTATGAGGCGCTGGCCGGGCGCCTGGTCTTCGGCGACAACGTCCGGCAAGCGCAGCAGTACGTTGCCACCGGCAACGCCGAGGTCGTGCTGGGGGCGCAGGCTCTGGCCATGGCCAGCGGCGGTGACTACCTGCCGGTGCCGCAGGATCTGTACCCGCCACTGTTGCAAGCGCTGGGCATCGTGCGGGGCGGCGACGAGAGCACGGCGGCGCAGTTTAGCGCCCTGGTCACCAGCACCGAGGGCCAGGCCATCCTCGCTCGCTTCGGCTTTACCCCGCCTTAGAGTCGGGCGGCGGGCTCGGCAAACGGCCGCAAGAAGGCGATGGCGTTGTCGCCCAAGGATTCGCTGTGGTAGCCGCCTTCGAGGCACAGGACCGTCGGCAGCCCCAGGCGAGCCAGGCGCTGACCGATGGCGAACAGGCCGGCCCGGCTGATGCGAAAGCGGCCGAGCGGATCGTCGATGTAGATGTCAAAGCCGATCGAGACCACCAGAGCGCGCGGCTGCCCGGCCCCAAGCCAGCCCAGTGCCTCGTCGAGGGCGGCGAGATAGCGCGCGTCATCCGTGTCGCGCGGCAGCGGCAGGTTGCGATGGCAGTCCTGCCCGGAGCCGGCGCCGGTCTCGCTGGCATGGCCCGAGAAGAACGGATACTCCCAGCTCGGATCGGCGTGCAAAGACGCGGTCAAGACATCGCCCCGACGGTAAAAGATGTCCTGCGTACCGTTGCCGGCGTGATAGTCGAGGTCGATGAGCGCGACGCGCCCGCCCAGCCCAGCCTGCAGCGTCTGCGCAGCCAGCGCCGCGTTGTTGAGGTAGCAGAAGCCGCCGGCAAAGTCCGAGCCGGCGTGATGACCCGGCGGCCGGCAGAGGGCAAAGGCCACCCCGCCGCTCGCCAGCACCGCCTCGGCTGCGGCCAGGGCACAGCCGGCCGAGGCCAGGGCCGCGTCGTAGGTATCGGCGACGATCGGCGCAGCGAGGTCAAGCTGGTGATAGGCAGCGCGGGCAAACAGCGACTTGGGTGGCGGCGCCTCTCCCGGCAGCGGACGACGCGGCGCGGCCAGGGCGGGCAAGAGCGGGCCGTCCACCGCCAAGCCGTACGCCGCTCCCTCGCGCTGCCAATCGGCATAGGCAACGGCCAGGAAGTCGAGATAGGCGCGGCTGTGAATATCGACCAGCCGGCTGGGAGCCGCGCTTTCGGCGGCTGCGATCTCGGCAAAGCCGCAGCCACTTAGGGCCGCAGCAAGCTGCTCGATGCGCTCGGGACGGTCGCTGTAGGGCACGGCGCGGCCGCCTTCGACAAGCTCGAACGGGGGCAGGTGGCGGGCGCAGTCAGCCGGGCGAAAGACCGGCAGGCGTCGGCTCAACTGCGGCCCCAGCCCAGGCCCAAGGCCACCCCACCGACGCCGCGCTCGAAGCCGCGCTGCAGGATCTGCACGGTCTGGGCCGCGGCCTCTTCTGGCCGGATGCCGATCGGTCGCACGTTCGAGATGCAGTTCTTTTCGGCGTTGTCCTGACCCAGCTTGGGGCCGATGGCGATGTACACCGACAGCGAGTCGCCGGTGCCCAAGCCCGGCCGCTCACCGACCAGGATCACCGTCGCTCGGGCTCGGCAGACCACGCCAATCTCGTCGGCGACGCCGATGCGGGCAAAGCGAACAAAGCACGACACCCCCAGCCGCCAGCCGGCCCCCGCAAGGGCCCGCTGCATGGCCAGGAGCGTGGCCTCGCCGTTCTGCACGATGGCGTTCGGCGACAGGCCGTCCCCGACGATCAGCTGGACATCGGGAACCGGACCAGGGGCCTGGCTGATGTGCGGTGCCAAAGCGGCCTTGGACTCTTCGCTCAGCCTGCGACCCGCGTTGGGATACAGCAGGTAGTGGTTGCGATCGCGGCACTGCGTGCGCAAGGACAAAAGCCGCAGGCGAGCCGCCCAGTCCTCGGGGACCTCGCTGTGCACGGCATCACGCGCATCGGCATGCCCCTCGCGCGTGCGCAGATAGTCATCGGTGCGCAGGCGGCAGCCGGCCCGGCCCATAGCGATGCGCGACGGCGTCTGCGCCACCAGCGCGGCTAGCTGGCTGCCATCGACTGCCGCCTCGACGGCGTGGGGTGGCCGCGGCTCGGGGGTGCAGCGCTCGATCGGCTCGGGCTGGCCGCTGCTCGTTGCGCCAGGGGCGCCGACCAGGGTCCGCAGCGCCGCGTTTAGCTCCGATGGCGAGTGGCCGCCGCTGCCCGGCGTGCCCAGGCGACGCAGCACGGCTTCGACAATCGACTCGACGACGGCGTCTTGCGCATCGGCTGACTGGCGCTGGCTCATCGACGACCTCGGACGGACTGCGGGGTTAGCGTCGGACTCTTTCGGTGGCTGGTCGGGCTGGCAGGACTGCCGAACACCACGCTGCGCACATCCTGCCGCTGCAGGAACAGCGAGGCATCGCCGGCTCGCTCACTCAGGCGGCCGCTTCGCCACAGCCCGACGCGCTCTAGCCAGGCCTCGAACTCGGGGGCCGGTCGCAGGCCATAGATCTCGCGCAGGGTGGCGTTGTTGTGGAACGAGGTCGTCTCGTAGTTGAGCATGACGTCGTCGCCGGCCGGGATGCCCATCAGGTAGTTGACGCCGGCCGAGGCGAGCAGCATCTCCAGGTTTTCGAGATCGTTCTGGTCGCACTCGGCGTGATTGGTGTAGCAGGCATCGCAGCCCATCGACAGACCGCTGAGCTTGCCCATGAAGTGATCTTCCAAGCCGGCGCGCGTGATCTGCTTGCCGTCGTGCAGGTACTCAGGCCCGATGAAGCCGACCACGCTGTTGACCAGAAACGGGCGATACCGTCGAGCCAAGCCATAGGCGCGGGCCTCCATCGTCACTTGGTCGGTGCCGTGGTGGGCGTCGGCCGACAGCGCCGTGCCCTGGCCGGTCTCGAAGTACATCACGTTGTCGCCGCGCGCCGTGCCTAGCTCGTGCGTCATCGCCAGCGCCTCATCGAGCAGGGCGATGCTGACGCCGAAGTTGCGGTTGGCGCCCTCCGATCCCGCGATCGACTGAAAGCACAGATCGAGCGGCGCGCCGCGCTCCATGGCCTGCATCTGGATCGTGATGTGCGACAGCACGCAGTTCTGCGTCGGCGCCCCGAGCTTGCTCAGCAGCGCCTTGGTCCGGGCCAGGATCTCGATCGTCGATTCGACGGTCTCGGTCGAGGGATTGACGCCGATGACCGCATCGCCGTTGCCGTAGCTGAGGCCATCTAAGATCACCGCCAGGATGCCTTCGACCGCATCGCGCGGATGATTCGGCTGCAGCCGGGACGAGATCCGCCCAGGCAGGCCGAGGGTGTTGTTGCAGTGCACGACCACGCGGATCTTGCGCGCCGCCACCACCAAGTCCATGTTCGACATGATCTTGGCCAGGCCGGCAATCATCTCCGGCGTCAGGCCCGGTGAGACCGCCAGCATGTCGTCGCCGGTGGTGCGCGAGTCGAGCAGCCACTCCCGCACCTCGGCAAGCGACAGCCCAGCTAGGCGGCGCCGAGCCCGCGCATCGCAGCTGTCCTGAAACAGGCGCGTCAGCTCATCCTGTTCGTACGGCACGCTCGGCGCTTCGTACAGGTCGTCGAGCGTAAGCTGCGACAGCACGCGCTTGGCCGCGACGCGCTCGCGATCACTTGCCGCACACAGCCCGGCCTGCACATCCCCGGAGCGCAGGTCGTTGGCCTTGTTCATCACCTCTTTGATCGACGAGAAATGAAAGAATCGGCCGAACACGCAGGCACTGAGACGAGAGCCCATAGCGCCCGATGGATACCGCGAACCAGCCAGACGTGGAAAGAGCGATTGTGCAGCCGCTGCACAATCAGCAGCGCTGGCCGAGCGCGCGCGGCCCAGCGCCTGAACGCTACGTCGTCGGCGGGTTGCCGGGCTCCGGCGGCTTCTTGCGGTCCTGCGCCAGAAGCTCTTCGATCGGCCGCAGCTCGGCTTTCAGCTCAGGAATGCGGACCGCCGCGCTCTTGAGGATGCCGTAGTACATCAGGAACGCCTGCCACAGCTCATGCTCGGCCTCTGTGATGGTATCGACGATGAGCTGCTCTAGCGCCGTGACGTGATCTTCAAACGGCGAGAGCTCCGTCGATAGGCGGGCGTCGGCCTGCATCCCCGCGAGCGGCACCGAGGCGACTTCCAGCCCATGCTTCTTCACCAGCGAGAGCAGCAGCGGCACCAGCGACATCGCGCCCTTGCGCATGCGCAGCCGCCGCTTGCGCTGATCCGGCGACAGCACGATCCCGAGCTTCGATACCTCGGTTCGCAGCTCGACGCACTTCTTGAGCAGGGCGGCAATCTTGTCCGCGGAAGGCAGGTTGTCACCAACGAGATTGTCCATGAGGACCTCCGGTTTTCGTGCCGCGGAGCATGGCCATCCTACTTACGTAGGTCAAGCGTTTCGGTCGGCGACCAGAACCGTTCTGCTGGGGAACCAGAACGCTTGCCCACTGCGACCC
>CAZVMD010000030.1:0-39405 GCA_964628555.1 uncultured Myxococcales bacterium | reverse complement strand
CCGACGGCGTCCTCAAGAACTTCGTCGAGAGCTTGGACACCGGCGGCATGGGCATCGGCATCTATCCGCACGCCGGCTTCATCCACGTCGATGTGCGACCCGAGCCCAGCTATCGCTGGGTCGACTACTCGCCGCCTGGCTCGAGCGAGATGGGTCAGCCGAAGACCAAGCGCACCCGCGCTCCCAACACCTAGCCTGCCCCGCGTCTAACGAGGCGTCGCCCCCCCGGGGCTCGTCGCCCGCCAGCCCCTGCTCCGCCTTCGCCCCTACCCTATTCCCTCGCGTTGCCCCTGTTAACATAGGAGCCGCTATGCGTGCTGCCTCGGCTCATCCTGCCCTGCTGTGGCTCTGGGCTGTGCTGCTTTTGGGCAGCGGCTGCGGACGCTCAAGCGAGGCTGGACAGGGACGCGAAGCCGTGCAGCGGCAGTGGCAGCAGGCGCAGACGGCATGGCAAAGACGCCCCAATCTCGCCGCCGGTTATCGCGCCTTTGCCGATATCGCCGAGGCGACGCCCGAAGGTCGCGAAGCGCAGCAGCGCCTGACCAGCGCCGCGATCCACTATCGCCGGGCGATTGAGCTGATTGCTGCAGGGAAGACCGGCGCCCGCGAAGAGCTAGCGCGGGGCAAGGCCCTGGCCCCCATGGATCCGGCGCTGTTCCTGCCCCTGGCGCGCGCCTGTCGGGCCCGCGACAACTCGTTTCTTGCCGTCGAGTACTACCGCAGCTTCCTCGCCGATCCGCAGAATCAAGATCCTGAGTCCCTGCGCGCCGCACAGCGCGAGCTGACCGATCTTTCGAAGGAGCTCGGCGAGGCCTATGGCACACCGCCACCGCCGCCGACCACACCAGGCTGGCTCGGCCGGGTACAGACGCTGGCTACTCTGCTCGCCGGTGCTGCGCTGGGCCTGCTGTTGGCCGGCGCCCTGTCGGGCTATCTCACGGCTCGACGACGGGCACGATCGCTCACCGAGCTGGCCGAGACCTATCCTGAGCTCCAGCCTGCGCTGGCCTATCTAATCGGCCGCCTGCGACACGAGCTGCTCAAGCACCGCATCGGCGCCGCAACTGATGTCGCCCAGTCACTGGCCACCGGCCCGTCGAGCGCTGAGCAGCGCGTCTTTCTGCACAAGCGCCTCTTCGGCGGCGAGCGTCTGGACGAAGCCTGGACAGGCTACCTGCAGTCGTTTCGTCGTGCGCTCGGCCCCGACTTTGATCTTCTGCGCAGCGATCGCGATTTCCGTCAGGCGCAGCGCGCCATCCGCAAGCTGCAGGGGCTGGAGCTACCTCTTCTGCACGGGGAGCGCAGTGCGCTGCGCAAGCTGCTCGCAGCCCAGAGTGAGCTCCTGCGCTTCGATCGCAAGCTCTCGGTGCTGGTGACGCGCCTGCAGCGCACGCCGCTGGATCGCACGCTGATCGAGCAGGCCGTGCTCGCCGTTCGCAGCGAGCCTCTGGCCAGTCAGGTCACGCTCGATGCCGTCGAGATCGAGGAGCCGGGCGAGCCGGTGCTGGTGGCGGTCTATCGCACCGACCTCTTGCTCATCCTCAAGAACCTCCTGCGCAACGCCATCCTGGCGGTCGGTCGCGCTGCGCCGCCGCGCCAGATCGCCGTCGACATGGCGCTGGAGCTACTGCCGACCGGCGAAGAAGTGGTCAAGCTGCGCGTGCATGACACCAGCCCCGAGACGCTGACGCCGGAACAGATCTATCGCAGCGGCGACGCAGCCGCCCAGAGCGCACAGCACGGCCTATCGCTGGTTACTGCCGCGCTCAGCCTCTACAGCGGCTCGATCTCGGTCGGCAGCGGCCGCAGCGGCTATCAGAAATGTGTCGTCGTGCAGCTGTTCCGCGCCTTTGCGGGCCAGGCTCCCGAGGAGCGCTTGTGAAGCAGCTCCTGGTCATTGAAGACGGCAACGAGTACTGCGAGTTTGCGCGGCTGTTCCTGCGCCCGCAGTACGAGATCAGCCAGGCGACCTCGGCGGCCTCGACGCTCGCGGTGCTGCAGCAGCGCGCTATCGACGGCCTGCTGATCGATCTGCGCTTTGACCGCGCACCTACCTCCGAGCTCATCGGCGATGTCACGGCGACGGCCGCGCAGCTGTTCGGCGGCAACCAGGGGCGGGCCCTGCGCTACCTGCAAGACCAGCAGGGCATCCTCATCCTGGCCGAGCTGCGTCGCGCCGGCTTCCGGCAAGGCGCGGTGTTCGTGCATGACTTTCCCGCGCAGCGACTGGCCAACCTGCAGAAGCTCTACGGTCGCGTCCGCGCTGTACCCACCTTCGATGCGGCCGCCATCCGCCAGGCCTTAGGCGAGATCGGCTGAGCATGACCATTCCCCCCTCTCCTACCGCCAAGGAGCGCCGGGCCATCGCTGAGCTTACCGCGAAGCTGGCCCACGACGTGGGCAAGTACCTGGTGCGCTGCGCGCGAAATCTCGATCCGCTCCCTAGCGCGCCCCTCGCGCCCGCTCTTCTGGCTATGCTGCTCGCCGATCTCTATGGGCCGACCGGCCAGCCAGACCAGGGTCCGCAGGCGCGCTTCCAGCAGCTTTGGCAGGCGCTACCGGCCAGCTACAGCGATCCGCGTCTCCGTCGCTGTGCCGAACTCTTTTCGCAGCTTAGGGATCTGGCCGAGCCGCTGGCAAGAGGCGAGCTGGCCGCCATCGCCCAGGCTGTCCGCACCGCGCTGGCCATCGAGACCGACCTGCGCACGCTAGCGCAGGAAAGCCAAGCCGCCGCTCGTCGCCCTATCTCGCGAGGCCGTCGATGAAGACCCGTCCCAAGCTGCTCGTCATCGATGACGGCGACCGCCACATCGAGCTCCTGCATCACTTCCTGCGCGACTACGCCTACGCCACCCGCTGCGAGCTAGCCGGACCGTGCTGGAGCTGTCCGCAGCGCGCCGGCTGTCAGCTGACCCACGCTCACGATGCGACGGAGGCCGATGAAGCGCTGCGTCGCCACCCCGATACCGACGTGGTGCTGCTTGATGTTGCTTTCGATCTGCCTCGTCCGCGCCTGCTGCCCCTGCGGCGCGGAGCCGGGCTCGATCGGCTGGCCGATGAAGCCGCGACTGGCGAGCGCGGACTTGAGCTTACCCGCCGGCTGCAAGGCCTGGCCATCCTTTCGCACCTGCGGCGAACCCGCGGCGAGCTGCCCGTCGTGCTGATGACCGCCCGCGAGGAGCTGGTCTACGAAGACGCCGCCGAGGCCTTGGCCGTCGATGAGTTTGTCACCCTGGCTGGCGCCGATGCGCTTGATGCCCGCGCGCTGGGCCTGCTGATCGAGCGGGTGCTGCAGCAGCGCCGGGCCGCGCCCGAGGCGGGGGGGTATCTGTTTGGTCGCTCACCGGCCATGGCCCGCCTCCGCCGCAGCGCCGCCATCCTCGGTCGCACCTCGCTGCCGGTGCTGGTCCTGGGCGAGACCGGTACCGGTAAGAGCGCGCTCTGCGAGCAGGTGCTGCACACCGCCGCCCCGCGCAGCGGGCCGTTTGTCGCCGTCGATCTGGCCGCTCTGCCCGAGTCCTTGATCGCTGCCGAGCTGTTCGGAACGGCCCGCGGCGCCTACAGCGGTGCCGTCGAGCGCGCCGGGCGCTTCGAGCACGCCCATGGCGGCACCCTGCTCCTCGACGAGATTGGCAACCTGTCGCTGTCGCTGCAGCGCATGCTGCTCTTGGTGCTGCAGGACGGCCGCGTCACCCGGCTCGGCGAGAGCACGCCACGGCCAGTGCAGGTCAAGCTTATCGCGGCGACCAACAGCGACCTCGCTGCCGCGGTGCAGGCCGGCACCTTCCGCGCCGATCTGTATGCCCGCCTCAACCCCGCTGCCAGCCTGCGCCTGCCCCCGCTGCGCGAGCGAGTCGAGGATATCGAGCCGCTGCTGCACGGTCTGCTGCGCAAGACCTTTGCCGCCGGGCCCAACCGCCAGCTCCTCGTCGAGTACTGCGATCGGGCCGGGCTGGAAGGATCTCCACATGCCGAGCTGGCGATTGGCATCGCGGCCGAGCGCGCCCGCAGCAGCAAGCCCGAGCGTGGGCTGCGCTTCCTCCTGCATCCATCGTCGCTGCGCAGCATCCGACAGCACCCGTTCCCCGGCAATGTCCGCGAGCTCGAGATGTTGATCGGCAATGCCGCGGTCTTTGCTCTCGCCGATGCCTTGGCGGCCGCCGAGAGCGGCCGAGCGGTGCCCGCCGCTGCCCGGACCATCTTCATCCCTGCCAAGCTGGTGCGCGAGCTGCTGCGCAGCAGCTGGCCGACCCCGAGCCGCTCGTCGCCGATCGGCAGCCCAGCTGACCCAAAGCCGGCGGCCACCCTGCACGCTATCGCCAGCGCGCTTGAGCGCGAGCTGTACGCCCAGCTCTACGACGAGTGCGGCGGCGACTTCATAGCCATGGCTGGTCGGCTGCTGCAGGGCGAGCCAGCGGCCAATGCTCGACGGGTTCGCCTGCGCTTTAACCAGCTCGGCCTGCGGGTCAAAGCGTCGCGTCCGAAAAAATAGACGCAAAATCTAGGATTCGTAGCAACCGGCGCTGCTCTGCCATCCCTTCAGTCGCCATTTCTCGTCGGAGGTATGGGTTAACGAAGCGATCCATCGACCTGGCACGCCGGCTGCAAAAAGGGCTGGGCAGGAGGCCGTGACGATGACCGCCCAGAGCCAAAACAGCGTCCTTTTTGCCCTGTCCGAGCTGCAGCAGATCGAAGCGCAGCGCATCGCCGAGGAAGCCGCCCAGCAGGCCGCGGAGCGCCGCCGTGCCGAGGAGGCCGAGCGCCGCGAGCGACAAGCCCGGCTCGATGCCGAGCAGCACATGCAGCGGGTGGCCGAGGCAGAAGCCCGGCTGCGCGTCGCCGAAGAGCTGCGGGTGGGCGAGGTGCAGCGACACGCCCAGCAGCTGGAGCACGAGCTGCGCGTCGTGCGAGCCGAGCGCAGCATCCTCGCCGAGAGCTTGAACCGCCAGGACGAGAAGCCCGCGCCCGCGCCCTACCGACCGCTCCTGGCCTTGGCGGGACTAGCGGTGCTCCTGGTCGGCGCCGTCACGCTATCGACGAGCATGCTGGCCCGCTACCCCGAGCCGCCGCGCCGGCCGGTGCTCGAACGAGTGCCCCCGCTCAGCCCGCCCGCCGTCGATCCGCAGCTAGCCACTCAGCTGGCCGGGCTGGAGCAGCGCCTAAACAAGATCCTGGCCGAGCGGCCGAGCGACAAAGCCCCCGCGCACAGCCCACCCGCCGTGCGACGACCGGCCCCGTCGAGCGGCAAGCGCGGCGATCGGCCGAACCTCAACGCCGAGAGCTGCGACGACGATCCGCTCGGCTGCCTGCGCCTGCACTAGCCTCGTAGCTGGTCGAATCGCTCTGGCTCAGCGTCGCAATTGCTGCGCCGCAAGCCGACGTGATACGACTAAAGAGCTTGCGTATCACGCTGTCGACTCTCGGCACCCTCGGCGACGTCCTGCCCTTTGCGCAGCTGGCGCGGGCCCTGGCCGCCGCCGGTCATCAAGTGACGGTGCATGCCTGGGAGCAGTACCGTGCGCCGCTGGCCACACCGACGGTCCGCTTCGTTCCTGCGGCTGGCGACGTCAGCGCCCCGGCGCTGGCAGCGGCCCTGGCCGAGGGGCTGGCTGCCGAGACACCGGAGGAGCAGGCCGAGCGCTTCGCCCGCCTGTTTTATGTCGAGCCGGGCGCTGCCTACTATCGCCGCATCCACGACACGCTGGCCGCGACCGAGCTTGCCGTCTTCAACGTGCTCGATCACCTGGGTCAGGCGGCGGCGACAGCTCGCGGCATTCCCTGGGTCGCCTGGCACTCGCGGCCGCCGCTAGGTGGCACGCGCAGCGACGGGGACGACGCGCTCTTGGGCCGGCTTGACCGCCGGCTAAGTGCCTTTGTCTCTCGACTCAGCGGGCAGCCGCCGCAAGCGCTGCGCATCTTTCGCCAGCGCTCGCCGCTCCTCGATCTGGTGGCGGCCTCGCCCCACCTTACCGCCGCCGACGAGCTGCCGACCGACGGTGGACGCGTGGTGCTGACCGGCCACTGGCTTGGTAAAGAGGTGCTGACGCCGCTGCCCGAGTCGATCGCCGAGTTTATTCGCCACGGGCGCCGACCGATCCTGCTTGCCACCTTTGGCACCCTCCCCGATCTCGATGAGCGGACAGCAAAGGTACGCGCGGCCTGCCGCGCCGCCGGGGTGCGGCTGATCCTGCAGGATCTGCAGCATCCTCCCGAGGAGGACCGCGACTGTCTGATCGTCGCCGAGCGTCTCCCCTATGCCCCCCTGCTGGCGCAGGTCGATGGCGTGCTGCACCACGGCGGAGCCGGCACCACGCACGAGATCTGCCGGGCTGGCCGACCCTCGTTCTGCGTCCCGCACATGGGCGACCAGTACTACTGGGCACAGCGACTGAGCGAGCGCGGCCTGGGCCCCGCCTACCTGCCGCACACCGAGCTTGCGATCGCGCCGCTGTGCGAGCGCATTGTCCGCCTGCTCTACGAGCCCCGCTATCGCCAGAGAGCCGCGCCGCTGCGCGCCATGGCCGAGGAAGACGGCGTGGCCACCGCGGTCGAGCTGCTTGGCCGGCTGCGACCGTCCAGCTAGGCCGCCATGCGCGGAATCGCCGCGGCCGGGCCGGGTGGCAGCCGGATCGGCGCCTCGGTCTGTTCCTGCAGCTGCTCCACGCTGACGCCGGGAGCCAGCTCGCGCAGGTGCAGGCCATCGGCCTCGACATCGAGCACGCAGAGCTCGGTGACGATGCGGCTGACGCAGCGCGGCGCGGTCAGGGGCAGGCTGCAGCTCTTGAGGATCTTGCGCTCGTAGACGCTGTCGGGATCGCCCTTCTTGCGCGCCACGTGCTCCATCATGATCAGCACGCGACGGGCCCCAGCGACGAGATCCATGGCGCCGCCCATGCCCTTTACCATCTTGCCGGGGATGGTCCAGTTGGCCAGATCGCCGCGCTCAGAGACCTGCAGCGCGCCGAGGATGCACATATCGATGTGGCCGCCGCGGATCATGCCGAACGAGTCGGCCGACGAGAAGTAGGCCGCGCCGGGCAGCTCGGTGACCGTCTGCTTGCCGGCGTTGATCAGGTCGGGATCTTCCTCGCCCTCGAAGGGAAAAGGCCCGGTGCCGAGCATGCCGTTTTCCGACTGCAGGACGACGTCGACACCGGGGGGAATGTAGTTGGCGACCAGGGTCGGCAGGCCGATGCCCAGGTTGACGTAGAAGCCGTCGCGAAGCTCGGAGGCCACGCGGCGCGCCATCATGGCCATCTGTTCGTTGGTGAGTGCCATTGCGGTTCCTAAGACTGACTAACGGGTTTTCGAGATCAGCGCTACGACGCGGCCTGCGCCCGCGGCCGCACGGTGCGCTGCTCGATCGGTTTTTCGTAGTTCTTGCCGACGAAGACACGCTGCACGAAGACTCCCGGGGTGTGCACGTGATCGGGGTTTAGCTCGCCGGGCTCGACGAGCTGCTCGACCTCGGCGATCGTCACTCGGCCGGCCGTGGCCATCACCGGGTTAAAGTTGCGCGCCGTCTTGCGATAGACAAGGTTGCCGAAGCGGTCGCCCTTCCAGGCCTTGACGATGGCAAAGTCGCCGGCCAGCGCGGTCTCCAGGATGTAGCTGCGCTCCTGGCCCAGGCGATCGCGGAAGCTGCGCGACTCGCGGCCCTCGGCCCGCTGGGTGCCAAAGCCGGTCGGGGTGAAGAACGCTGGGATGCCGGCCCCGGCAGCGCGCAAGCGCTCGGCCAGCGTGCCTTGCGGACACAGCTCAACCTCCAGCTTGCCTTCGAGATACAGCCGCTCGAAGGTCTTGTTCTCGCCGACGTACGACGAGATCATCTTGCGCACCAGGCCAGCCTGCAGCAGCTTCCCCAAGCCCTTGCCGTCGACGCCGCAGTTGTTCGACACGACGGTCAGGTTGCGCACACCGCGTCGCAAGAGGGCATCGATGCAGTTCTCGGGGTTGCCGCAGAGGCCGAAGCCGCCAGAGAGGATGACAGCGCCTTCCTGCACGTCGAACAGCGCCGCATCCGCGTCGGAAAATACTTTGTTCATGGCGGACGCATTGTATCCAGGCCGCAGGCTCAGTAAACAGCGCTGTTGCCTGACCCTGCGGCGGCGAGCGTGGGATATGATGGGCCTACTTCATGAAGACGCGTCTTGCTCTGCTCTTTTCGTCGCTGCTGGCCCTGGCTGGGCTGGCGCTTCCTGCCGTCGCGGTGGCTGATGCCGAGCCGACCGCGCTCATGCGCCGCGATGAGGGCCGGCTGCTCAATCAAGCGCTGTCGCCGATGCACTTAAGCTCGAACCTGCGCGTGCTCGACAGCCGCAGCGACAGCTGGCTGACGACGCTGATGAGCGATCCACCGGCCACGCGGATCCTGGTTGTGCACCTGTTTACGACCGCCCAGGCCAGCGACATGGGCTGGCTGCGCGAGGCCGGCCGACGCATCGAGGCCCACTACGGCGGCGACGTGCGCTTCCTGTTTGTCAGCGAGTCGGTCAGCGGCGCCGAGGTCAAAAAGACGCTCGGGCCAGCCAGTCTGGAGATCCGCCGCCCGACGGTGGCAGGTCAGCCGCCGATCACCCCCTTCCCGATCTACCTGGATGCCAACGCGGCGCTGGCCGAGTCGCTGCGACCGGCCCTGCTGGGCGGTGAGCTGCATCTGCCGATGACGCTGCTGGTCGATTCCGAGTTCGTCGTGCGCTACGCCATGGTGGGGGGCATCGGGGCCCGGCGCAGTGAGCTGGCGAGTGCGATCGCCGACCTCCTGCGACAGGCGCCGCGTAAGCGCAGCCCGGGCACGCCGGCCCTCGAAGGCGAAGGCGCCAGTGCGGCCCCGCTGCTGGGTCCAAAGACCGCCAAGCGAGACTAGGAGCCCCAAGTATGCGTCGCGCCCGGCCCCTGCTCCTCTCGCTGCCGCTCCGCCTCTCTCTGCTCGCGCTGCCGCTGCTTTTGTCGGCCTGTCCGCCGCCGCAGATCGCGCCTTCGACCCATGGTCCGCCGCTTTATTTCTGGGGCATCCGGCGCGATTGCAAGCGCGATGCCCTGCTCTCGGCCGCCGTCGAAAAGCGGCTCGGGCAGCTCGGCAATGAGACACGCCGGGTCTGGCCGGTGCCGGCTCTGGAGAACGCGCGGCCGGCCCTGGCGGCGCAGGAGTACGCTCGCTCCTGCGAGATCAAGGAAGGCATCCTGGTCGGCGGTCACGTCGAGGAGCGCTCGCTCGGTCGCGACACGCCGATCACGCTGATGCGGCTGTGGCGCGTCGATCTGGCCAGCCACAAGCTGACCTTTCGCGATCACTTCTGCCGCGCCTGCGAGCTGTCGCGCATCCTGGCCACCCAGGTCGCCTACCTCGTCGAAGAGGGCGGTGACAGCGGTGACAACAAGGCGCCCAGCTTCTGCTTCGAGTCGGTGCCGCTCAGCCCGCCGCAAGCCACCACTATGCTCGGCGATCCGCAGCTGCCTGGCAGTCATCCGGGGCACGGCGATCCGCTCCTGCTCAGCCTGACCGTCGGCAGCAATCACAGCCCGGCTGAGCGCAAGCTGCGCGGTCAGCTGTTCGAGTCGCTGCGCAGCGAGCTTGGGATGACCGGCCGCGAGCCGCAGCTTGTCGAAGCCGACCGCGCGACGGGCCTGCCGCTTTCGGCGCAGCGCGCCCTGCTGCGCGGACAGGCGCGGCTGGCCGTCCACATCGAGGTGCAAGCAGCGACCGGCAAAAAGGGGGCGGCGCGAGCCCTGACCCTGCGCGTCGCCCAGGCCGGAGCCGAGACGCAGGCCATGGTCTTTGAGTGCGCGGACTGCGATGACGCAGCGCTTCTGGCCCGCTTGCGGCAGGCCGTGCCGCGCTTTCTCGACGAAGTGACGCCGCCGGCGAGCGGACTTGCGCGGCTGCCGCTGCCCCCCGAGGTGCAGGCGATCCTGTGCAGCTCGCAGCGGAACAGCGGCCCGCTCTGTCCCGGCTCCGACGGCAAGAACCTCGACTCGGGACCGATGCCCTATCCCTTTGCCGGGGCACTATGCGGCGAGTCGATCGACGTGCCACTCGACGCAGAGGGCAGGTAGGCAAACTCGCCCGTGGCAGCGACGAACACCCGCTGCTCGCAGCGCCAGACAAAGCGCGCTGCACCGCCTGAGTCGGCCTGCCGCTCGACGGTGTAGATGTTGTAGCGGGCGGCGCGCTCGGGACGCGGATCGCTGTAGGTGCCCGAGCCGACACCGATGACCGGGATGTCGCCAGCCGGGCCAGGCAGCGAGCCGCGCACATCGCGATGCTCGTGCCCATGTAGCACAAGCTCGCAGCCGACCTCGGCCAGCACGCGCTGCAGCGCCCGCCGATCGCGCAGGGCCCGCAGCACATCCAGGCTGTGCGGCTGCGGCGGGTGGTGAATCAACAGGATGCGAAAGCGCCCGGCCTGGGCCAGAAGCGCAGCGGCGATGGCGTCGATCTGTCGCCGCCCCAGCCAGCCATCGGCGAGCGGCGGGGGCGAGGGCAGCGCCGTCGAGCAACCGATGATCGCGACCTCGCCGCGCACCCGCACATAGGGAAAGCGTGGCTGCCCTGGTCGCTCGGCGTCGCCCTGGCAGTAGGGGGCAAAGTGCCGCTCAAAGTAGCGTCGCAGGTAGGCTTCCCAGACGTAGACATCGTGGTTGCCCGGAATCACCGAGACGGCCTGCGGCCCCAGGCGCAGCGAGTCGAAGGCGGCCCGCGCCCGCAAGAGCTCACCGGGCAGCGAGAGGTTGGTCAGGTCGCCGGTGGCGACGATGTGATCGAGCGGCAGGCGGTTCAGATCCCGGCACAGCGCGTCGAGGATGTGCAGCGGATGCCCCGCCGCTCGCTTGCGCCACAGATTGAGCAGGCCCAGGCTGCGCTTGCCCAAGAACTGCCACAGCGCGGCCTGCGACAGGTCGAAGGCATGAAGGTCCGAGATGTGCGCGATACGCATGGAGCCGAGGATCCTCCCGCTGGGATGCGGTCGCCGCCAGCCAGGGCAGCGCTATGATACGGGTTCGTTCGTAATGGGGCGAAACAGGGAACAGCGACGCACCGGCTGCGGCGGATACTTACTTGGCAGCAGCGGGCAGAGGATAAATACGCTGCCGCGCGCCGACTCGATGTAGCGCGGCGGCGCGGCACAGCGATGGCACAGGCTGTCGGGAAACGGGCGCGGCGGCGGCGATTCCGACTGGGGCTCAGGCGGCGGCTTGGGCATCTGTCCCGCATAGTAGCCGGTTCTGCTGCGCGGCTCCGCGTGACGAAGGGTCGGCATTCTTTTCGCGGGCTTTGGCGGCCGCCAGGCTCGCGGGTCCGCCGACGTACAAGGCGCCCCACCGCGGCGCTTCGCGCGCTAAAATAGCGGGGCCTCGACCCAGCCGCTTATCGGCAGGAGCTCCGTCGTGCAGAAGAAATATGCCAGTGCGCCGCCGCTCTCGATCGATCCCAAGAAGCGCTACACCGCCGTCTTTAAGACCGAAAAAGGCGAGTTTGCCGTCGAGCTATACGCGGCGCAGGCCCCGAGCACGGTCAACAACTTCGTGTTCCTGGCCCGCGACCACTTCTACGATGGCGTGACCTTCCACCGCGTCATCCGTGGCTTTATGGCCCAGGGCGGCTGCCCGACGGGAACCGGCACCGGCGGCCCCGGCTACAAGTTCGCCGACGAGTTTCACCCCGAGCTACGCCACAGCGGGCCGGGCATGCTGTCGATGGCCAACGCCGGCCCCAACACCAACGGCAGCCAGTTTTTCATCACCTTCGCCGCCGCCGCTCACCTCGACAACCGTCACACGGTGTTTGGCAAGGTCGTCCGCGGCATGGACGTAGTGTTTAGCATCAACGAGCGCGACCCCAGCCGCGCCACCGGCCCCGGTGTGAAGATCCACACCGTCGAGATCAGCGAGACCTAGGGGGCGCCAGCGGATGGCCTGCAGAGCCGTTGTTTTCGGCTGCGCTGCGCTGTGGCTGGGGACGACCGCCGCCGGCTGTGGCGGCAACACGTTCTATGCGCCTGCCCCCTCGACGCACTGCACGGATGTGCACTTTGTCGCCTACGACTGGACCCAGCCCGGCGCCAGCCTGAACAACCCCACCCCCGAAAGATGCGTTGCCATCTGCGGCGACTCGACCAAGTGCCTGGCGGTGATCAGAGACCGCATGCCGCAGGTCCAGTGCAGCCGGGACTGCAGCTAGGGCCTAACCGCCGGCGGCAACGGCGACGGAGAGGGAACCGGATCGCGGGCTGGCGCAGTCGGCTCTGCGACCGGTGCTGAGGCTGGAGGCGCCGGGACCGGGGCTGGCAGCAGGACCGGCGGTGGCGGCGGCACCCAGCGGATGGGGGTCTGCACGATCTTGGTAGCCGAGACGCGAGTCAGCACGCCGCCGGCTATCAGGCTGGCGATACCGAGGGGCAGGGTCACGCCGAAGGCGATGAGGTAGCGCTCGTGAACCGGCACCCAGCCGGGCGGACCGACGACGCTCTCCCGGCTCTGATAGCCCCAGCCCAGGAGCCCCATGATCACTCCGAGGCCGGCGCTCAGCGTCCCGCCGACCATCAGCCCGAGCCCGGCGTCATAGGGCCGCCTGCGCCCCGGCGTGACCTGCACGCGCATCCACCATGGACGGTCGAGCTTGAAGGAGCGCTCGGTCATGCCGGGGGCATTGACCTGCAGCGTGCTGGCGGCGTGCACCTGGACCTGCCAGCCCTGCCCTCGCCCGAGGCTGGCCGGCACCTGCAGCACCGGCTGCGGCCCGCCGGACAGGCGAAACTCGCGGAGCTCGATCGGCCGCGGGCTCACGATCTCGACCGGGACGGGCATATCGATGGGTTCGTCGCGATCCGGCTCGTCGGCCATGGCGGCAAGCGGAGCCAGGCAGGTGACCGAGTAGATCCCCAGGGCCCAGCCGAGCCGGTACGAACTTATACGCTTTCTCGTCGGAGGGCGCCTGCTGGGTCGAGGATCTGCGGGGTCAGCCATGGGCTTCCTACTGGGCAAACTGGGCAAACAAGCGGAAGGTGGGGGCGTCGATGGTCGCTAGCTGGTGACCCGAGGCGAAGACCACTTGCTCGCGCTGGGTGGCGATGCCGTCGATCTGAAGGCGAAAAGCCAGCGGCCCGCGCGTGGTGCGAAAGCTCAGCGACTGCGGCAGGCCCCTTTCGTCGATGAGCTCAAAGTGCAGGTGATGGCTGCCCGCGCCCAGGCTGGCGAATGACTCTGCGCTGCCGCCCAGGGAGAACAGGACGGCATCCGGCGGGGCGTAGACATCGCCGCTGTAGCGCCGACTCGCGACCTCGGACTGCCAGGCCAGAGACCATGCGCTGCCCGACGTGGTGATGCCGATGGCGCCGTAGGGGACCTGCAGGCCGTAGCCGGGGTTAATCACAAAAGCCGGCGCGTCGGCAGGAACCTCGGGCCCCGCCTCGACTGAGGTGATCACGCCGAGGTAGGGCAGCGCCGATGGGAGCGGCCCACACGCCGCCATCAGCGATAGCAGCGCGCCAAGGGCGACGCAGGGTCGCGGGCGTATGGGACATGGACGAGGCACCGAGTGGATCGTAGCATGGCGGCCCTCGACGACGAGCCGGCGGGCGACCCTAGCCTCTGGTCTTCGCGGTGGCGGGCTCGGTGGCTAGATTTGAGAGCGTCTACGCCGGGCGGGGGGGAGGAGTCGCGGCGGCTAGTGGGCGGCGCTGTCGCCACCGTCGGGGCGGTAGCGGTTGACGATCATCGTCTGGGTCGACATGACCTGGCCCGACTGACGGGCGACGACGGTGACGACGTTGACCCCCGGCCACACCGGCACGTCGGCGTCGAACTGCATGCGACCGCTCTGCGCCGACTTGCGGTTCGAGCGATAAAAGACCTTGCGGTGCTCGATCTTCGACACGCGGTTGCTGACCACGATGTAGGCGTCGGTGACCTGCTCCTCGTCGCGGGCGGTGCCGGTCAGGTGGATCTTGTCGCCGTTGGTCGAAAGCGGCGGCGCCGAGACCTCCAGCAGCGGCGGCGTGACCTGCCAGACCCAGGACGCAAGAGCGGTGCCCTCCTTGGCAGCGAGCGCGGGGCCAAGCTGACCGGCGCTGCTGGCGATAAAGCCAGGGCGGCCCGGCTCAAGCTCGACGCGGGTGAAGCCACCGAAGCTCATCGTCGCGGGGAAGCGGTCGCCGCGGCGGGCTCGCCCGATCATAGGTGAGCTGGCAGTGGCGCCGGTGCGGATCTCGGCCTCGCTGCCAACCGCGAAGCTGCCGCGCGCATCCTGGCCGCGCAGCACGCTCTCGCTGACCGGGAAGCTCAGCTTGTCGGCGACGCTGTCGTGCAGACCCAGGTCATAGACCTGCAGCTCAACGCGCACCGCAGACTCGGCGAACTGGCTGTTCACATCGAAGGTGAAATCAACTGTGCGGCGCTCCTTGGGCGCCATCTCGGGCAGCTCGAAGCGGCCCTTGTTGACCAGGACGCCCTCGCCGCTGAGGTTGCGCAGCAGGGCCACCGGCTTGGTCGCGCGGCCAAGGCCGGTGTTCTCGATGTTGACGCGCAGGCGCAGAGCCTCGCCGCGCTGCAGCTGACCATCGCCGTTGGCGTTGCCGCCGTCGTCGATCAGCTGATAGCTGTAGGCAAAGCGCGGTCGTGGCAGGCCTTCCAAGCGCACCTGCAGCTCTTTTTGCGCCGGGGCGTGGTTGTTCTCTTCGGTGAAGACGACGCGCACCGAGTCCTGCCGGGTCAGCACTTCCTTGGGCACCTTGACCGGGATGCTCCAGCTGCGCTGCTCGCCCGGGGCCAGCCGGCCGAAGACAAACTCGCGCTCTTCGTACAGGTAGTTGTCGCTCTTGAGCTGAGCCCGCAGCTGACCGGCGATGCCCGGACCGCGGTTCTTGACGGTGGCGGTAAACACGATGGTCTCGCCGGCCTTGGCCGCGTTTTCGGGCTTGTCGGTGCTGATGCTGGCTTCCAGGCTGGGGGCCTGGGCCTGCGGACCGACCGCGGAGAAATCGACGCCGAACTGGCGCAGCGAGTCGGTCAGGCGCCCCTGCTGCTCGCCACGCTTGCTGGCAAAGAAGTCGCGGGCCCCGGACAGGAGCTCGTGCCGTCGCCAGCCGTGGGCGTTGGCCAGCATGTCGCGCGCGTACTGGATGACGTAGTCCTCGACGAAGGTGTCGTCATCGTCCGGCCCCAGGTCGTCGAGCGGCTCCTCGTCATCATCGCCATCCGGATCGACGCGCGAGTCCGTCGGCGGCAGCTTGCCCTTGTTCGGCGCTTTCTTGCGCGGATCGGTCCAGATGTAGCGCAGCGTCTCCAGCGGCTTCTCGGTATTGCGGGCGTTCTGCGAGGTCAGGTGGGCATCCAGATCCTGCTCCCGCATGCCCTTGTACGAGCTGAACAGCGACAGGCGGTTCTTCTCGACGCGCATCGGCTCAAGCACGATGTCCGGCGTGATGCCCACCGACTGAATCGAGAGGTCACCCGGCGTCAGGTACTGGGCAATGGTCAGCTTCAGCGCCGAGCCATCGTCGTTGTCGTACAGCACCTGCACCGAGCCCTTGCCGAAGGTGCGGCTGCCAATCACCACCGCGCGATCGAGGTTCTTGAGCGCCCCCGCGACGATCTCGGAAGCCGAGGCCGAGGCGCCATCGACCAGCACGGCCATCGGGAAGTGCGGCTGAGCGGCTGGCGAGGCCCGCTTCTCTTCGCGCTGCTTGTTGGCAAAGCCAACGGTGGTGACGATGGTGCCGGACTCCAAGAACTCGTCGGCGATCTTGATCGCCTTGTCGAGGAGCCCGCCGGGGTCGCCGCGCAGGTCGAGGACCAGGCCGTGCAGCGGCTGCCGCTTAGCCAGGTCATCGAGGGCCTGGCGCACGTCTTCGTCGCTCTTCTGGTTGAACTGGCTTAGCCGGATGTAGCCCACCGGGCCGGCCGGCGTCTTCATCAGCTGCGTGGTGACGCTGGGCACCTGGATCTCGGCCCGCGTCAGGACCAAGCGACGCGGGGCTTTTTCGCCATCGCGCTCGGTGTAGATCTCGACGCGGGTGCCGGGCTCGCCGCGCAAGCGATCGACCGCGTCCTGCAGCGCCATGTTGTCGGTGCTCTCGCGCTCGATGCGGATGATGCGATCGCCGCGGCGAACGCCGGCTTCCCAGGCCGGTGTGTTCTTCATCGGGCGGATGACCCGCAGCCCGCCCTTGCGGATGCCGATGACGATGCCCAGACCGCCAAAGCTGCCGCGCGTCGAGGTCTTCATCTCGGTATAGGTCTGCGGATCGAGCAGCACCGAGTGTGGGTCGAGCGTCGAGAGCATGCCGTTAGTCGCCGCGTACTCGATGTCGCGGATCGACTGGCTGTCGGTGCCGGGCAAGAGGTTCTGGGTGATGAACTGGAAGATCTCCGACATCTTGGGCGCCAGCGACCAGGCGGCATCGACGTTCTCGATGCTGAACTCGCGGGCGGCGGTGTCGACACGCACCAGCACCAGGTTCTTGTCGGGCTTGGGCTCGACCATGACCTCGGCGACGTGCTTTTGCACCGACTCCAGGGCCGCGATCAGCATCTGCTTGGGATCGATGCGCGTCGGATCGACGTAGGCGTCGTGGACGCGGACCAGGGTCTTGTTGAAGGTGTCGAGCGTGGCGGAAAGGTCGTGCGCCTTGCGGTCGGCGGTCGCGGCGCCGGTGGTGCGGCCGAGGCCCACCAGCATGGCCGGTCCGCGCCGGCTGATCGTGAGTCCGAGCGCAATCAGCGCTGCCAAACCCACTAAGAATCCGCGTAGGTAGTGCCTCATCTTTGGCTCCGGTGCCGTGGCCGATTCGTCGCTGTGATCGGTACTGGCGGTGTTCATCGGGATAACCCCGTCTGAGAGAGTGAACTGAAGTGAAAGTATAGACCAGCGGCCCGGTTAAACCCACGACGGAAGCCGGTCCGACAGCCAAGCCAGCGGGTCGCGACCGACGAAGAACAAGAGGTAGATCAGGGCCGCCAAGGACAGGAACGGACCAAACGGCACCTCGCTGTGCAGCAGGCTGCCCTCGGGCTCGTGGCGGCGACGCAGGGCGAGCAGCGGCAGCGACAGGAACAGCCCGCTCACCGAGCCGATAAACAGCGTCCAGGGCAGCGCATGCCAGCCCAGCAGGCCGCCAATGAGGCTCAGCAGCTTGGCATCGCCGAGGCCCAGGCCCTCGCTGCCGCGCAGCCGCTGGTAGACGGTGGCGATTAGCCAGATTACGCCGTAGCCGGCCACCACCCCGACCACGGCATCGACGAGCGAGGTCTGGCCACAGATCCGACCGAGCAGAAAGAACAGCGGGATGGCGGGATAGGTGATGCGATCGGGCAGGAGCCGCGTGCGCAGATCGATCGCCGACAGCACCACCAGGGTCAGCGAGAAGAAGAAGTAGGTCACAAAGCGCGACAGCGCGATACCCATCGGTCCGCCGTCGGCCCACACGAAGCGCCGATACAACAGCAGGGCCAGCCCCAGCAAGGCCGCCTCAACCAGCGGATACTGCAGCGGGATCGCCGTACGACAGCGACGACAGCGACCGGCGAGGAGGAGCCAGCTGAGGATCGGCAGGTTGTCGTACCAGGCAATGGCGGCCTGACAGCCCGGACAGTGCGAGCCGGGCTGGACCAGCGACTCGCCGCGCGGAATGCGATAGATGCAGACGTTGGCAAAGCTACCCCAGATGGCGCCAAAGCAGCCCGCCACCGCCAGGCCGGGGGCCGAGCGCAGCCACAGGCAGAGCTGCTCGTAGTCTTGGCTGGAAATCATCGCAGGAGGGGGCGCACCTTGACGGGCGCTCAGTATGCGGGCGATTCCAGCCGTCCACAAGTAAACCCCGAGGCCAGCCGGGGCAGGACCGGCCCACGGAGGGGCGAAAAACCGTGCGATACTGAGAGCGATGTCGGCCTTGGATCCTGCCTCGCCGTCGCCCGCTGGGGCCGCACAGACGAAGGTGCCGCTTGGCCCGGACTTCGTTCGTGCACAGCTGGCGCAGCTGATCTCGCTGATCGCCGACCACAGCCTGATGTGGATCCTGGTGTGGTGGCTGATCGCGACCCGTAAGGAGGCGACCGCCGGCGAGCTGACGACGCTCCTGACCTCGGCGCTGGCGCTGCCGCTGCTGGCCCTGCCGCTGGCCGGCACGCTCTCCGACCTGGTCGAGCGCAAGCGCGTCGTCTTTTCCGCCTGCTTGCTCCGCGCGCTCCTGCATCTTGCGGTCGCGCTCATGCTCTATACCGGTACCCTGACCGTTGAGCGGGGAGCGGTCTGCATGCTGCTCTCGGCCGGCGCTGGCTCGTTTTTCGACGCGACCTTGACCGCGATGCTGCCGCAGCTAGTGCCGCCAGGGCAGGCCGAGCGCGCGCTCGACTACTCGCTGGCGCTGCCGCGGGCGGGCTACTTCATCACCAGCTTCATCATGCTGCTGCTCATCGCCATGCTCGGCGAGCGCTTGGCCTGCGCCCTCGGTGTGGGGTTCCTGCTCATCGCCGCCGCCCTGTGCAGCAACATCGAGCGCTCGACACAGCCTGAGCCCGCTGCCGCGGCCTCTCTGGCAGCCACCCGCCTGGGCCGGGCCGGAGGGGCGCTGGTCGAGGGCCTGCTGATCTTCCTGCGCTCACCGCGGCTGCTGGTGCTGGCGGGACTTGCGGGGCTGGCCAACTTCGTCATGTATCCGCTGTTCTGGCTCGGACCAGCGTCGATGGCGACCGGGGGCAAGCTGCCCAAGCGCCTGCCGGAAAACATCGAGGTGCTGCTGGTGCTGGGTGTGGTAGCCGGTGCCCTCGCGACGCCGCGCCTGTGCCAGCGCTATGGCGAAGAGCGTGTGGCTGGCGCCGGCCTGCTCGGCTTGGCGCTGGGCCTGGCCGCCCTCGGTCAGCTGCACCAGCCGACCCTGCTGTACGCCACGGCGAGTGCGCTAGGCTTTGCACTGGTGCAGGTCACGGGCCTGGCCAGCGGTGCTGCGACGCTGCTCAGCCCCGACAGCCATCGCGCCCGCGTCACCGCGCTGGTCCTTCTGACCTTTGAGCTGGGCGGCGAGCTCGGTGGGCTGACGCTGCACCCGCTGATCGCGGCGCACGGCCTCCCCTCGACCCTGCTTGGGCTCGCGGCGGGCCTGGCGCTCCTCGCGCTGCCGTGGCTGCTGCTGCCGTCGCAGCGCTTGCCGGGCTGGCTGCGCTTCGGCGTCCGCTAGACGCTCTCCAACGCGGGCAAGGAAGCCGGAAGCCGTCCTCCTTTTCGCTACGGCAGGTCGCTGCTGGCCAAGAGCCGGCCGATGTACGTCCGGCCGAAGTCCGAGTGCTCCGTCGGGACCCGCTTGACCACCAGCGGCCGCGCGAGCTCGACGCTCTCTGGCTCGGACTCGCTGTCGTCGAACCACAGCGTGCTCTCGGGGAGCTCATGCTGCTTGAGCTGCTTCTGCAGGAACTCGCCCTGCGCCACCGAGTGGGCGGCGGTCCCTCCCGAGCGATACAGGTTTACAAAGCGGTGCTTTTCGCCACGGGCCAGTCGCGCCACCTTGTGCTTGAGCAGCGCCTCGTAGTCCTCGACGTCTTTGTACAGCGAGTCGAGCAGGCACAGCTCATGGATCTCGATGCCGCCGCCCTGCGCCATGCGAATCGCGGCGCGATACGCCCCCGAGTGCGCGCACAGCAGCACCCGCTCGATGCGCCCGACTCCCTCGGTGGCCAAGCTTGCGGCGGCGGCACAGTCACTGGCCAAGCGCGGCAGGACCTCAGCCAGCAGGCGCAGCAGGCCGCCCGACTCACCCAGCGCCCCGGGATCGCGGCTCTGCTCGTGATAGCGCGTCTCGGGCAGAAACAGGAGCACGCTCTTGCCGCTGTCTTCCACCTGCGTGATCAGGTCCGCCGTCGGATGCTCGGGCTGATGGATGCCCGGCGGCGGCGCAGCGACGTTTTCGATGCAGTTGTCGAAGCCGTGCAAATAGATCAAAAGGCCAAAGCGGCGGACGTCAAAGCGGCTCGGCACATGCACCAGAGCGTCGGCGTGGCCGCTGCCGGGAAAGGCGGCGCAGGCAAGGCCGGAATAGACGAACGTCGGCATCCCATTACTATAGGTCGATTGGCCGTCCTCCCTCGGCCAAAACCCTCCTCATGAAAAGCTCGCATGCATCGCCCCCCGCGGCCGCACCGTCGCCGACCGCCTCCTCTGGCCCCGCCACCCCGGAGCCCCCGTCGCCCAGCCACGCCGCCGACCGACCAAAGAACGGCAGCAAGTCGCTGCCCTGGCGGCGCTTCTATCAGCTGGCCCAGCCCGAGCTTCCCCGGCTGCTGCTGGCCACCTTGGCCTTGGTCGTCGCGGCCGGCATGGGCCTGGTCTATCCGCAGGCGATCAAGATCATCATGAATGCGCTTTCGCTGCCCGACAAAGCCGAGGCCAAGCGACAGATCACGCAGTCGGCCCTGGGGCTGCTGGCGGTGTTCGCGGTGCAGGGCTTGTTCTCAGCGGCGCGCGCCTACCTGTTCAACTTCTCCGGCGAGCGCGTGGTGGCCAAGCTGCGCCGCGATCTGTACGCCGCGATTATTCGCCAAGAGGTCGGCTTCTTCGACGAGCAGCGCACCGGCGAGCTGACCAACCGCCTGGCCTCGGACACCACCGTGCTGCAGATGGCGGTGACCGCCAATGTCTCGATGCTGCTGCGCTATGGCCTGACGGTCGTAGGCGGCATCGCGATCTTGTTTTACACCTCGTGGCGACTGACCGTGGTCATGCTCAGCATCGTCCCAGTCGTCGTCTTGGGGGCGGTGATCTATGGCCGCATGCTGCGCGCTCTGGCCAAGCAGGTGCAGGACGCGCTGGCCCGCGCCACCGAGGTCGCTGAGGAGACGCTGTCGGGCATCCGCACGGTGCGCGCCTTTGCCCGCGAAGAGCAAGAGATCAGCCGCTATGGCAGCGCCGTCGAAGCCTCGCTGAGCCTGGCCCGCAAGCGCTCGCGCCTGGGCGCCATCTTCGCCGGCGCAGTCAGCTTTGCCGGCTATGGCGCCGTCGCTGCGGTGCTGTGGTACGGCGGCACGCTGGTGCTGCGCGGCGATATGCAGATCGGCGACCTGACCGCCTTTATCCTGTACACGCTGACCGTCGCGTTTGCCTTCGGAGCGGTGAGCGACCTGTGGGCCGACTTCATGCGCGCCGCCGGGGCCAGCGAGCGGATCTTTGAGCTGATGGAGCGCCGCCCCAAGCTGCCCGCTGGGCATGGCAAGCTGGCTCGCGTCGAGGGCGGTGTGGCGTTTTCCGCCGTCGAGTTCGCCTATCCGGCCCGCCCCGATGTCCGCGTGCTGCAGGCGCTGAGCCTGTCCCTGCGGCCGGGCGAGGTGGTGGCGGTGGTCGGCCCCTCAGGCGCCGGCAAGTCGACCTTGGCGGCGCTGCTGTCGCGCTTTTACGACCCGCAGAGCGGCACGGTGCAGCTGGATGGGCAGGACCTGCGCACGCTCGACTCGGACTGGCTGCGCGAGCAGGTCGGCGTGGTGTCGCAGGAGCCGATCCTGTTTGCGACCTCGATCCGCGAAAACATCCGCTACGGTCGCCTCACCGCGACGCAGGACGAGGTCGAAGCAGCGGCCAAGGCGGCCAACGCGCACGACTTTATCCAGAGCTTCCCCGAGGGCTACGACACGCTGGTCGGCGAGCGCGGCGTGCGCCTGTCGGGGGGCCAGAAGCAGCGCGTAGCCATCGCCCGCGCCCTGCTCAAAGACCCGCGCATCCTGGTGCTCGACGAAGCCACCAGCGCGCTCGATGCCGAGAGTGAAGCGCTGGTGCAGGAGGCCCTCGACCGCCTGATGCAGGGCCGCACCACGCTGATCATCGCCCACCGCCTCTCGACCGTCATCGGCGCCGATCGCGTGGTCGTCCTCGATGGTGGCCGCATCGTCGAGTCCGGCCCGCACAGCGAGCTTATCAGCCACGACGGCGTCTATCGCCGCCTGGTCGAAAAGCAGTTCGCCAGCACGGCGCGCTAGCCCGGCCCCCATCCCCTGCGTCTGCCTAGCTAGACCTGTCCGCGCCGCTCACTGGGCCCAGCGGCCAGGCGGCTCGTGGCCCCTCGCCCGCGGCGATGGACGGAACACTCCGTCGAGTCTGCGCGCGAGTCAGCGCTCCAGCCCAGCCGCAATTCCCTCTCGCCAATGCGGCCTAATGACAAAGGTCTATAGAGCATAGTACCGGGTGGCCCGGTGGCACAATCTCCTCTTGACAAGTCCGCAGCACAGAGAGATAGATGGCCTCCGTCGGTTGAGGGTCGTCAGTTTCTGCAATTGAAGCGTTAGACGTCCTCTTCCCATTCCATCAAACAAACCAAGGTATTATTAGCTCCTATGCAGAACAACTCCGATCTGGTACAAGACGCCGAGGAGTCTGTTCAGATGCTCGATGCTGTTCCCGCCGCAATTCACCAGCTTGACCTCACCCGAGAGACAATGATTTTGATGCAACAACAAGAGTGGTCGCTGGATTTTTGCAATCGCGTGAGGACTGAGTATCTGCGATTTCTAGCATTGTCTTTTTGGCATCGCCACGACGAGCTGATGCCCTCGCAGATTATCGACTTGCTTTGGCATGTTCACTTAGGCGACGACAGCAAATATCAGCGTGACTGTCAAAGTGCGCTGGGTTTTCCGCTACTCCATATGGTGGCACATCCTCCCGATACCCCGGAGAGTCAACAAGACCCCGGACGAAAGCGTATATGGCGCGATACCCTCGCCCTCTACCAGACCCACTTCGGCGGAGTACCCGACCAGATCTGGAACCGACCACCGCCATGCGTAAAAAAGTGAAGCGCGCGCGGGGCAGCGTAGCCGACGTGAAGCGTGCATACCCACATCGCCGAGCCAACTTGCAGCGCCCCCCGGCAGGGGGTTAACTCCCCTGCGGAGGATGCCCCTGCGAGGCTTCTGTAGTATTTCTACGTTAATTTCGATAACGAAATAAACTTTGCCCTACGCGTAAGAGGAAAGCAATGCAGTACCGCAATGGCATTTCTTGTTGGTTTCCCGCCTAGCCAACACGGCCGACGGCAGGAGTATTGGTGATAATCTCACGGAAGGCTGCGACCATGAATCGATTAACTGTTCCACTAACCTCCTCGCACATTCAGATTATCATTATTATTTTCTTGGGGTTATTATTTACTAATAAATCGACAGCCAATCCCAATATTCCACTTTTTCGCATAGAAACCGGTATGCATACCGCCATCATCGAGCATATCAGCGTCGATGCTCAAGGTAGGTATCTGGTAACCGGATCTCGCGATAAGACGGTCCGGGTCTGGGATATCCAGCAAGGTACCCTCTTGCACACCCTGCGTCCGCCCATCGGCCCTGGACATGACGGAAAAATCTTCGCGGTGGGAATATCCCCCAACGGTGAGTCGATCGCGGCGGGAGGCACCGCTAGCCTATCGGGGAGTGCAGAGTTCAGTGTTTTCATTTTTGATCGAGTCTCGGGTGAGCTTGTTCGTCGCATCAATCAGCTACCTAATGTCGTATATGATTTAAGGTTTTCTCCGGATGGCAGTCGGGTAGCGATTGGCATGGCCAGCGGCGGTCTGCGGATCTTTCAGGTCCGCGATGGCCAGCTGCTTTTTTCCGACGGGGACTATGGCGACAGCCTGACCAGCCTCGACTTCGACCCCACTGGGCGCCTCGTGACCTCAAGCCTCGACGGGCAGATCCGGCTATATGACCCCATCCCAGCGCGGCCGCGACAGACCAGCCTGGGCGCCGACAAGCCCTACAGCGTTCGCTTTTCGCCCGACGGAGCCCGCATCGCCGTGAGCTATATGAGCGCGGCGCGCGTCGCCATCTTGGCCAGCGAGAACCTGCAGCCCCTCAAGGCTCCGAGCGTGCGCGGAGTCGTGGCCGAAGACCTGTCAGCACTCAGCTGGTCACGCGATGGTCAGCGGCTGTGCGCCGGGGGACGCTGGCTGGTCGGGGACAAGGCCCAGATCCGCTGCTGGTCCGGCCGCGAGCTCTCCAGCCTGCGCGACTTTACCGCCTGGACCGACGCGATCTACGACCTGGCAACGCGGCCAGATGGTCAGCTGATCTTTGCCTCGGGAGAGCCGGCCTGGGGGGTGCTGGATAGCGCGGGGCGTCCGCTGCGCATCTTGGCCAGCCCCAGCGCGGACTTTCGCGACAACCTGGCTGGCTTCCGCGTCGATGAGAGCGGCGGCCGGGTGCGCTTCAGCTACGAGAAGCACGGTCGGCAGCCGGTGACGTTCTCGGTGCTCCAAAAGGGCTTCGAGACCACGGCAGCGGCGCCCGATACGCTGCGTCCCGCCCGACTGACTGCGGCCGAGCTAGCGATTACCGGCTGGCAGGGCAGCCCCGACGTGCGGGTAAACGGCCTGCTCTTGCGCATGACGGCCCATGAAGAAGCTCTGAGCCTGGCCATCGCCCCGGATGCCCGCTGGTTCGTGCTAGGCACGGGACGCTTTGTGCGCTGCTACAGCCACGACGGCAGCGAGCGCTGGGCGGCTCCTGCGCCGGGCGAGACGCAGGCGGTCAACATCTCGGGCGACGGGCGACTGGTGGTCGCGGCCTACAGCGATGGCACGATTCGCTGGTACCGCTCCGACAGCGGCGCCGAGCTTTTGGCACTGTTCGCGCACCGGGATCACAGCCGCTGGGTGCTGTGGACCCCCGCTGGCTATTACGACACCTCGAGCGACGGAGAGAGCCTGATTGGCTGGCACATCCCGCGCGGCCCCAATCAAAATGCCGAGTTCCGCCCCGCCGCCTGGCTGCGCGAGACCTATCACCGGCCTGAGCTTGTTCGTCGCGCCCTGTCGGTCGACTCCCCCGAGCCGCCGCCGACTGCTGGGCGCGCAGCGCTGCGGCCCGCAAGCCCTGACGACACCAGCCGACCCGACTGGCTCTGCGTGGCTGTCGGTATTCCCCTGGGCCTAGCGGCCGTCTTCGTCGAGGTCCCGATCTCGCTGGCCGGGCTCCAGCGCCTGTTTCCGACGATTGTGCCGGTGCTGCAGAGCGTCCACTGGCTCCGCCCCTGCAGCAGCGACGTAAAGCAGCCAGCCAGCCCGGCGCCCTCTGCTGTGCGCTGAGCACGTCAGGCAGGCCCGCAAGCGGCGCAGCAGCGGATGGAGCCCGCGGCTGATCGCGGGTCGCTGATGAGCACAAAGCACGCAAGACGCGCCAGACGGAGGCCATGCTCTCTGCGGCAGGGCCAGGAGGCCTCTGCGCCGGGAGATCGGCTCTGCGTAGAATGCAGAGATGACGGCTCCAGACCGAGACTCCTTCCCGCCCGGCGTGCAGACTGCGCCGCTCCGCCAGCGCATCGAGGCGGTCTTCGCAACCGACGCAGACTTCTGTGCCTTCTGCCAGGATCACTTCCCCGAGGTCTTTGCTCGCTTCGCCTCCGGCATGGAGCGAAAGCAGAAGGTCAACCTCCTGCTGGAATGCCTGAGCAGCCCGACAGAGCGAGAGCAGCTTGACCTCGCCCTGTCACAGCAGGAGCAGCTTCGGGCAGCGCGACGCTCGCAGCCCTTGTTTCCATCGCCCACCCCATGGCGTCGTAGGTGGTGGATCCCGATCACCTTGGCCCTGCTCGTCGGCGTAGGCCTTGCGGGCTATCGTGCCTGGTCCCCCCTGGGGCTGCGCAGTGGCAGCCTCCCCACGGCCACAGCGCCAGCCGGCCCCGCTACTCGGACACACCAGGCCGACCCGCCCGAAGTCGCGCCCCTCCGCATGCCCTCGCCCCCGCCGGTGCTGCTGCTCGAGACCGGCATGCACCGGGGCACCATTGATCACCTGAGCGTCGATGTGCATGGGCGCTTCTTGGTCACCGGCTCACGCGATAAGACCGTGCGGCTGTGGGACGTGGGCAGTACCAAGCTGCTGGCGACGTACTATCCCCCCTTTGGCCCTGGGCACCGCGGCAAGATCTTCGCGGTAGCGATCTCGCCCGAGGGCACAACCATCGCCGCAGCGGGCTCGACCTCCTCCGATAGCGACGAGTCCTTCCATATCTATCTGTTTGATCGCGAGAGCGGGAAGCTGTCGACCATCCCCGGACTGCCGACGGTGATCTACGATCTGAAGTTCTCGCTCGACGGCACCCGGATCGCCGCGGTCCTACGAAACGGCGATCTGCGCGTCTTTCGCGTGCGGGGCGGCATTCCCGATGGGGTGCATAGCGCCCGCGATGGCCACGCGACCGGGGTCGATTTCGATCGCAGCGGACGCGTCGTGACCAGCGACCTGGATGGCTCGATCCACCTGTACGATGCGACGCTGAGCCACCGTCAGACGGTCAAGCGCCTCCGGCCTCCCTATTCGGTGCGCTTCTCGCCCGATGGACGCATGCTCGCGGTGGGCTACTCTGACATCGGGCTCGTCGATGTGCTCTCGGCCCGTGACCTCAAGCCGCTGTTCCGCCCCACGCTCACCGGCATTGGGGAGCAAGAGCTGCCGACCATTGCCTGGTCCAGTGACGGCGCTGAGCTGTGTGCCGCCGGTCGCTGGCAGGTCCGCGGTCAGTCAGCCATCCGCTGCTGGTCGAAGGGCGGCCGTGGCGCCTTTCGCGACACCCCCGTCGCCAACCACTGGGTCCTCGACTTGGCCACGCTGCCGGACGGACGGCTAGCCTTTGCCTCGGCGGACCCTGGCTGGGGCATCCTGGGCGAGGGATATATCTCGCACTTTCAGGCCGCTCACACCGCCGACTTCCAAGGCGGCCAGGCCGCCTTCCGCGTCAACAGAGACGGTCAGCGTCTCCGCTTTGCCTATCGCCGGCAGGGGCAAGCGGCGTCCGAGTTTTCGCTCAGCAGTCGTACTCTGACCTCGCTCGATCGACCTGACAGCGACGAGGCGCTGCAGCCAGCGCGTACGACCTCAGCGCGCTTCCGCGTCTCGGGCTGGCAGGGCACCTCACAGGTTCGGCTCGACGACATCGAGCTCCCGATGACCAAGCATGAGGTGGCCATGAGCCTAGCCATTGCTCACGACGATGCCTGGTTTGTCCTGGGCACCGAGCGCTACCTCCGCTGCTTCAGTGCCCACGGCCGACAGCTGTGGGAAACCCCCGTGCCAGGCGAATCGGACGCGGTAAACATCAGCGGGGATGATCGCCTCGTAGTCGCCGCCTTTCACGACGGGACCATCCGCTGGTACAGCGCTCGCGATGGCAGCGAGCTCTTGGCGCTCTTCCCCCATGCCGATCGTCGCCGCTATGTGCTGTTCACGCCCGAGGGCTTTTATGACAGCTTGCCCGACGCCGAAGACCTGATCCGCTGGTACGACACCGCAACGCAGACACAGCCCGCTCTGGTCGCGCCGGCAGCGAAGTACCGCGCCCTGTTCCATAGCCCAGAGCGAGTAAGCGCCAGCCTGCGGCTAGCGCAGTCGCCTAGCTAGCTACTTTGCCGGCCACAGCAGGCATCACAGCCGGGCAGAAGACGGGGGACGAGGGACGGAGGGCGGGGGACGGAAGGATGGGGAAATCGGCAGCGCGGCGCGTGCCAGCCTAGGCCGCAGCCGAGCGAGCCGCGTCGCGCAGAGCGGCGGCCTTGGGGGTCTTTTCCCAGGTGAAGCTGGCCTCGCTGCGACCGAAGTGGCCGTAGGCGGCGGTGGCGCGGTAGATCGGGCGGAGCAGATCCAGCTCGCGGATCAGCGCGGCGGGCCGGCAGTCAAAGTGGGCGCGGACCAGCTTCTCAAGCATCTCGTCGCTGACCCGGCCAGTGCCGAAGGTCGTGACGTGGATCGAGACCGGGTGAGCGACGCCAATGGCGTAGGCGACCTGCACCTCGCAGCGCTTGGCCAGGCCAGCCGCGACGATGTTCTTCGCGATATAGCGGCTGTAGTAGCAGGCCGAGCGATCGACCTTGCTCGGGTCCTTGCCGGAAAAGGCGCCGCCGCCGTGCCGACCCCAGCCACCGTAGGTATCGACGATGATCTTGCGGCCGGTCAGCCCCGAGTCACCCATCGGTCCACCGACGACAAAGCGGCCGGTCGGGTTGATGAAGAAGCGGGTGTCCTTGTTGAGCAGGTGAGCCGGGATCTCGTGCTTGACGATCTCTTCGATGATCGCTTCGCGCAGCGTCTCGTAAGCAACATCAGGAGCGTGCTGCGTCGAGATCACGACGGTATCGACCGCCACCGGCTTGTGGTCGATGTACTTGACGCTGACCTGCGACTTGCCATCGGGACGCAGGAAGGGCAGGCGGCCGTTCTTGCGCAGGATGGACAAGCGATGCGACAAGCGGTGCGCGAGCGCGATCGGCATCGGCATCAGCTCGTCGGTGTCATCGCAGGCAAAGCCGAACATCATGCCCTGATCGCCGGCCCCTTGCTCGTCGGGGTTGTAGACGCCCTGACCGTCGACGCCGCGGGCGATATCGGGCGACTGCTGCTCGATCGCCGACATCACCGCGCAGGTCTTGTAGTCAAAGCCCATGCTCGAGTCGCTGTAGCCGATGTCTTTGACCGTCGCACGAATGATCTCGGGGAAGTCGATGCGGGCGGTGGTGGTGATCTCGCCGGCGACCATCACGAAGCCGGTCTTGGTGACCGTCTCGCAGGCGACGCGGCAGTGCGGGTCCTGGGCGATGATGGCATCCAGGACGGCGTCAGAGACCTGATCACACAGCTTGTCGGGATGACCTTCGGTGACGGACTCTGACGTAAAGATGAAGCTAGACATGCTCTCTCCTTGGCTCTAGACGAACTATTGATCGCGGGAGTTTTCCCATCCCGCCCGCAGAAGTCAACCGGGAAGCGCAAGCGGCGCGGGCTGGGGCGCCGCCAAGTGCCCGAGGCGACGGCGTGAAGTCGTCGTCGCCGCTAAAAGTCGATGTAGATGAAGCCGCGATCGGCGCGAAACGGACTGGCTGAAAACAGCAGCAGCCCAAGCAAGAGGCCGGCGATGGCGACTCCCCAGGCGAGATCAAGGAGCCAAAGCGGCAGTCGGCTGAGCAAGCGGGGCACCTCGGCCGCTGCCGAAGCAGGCGTGGGGGACGAGGCTGGCGCTGGCGAGGGGGGCGCGGACGACATCGGCGGGGTGCCGCCCCGCGCTAGGCTTCGACGACGACGAACTTGAGGCCGGTGATCTCGTACTCGCGCTGGCCGCGCGGCGTTCGCACCTGCACGACATCACCGACTTCGCGGCCGATCAGCGCGCGGGCCACCGGGGCGGTGATGCTCATCCGCCCCGCTTTGATATCGGCCTCGTGCTCACCGACGATGGCGAAGGTCTGCCGCTCGCCGCTCTCGCTGTCTTCGATGGTCACCGTCGCGCCGAAGACGACCTTCTTTCCCGACAGGGTCTGCGGCTCGATCACGTCAGCGAGCCCGATCAGCTCTTCCAGCTTGCTGATGCGGCCCTCGTTGTGCGACTGCGCCTCTTTGGCGGCGCTGTACTCGGCGTTCTCACTCAGATCACCGTGAGCACGCGCCTCTTCAATGGCACGAACGATACGCGGTCGCTCGACCTCCTTGCGCTGCTTCAGCTCATCCTTGAGCAGCACAAGGCCACGCGGAGTCATTGGGTACTTATCAGCCATGGTAAGAAAACCGCAGGACAGGATATCGAGGTCGGCGGGGCCTGTCATCAGCCGAATGTGCAGGCTCGCAGGAAAGCGACTAACCGCTGGTCAGGACCGCCGCGGGCGGGGCCGGCCCCAAGACCCCTGGCCCAGAGGCTAGCGCGCAAAGACAACGGTCTCGCCCGCCGCCACCCAGGGCTGCCGCGCGAAGCCGCCATAGATAGCGACCTCGGCAAAGCCGGCGCGGTACAGCAGATGCTCGACCTCGTAGCGATAGAGCCAGCGCAGCTTGAACTCGGCACAGCCCGAGAGCTCCTTCGGCCCACCGGCAAAGCGCATGCGGACGGTCATGATCTGCGCCGTGTGATCGCGCTCCGACGAGTCGAAGCGCTGCAGCGTGTGTCCGCGGTGCTCAAACGTAGCAGCCAGCCGCTCTGGCTCGCTCAGGGCGGCAATGCGCTCCAGCTTGGGGTCAAACAGGTCGAAGACAAGCTGCCCACCAGGGGCCAGATGACGCCGGATGCAGGTCAGCGCAGCCAGCTGTTCTTCGACGGTCAGGAGGTGCGAAAAGGCGCGAAACGGAGCCGTGATCAGGCGAAAGCGCCCGGCTCCGAGCTCAAAGCTCTGCATCTGCCCCTGCACCAGAGACAGGTTCGGCGGCGGGCTCTTGCTGCGCAGGACCTGCAGCATGGCCGGCGATGGATCGAGGCCCACGCACTCGATTCCGGACGCCGCGATGTCGAGCAGGATGCGACCCGTGCCGCAGCCTAGCTCCAGCACCGGGCCCCCCGCATCCTGTGCCAGCTGGCGATAGAACGCGCGGTCTCCCGAGGGATCGCGAATGACGGCATAGACCGCGTCGTAGTTCTGAGCGATCAGCTCTTCGTAAACGTCGTCGTGCATGGAGGTCTGTCGCCTATCTTCTCGCTTTCGCGGCTCGCTCACTTTTGCTCTTTCCGCCCGCTGGCTCAGCCGGGTCGGCGACGGTCGCGGCAGCGGGTGCGAACGCGAACTGGCCAGGGTCCCAGCGCAGGCGCATGGGCTGGCTCTCTCCGGCGGCCTGCACGAGCAGCGAGCCCTCGGCGGCCAGGCTCAGCGCGCCCTCACTGCGGCGCTCTCCAGAGCCATCCTCATCGTCGCTATGGCTGCGCTCACTGGTCGACAGCGTAAAGCTGAGGATGGTCGCCAGCGTGTCCCCCTTGCGCTTCAGGATGTCCAGTAGCTCGGCGTGCGACTCGCGGCCACCGCTCTCGTAGTGGACGAGGATCTCGGGCTCGGGATCGGGCACGATCTGCGACAGCGCGATGCCGAACAAGCCCGCCGACGAGCCGACACAGTCATAGCCACCGCCGCGGACGATCAGCTTGCCGCGCGCGTCAAAGATCGCCACGCCGCTGCCCAGCGAGGCGGCGATCAGCTCCTCCCCTGGACGGTCCGCGACCAGCTCGGCCTGCAGCGCAAACGTCGCGCGGTAGGTCGGCTCCTTGTCGCACTCCTCGTCGTAGGTCTCGTCGGACTTGCGCAGTCGCTTGGCCTCTTCCTCGCTGGCCTCGCGCCCGTCCACGAGCAGCCGCGCAGCCCCGATCACGCCGCCCCAGTGCAGCAGGCTGCGCAGCGCCGGATCCCCGACCAGGCTCCGCAGATCCGTGTCGTACAGCGCCTTGCGCAGCGTGCGGCGAGCCTGCGGCTCTGGGCTGTCGGCCAGCCACGTCAGCTGGGCCCGCGCCGCAACCGTGTCGCCGCTCAGAGCCGCGACACAGGCCAGATTGTAGTGCGGCAGCGCAAAGCTCACATCGGCCGCGAGCGCCGCCCCAAAGTGCTGCTTCGCCGTCGCGTAGTCCTTGCTCTTGTAGGCCCGCATGCCCAGCCGATTGGCGGCCTGCGCCGCCCCGCGATCAGCCGCTTTGCCGACGGTACGGCTGGCTTCACTCGCTCCCTTTGCTGCCGCGCTGGCCGCCGTGTCCGCCCGGTGGCCAGAAACCGGAGCCGGAGCCGTTCGCCGGCAGCCAGCGTCGAAAATGAGCAGCAGACAAAGCCACCACCCAGCCGCCCGATAACCGGTGCGGGGATCTCTCGGGTGCGGCGTCCCCCGCTCCCCAGTCGGCGATATCGGCGCAGTCAGCGACACGGCAACTAGTTTAAGCTACCTGCTGATGCGAGAGGGAAGCACGGTTGCCACCGTTCACAGCGAGGCACTGCCGGGAGCCTCATCGAGCCCGCGCAGACGTCAGCTGGTTGTCGTTGAAGGCCCAGACAGCGGACGCGCCGCTACGCTCAAGCCGGCGGGCGAAGAGACGCTGGTCGGTGGTGGTGCCGACTGTGATCTGAGCCTGCGCGATGAGCGGGTCTCCCGCCGACACATGGCGGTGCGCGAGGAAGCCGGCCGCTTCGTAGTCCGCGATCTTGGCAGCAGGAACGGCACCTGGTACGAGGGCTCGCTGATCACCGAGGTCACGGTCAGCGTCGGCGCAACCTTCAAGCTCGGCCGCAGCTTCGTGCGCATTCAGCCGCAGCCGCAGCCGCTTGAGGTTACGCCCAGCCAGTCGCGGCGCTTCGGCGACATGGTGGCCGAGAGCCTGAGCATGCGCGAGCTGTTCGCCGTGCTGGAGCTGGCCGCTGCCTCGGATGTAACGGTGCTCTTGGAGGGTGAGACCGGCACCGGCAAAGAGCTGGCGGCGCGCGCCCTGCACGAGGGGAGCGCCCGCAAGAGCGGCCCCTTCGTCGCCATCGACTGTGGCGCGCTACCCGAGACGCTGCTTGAGAGCGAGCTGTTCGGCCATGTCAAAGGCGCGTTCACCGGCGCCGCGCAGAGCCGAGCCGGAGCCTTCGCCCGCGCCCATGGCGGGACCATCTTTCTCGACGAGCTGGGCACTGTGCCGCTGTCGATGCAGGCCCGCCTCCTGCGCGTTTTAGAGGAGCGCATGGTGCGGCCAGTGGGCGCCGATGTCGAAAAGCGCGTCGATGTCCGCGTGCTGGCGGCATCGCCGATCGATCTGACGATGCGCGTCGCCGAAGGCAGCTTTCGCCCCGACCTGTTCTATCGCCTGTCGGTGGTCCGGGTGGTGCTACCCCCGCTGCGGGCTCGCCGCGAAGACATTCCGGTACTGGTCAGCGAGCTGCTGCGTCGGCGTGGCTTGACGGCCGGCCGCATCGCGGGTCCCAACCTCGATCGCTTGATGGCGCACTCCTTCCCCGGCAACCTGCGCGAGCTGCGCAACCTCATCGATCGCGCCATCGCACTGTCGCCGGGCGCCAGCTCGTTCGCCGATCTGCGCCTGCAGCTGACCCCGCAGGCCGCTGCCGAAGATGGCGTCGCGGTGCGCAGCGACCTGCCCTATGCCGAGGCCAAGGCAGCCGTGCTGCACACCTTCGAGCTGCGCTATCTGCGCGATCTCAAGCAGCGACACGGCGGCAACCTCTCGGCGGCAGCGCGCGCAGCCGAGCTTGACCGCAAGCATCTGCGGACTCTGATGCGCAAGCACGGCCTGATCTCGGGACCCGACGAGGGGACTGGCAGCGACGGCGGCGAGAGTGAGGACGAGCCAAGAGGCGAGAAGTCGCGCTGACCGTTACAGCACCCGCACGACCACCGCCGAGATGTTGTCGCGACCACCCGCGTCATAGGCCGCGCGAATCAGGGCCTCGGTCGCCTCCTTGAGCGCGTTCTTGCCCGGCTGACGAGCGGCACGCAGGAGCTCGGCCAGCTCCCCATCGGGCAGCGGATCGCTCAGTCCGTCCGAGCACAAAAGGAAGATGTCGCCGGCCTGGATCTCGACGGTGCAGACGTCCGGCTCAGCGCGATCCGCCAGGCCCAGAGCGCGGGTGATGACGTTGGCAAACGAGCAGTCGCGCTTGCTGCGCATGACATCGGCCAAGCCAGCGCTGCGCGCTTCCTCATACAGCGAGTGATCGCGGGTCATCGCCTTGAGCTCCTCGCCGCGCAGGCGATAGATGCGACTGTCACCGACGTGAGCCAAAACGACGCTGCGCTCGCCGAGCGACATCGCCACCACCGTCGAGCCCATGTCACGCAGCGGTCCCACCCGGCGGGCGATGATGCCGCGGTTGGCCAAGCGAATCGCCGCCAAGAGCAGGTTTTCTTCAAACGTCTTGTCCCGATCGAGCCGCCAGGGAAACGTGGCATCGGCGTCGGCGCGCAGACGCTCATAGACCTCCTTGAGCGTCTCCACGACGATCTGGCTCGCGACCTCGCCGCCTTCGTAACCGCCCATGCCATCGGCGACGGCAAACAGGCCCTGTGCCGACAGATGCAGGATCCCGTCCTCGTTGCTCTCGCGACGGCCCACGCTGGTGGCAGCAAAGCTCTCGACCCGAGCAGCCCGCGGACGCGCCGGAGCGCGGGTGGCGACCGTCGGGGCAGCGACAACAGGCAGGGGTGAGCTGGGGGATGCGGCTGACATGATGACTGACCTCCGTTTGACAGAGGCAAGTCATCGCCAGAGTCGTGCCAGCCCCGCTCCGACGAGAAACGCGGCCAGCCTGGGGGATCCATCCCCCACCAGGCGCCCACCGCAGCCCAGCCCCTGGGGGATCCATCCCCCGCCCCCGCTTCCGCCGAGCCAGGCGGACGGCGGGCTAGGCCAGCAGATGTGGGACGTGTAGGTCGCCGCGCGACAGGAGCTGGCGGCAGATGACCATGCGCTGCACTTCGTTGGTGCCCTCGCCGATCTCGCAGAGCTTGGCGTCGCGCATGTGCCGCTCGACGGGATACTCGCGGGTGTAGCCGTAGCCGCCATGGATCTGAACGGCGCGGTTGCAGGCCCGCATCGCCGCCTGCGCTGCGTAGAGCTTGGCCATCGACGCCGAGAGCGTGATGCGCTGTCCCTGGTCGTACATCCACGCGGCGCGCCGAATCAGCAAGCGCGCGGCATCGAGCTCCGTGGCATTGTCGGCCAGCATGTTCTGGATGGCCTGAAACTCGGCCAGCGACTTGCCGAACTGCCGGCGCTCACGCGCGTAGCGACGGGCCGCCTCATGCGCACCGTAGCCCAGGCCCAGCGCCATGGCGGCGATGGTGACGCGGCCTTTGTCGAGGATCTTTAGCGTATCGATGAAGCCGTGATCGATCTCCCCGAGTCGCTGGCTGTCAGGCAGCCGCACGTCTTCCAGGATCAGCTCCGCGGTATCGGAGGCGTGCAGGCCCATCTTTTCCAGCACCCGACCGGCCCGGAAGCCCGGCGTGCCGCGCTCGATGATAAACGCGGTGATGCCGTGCTGCTTCTTCTCGGGCGAGGTCACGGCGAGGACGACAAAGGTGCCGCCGACCGAGCCCTGGGTGATGAAGGTCTTGGTACCGGTGAGGCTCCAGCTGCCGTCGGGCAGTCGGATCGCGCGGGTCCGCGCACCCGCCGCATCCGAGCCCGAGCCCGGCTCGGTCAGCCCCCAGGCGCCGAGGTGCTTGCCGCTGGCCAGGTCCGGCAGATACTTGCGCTTCTGCTCTTCGCTGCCGGAAAGCAGGATGTGGCCCGAGGCCAGGCCGTTGTGCGAGGCCACGGTGATCGCCACGCTGCCATCCACCGCGGCCAGCTCTTCGACCACCAGCGCAATCGCCTGCAGCGACAGCTCCGCGCCGCCATACTGCTCGGGAATCGCCATGCCCAGCAGGCCCAGCGCCCCCAGCTTGGGGATAAGCTCGTGCGGGAAGCGCTCTTCCTCGTTCCAGCGATGACAGAACGGCGCCACTTCCGCAGCGGCGAATTCGCGCACCGTCTTTTGCAGCACGCGCAGATCTTCGGACAGTTCAAAGTCGAGCATGATGGGCCTTGGCTTCTGACGCTGCCGGGCGGCAAGCGTGGGGGCGTTTTCGTGCGGCGGACGGTGCCGGCGACCGTCCTAGGACAGGCGGCTCGCCGCGGCGTGGGGACGAACCACCGACTCGATGAAATCGACGATCTCGTGTGTCGAGGCACCGGGCTTGAAGATGGCGCGCACGCCATGCTGACGCAGCTCCAGCTCATCGTCTTCTGGGATGATGCCGCCGCCAAAGATGATGACGTCACCCGCCTCGCGCTTCTTGAGCTCTTGCATGACCGCCGGGAACAGCGTCATGTGCGCACCGGACATGATCGAGAGGCCCACGGCATCGACCGCTTCCTGCACCGCGGTGGCGGCGATCATCTCAGGCGTCTGGTGCAGGCCGGTGTAGATCACCTCGTAGCCCGCATCCGACAGCGCACGGGCCACGACTTTGGCGCCGCGATCGTGCCCGTCTAGTCCCGGCTTGGCGATCAGGATGCGGAGCTTGGATGCGGAAGCCTTGCCCTGGCTCGCGGCGGCGGTCTTTCCCGACAGGGGCTTGTCAGACATGGTCAACGAACTCCTTGAGCAGCGAGCGCGCAATCACCAGGCGCTGAATCTCGCTTGTGCCTTCGTAGATGCGCTGCACGCGTGCATCGCGTAGATATCTCTCGACGGGAAATTCCCCGGTATAGCCGTAGCCGCCGTGCACCTGCAGAGCCATATCACAGACTCGGCCGGCCATCTCGCTGGCGTAGAGCTTGGCCATGGCGGCCCGCTGCGAAAACGGCAGGCCCTGCTGCTTGAGATAGGCGGCGCGCAGCGTCAAGAGCCGGGCCGCTTCCAGCTGCGTCGCCCCATCGGCCAGCATGTTCTGGATGGCCTGGAACTGCGCGATCGGCTGGCCAAACTGCTGTCGCTGCTGGGCATAGCTCTTGGCCGCTGCGAAGGCGGCCCGCGCCACGCCCACCGCCTGCGCCGCGATGCCGATGCGGCCCCCATCCAGCGCCGCCATCGCCAGCTTGAAGCCATCGCCGGGCCGACCGAGCAGCGCCGACTTGGGGACCAGGCAGCCATCGAAGGTCAGCGGGACCGTCGTCGAGCCGTGCAGGCCCAGCTTGTGCTCGGGCTGGCCGGCCGACAGGCCCGGGGTGCCGCCCGGCACGATAAAGGCGCTGATGCCGCTGGCAGCCTTGCCCCCGGCGCGAAGGCCGGCTCCACCGTCGGTGCGTGCCCACACAATCAGCACCCCGGCCTTATCGCCCGAGGTGATCCAGAGCTTGCTGCCATCGATGCGATAGCCCTCGGCGGTCGCCGTGGCAGTGGTGCGCATCGCCCCGGCATCCGAGCCCGAGTGCGGCTCTGATAGGCCAAAGGCCCCGCAGATCGCCTCGCCGGCGCACAGCTTGGGCACGTACAGCGCTTTCTGTTCATCGCTGCCGTACACGCAGATCAGCTCGGCCACCATGTTGGTGACCGCCATCGCCACCGCCACCGAGGCATCAGCTGCCGCGATCTCGGTCAGGGCCAGGGCATAGGCGACGGTGCCGGCCGCTACGCCGCCCAGAGCTTCGGGCACGTTGACGCCCAACAGGCCAAGCGCCGCTAGCTGCTTGAGCTCTGGCTCGGGAAAGATATTCAGACGGTCGCGCGCCTGGGCCCGCGGCGCCAGCGTGGTGGTGGCAAATTCACGCGCCGTCTTGACGATCAGCTGATGTTCTTCCGTGAGCTCGAAGTTCATTTGCCGTTCGCAAAAAGATCCGCGAAAGAAAACGAGACCTTGATCATCTGCCCCAGCGGGTCGTCGTATTGCAGACCAAGCAGACGATCGGCGACGCACTTGCTGAGCTTGCCGTCCTGCGGCTCATCGGCGGCAAAGCCGGCCGAGGTGGCGCTGCCGCCGGGACCGACGTACAGCGTCAGGCGCAGCGACTTTACCGCCGCCGTACCAGACTTGCCCTTGCAAGCGGCGATGGCCGACTTCTTCTTGCCGATGACGCTGGCGATGCGCTCGCCCGGCCAGCTTCCGGTCGGCGTGCGGGCTGCGAAGTCGATGGGACAGGTCAGCTCACCCTCGCCGCCTTTGGGAGCAGGAAAGCGCGTCTTTTCCAGCACGCCGACCACGCACTGCTCGATCTCGGTGTTGCCGACGTTGGAATCGACGATCGCCACCCACTTCGGCTGGCCGCTCGGCAGCACCCGCACTTTCAGCTCCAGGTGCCCACCGACGTAGTGCAGGCGGCCGGCTTGCTCGTCGTAGCAGCGACGCATCGCGCCGTGGTTGGTCTGCAGCACCCGCTGCACTGCGGCGTCATCTAGCTCGCCGACCATGCCCTCGACCTGCATCTCAGCCACGACCGGCGGCGGCGGCTCGGCCTTGGGCTTCTTCTTGCTCCACGCCGGGGTGAGCAGGCTGACGACCAAGAGCCAGCCGATCCCCCCGACGATCCATTCGCGCTTCATGTTGCTCGCCCCCTCCGCCTTACATGATCGGGCGTAGGAAGAAGTTGCACTGCACCGGGGTCACCGTCTGCCCGGTGGGATACGACCAGCCTTTGACGGCCTCCAGCACGCAGCCTTCAAGGTCCTTGCGCTCACCGCTGTTGAGGACGTTGGCTTCCTGGGCCTGCCCGTCGGGACTTACCAGCATCATGATGCGGATCTCGACCTCGAACTTCTTGCCGCCGTTGCGCTCCGACTCCTGCATCCAGCAGCGCGAGATATCCGGGCTGGTCTGGGCCTTGCGCGTGCACACCTTGCGCACCTCCGCCGCCCGCTCCTCGGTGTTCTCGACGGTCGGCGTCTCGTAGGCCGGGGTCTCTGGCTTCACATACGGCTTGGGCGTGGGCTTGACCGCCTTGGGCGCCTCAGAGCAGCCGAGTGCCAGAAACACCGTCGCGAGCAGAGCTCCGGCTGGCAGTCGCGAAGCTCGATTTTGTTCTGTGCGCATGGGGGTCTCCTTGGCCGAGGCGTGGTTGGCAAGGCGGGATCGCCAGGCTGGGCGATCCTTATTCTTTCAGGATTGCACCCGCGATGACCAGACGCTGGATCTCGCTGGTCCCTTCGTAGATCTCGGTGATCTTGGCGTCGCGGTAGTGGCGCTCGGCGGGGAAGTCTTCGACATAGCCGTTGCCGCCGAAGATCTGCACCCCTTCTTTCGCCGCCCGGTTGGCAACTTCCGAGGCGAAGAGCTTGGCCATCGCCGACTCTTTGCTGTGCCGGATGCCGCGATCCTTGAGCGTCGCTGCACGCAGGGTCAAAAGGCGAGCCGCGTCGATCTCGGTGGCCATATCGGCCAGCTTCCACTGGATCGACTGATGGTTGGCGATCGGCTGGCCGAACGTCTTGCGCTCCAGCGCATAGCGACCGGCATCCTCATACGCAGCGCGCGCGATGCCCAGCGCCTGGGCGGCGATGCCAATCCGTCCCCCGTCGAGCGTGGCCATCGCCACCTTGAAGCCCTGCCCGACCTCACCCAGCAGCTGACTCTTGGGCAGAAAGACATCGTCGAGGAAGATCTGACACGACTGCGAGCCGCGGATGCCCAGCTTCTTATCCGGCGGCCCGGTGCGCACGCCCGGCGTGTTCATCGGCAGGATGAAGGCCGTAATCGCCTTGTGGCCCTGCTCCCGCCCCGGCGGATCGGCCATGCAGATCAGCACACAGACATCGGCCACGGGACCGTTGGTGATCCAGTTCTTGACGCCGTTGATCACAAAGCCGTCGCCATCCGGTCCCTTGGCCGGGCGAGCCAGCGTCTTTTGGGCTGCTGCATCCGAGCCGGCCTCGGGCTCGCTCAGCGCGAAGCAGCCCAGCAGGCGGCCTTGGGCCAGCGGCGTCAGCCACTTCTGCTTCTGCTCTTCGCTGCCGAACTTGTGGATCGGGTCGCAGACCAGCGAGTTGTTGACGCTCATGATGACGCCCGTCGAGGCACAGGCGCGCGAGATCTCTTCCAAGACCAGGGCGTACGAGACGGTATCCAGACCGGCGCCGCCGTACTCTTCGGGAATCGCGATGCCCATAAAGCCAAGCTCGGCCAGGCGGGCGACAAGCTCGCGAGGATGGCGGTGCTCGCGATCGATCTCGGCGGCCTGGGGGAGCACCTCGTTCTTGGCGAACTCGGCGGCCACCTTCTGCGCCATCTGCTGCTCGT
>CAZVMD010000029.1:16266-39574 GCA_964628555.1 uncultured Myxococcales bacterium | reverse complement strand
GGCGCAGGACCCCAAGCGTGGCGAGCGCCGTCGGCACGCCGGCGACTTTCGCTAGCCGCCGCCCCGGCTCGGGCCAGGGTCATGCTTCGGCCGGCTCGATGCGCTGCAGCTCGATCAGCGAGTGCGCCTGCGCTGGCGCGGCGAACAGGGCCCGCGTGGCTCGCCAGGTGTCGCGGAACAGGGCGCTCGTGCGGTAGTGCGACAGGGACTCGCCGTCTGCCCAGACGCTATAGGTGAACAGCACGTTGGCCTGGGCATCGTCGCGCAGCAGGTACAGCGCGTGGCAGCCGGGGAAGCCGCGGATCCGCCCCTTGACCGTCTCGAACAGCGCCAGAAAGGCCTCGACCGCTTCGGGCCGGAACTCCATGCGGACGATGCGGATTAGCGGCTGGGGCTGACGCAAGCTCTCCTCCCCTGCGCCGGGCGTGGTCGTTACTGACATAGGGCCTGTACCCGACGAGCACTGGCCTGCAGACGCTCGTCTTTTTCGTTGGCCAGCCCAGCCGACAGCACGTCCTTGAGGCTGCGCTGCAGCTTGCTAGGCAGTGGCTCAGGGTTGCCAGCGATGGAGGGGCGACGACTGCAGATGCTGCCGATGGCGGCCAGGGCCAGCTGGCGCAGGCTCGCCGGAGCATCGGATCCAGCCGCGTCAATCAGCGTCGGCAGGTCGCTGGCGTCACCGGCTTCGGCCAAGCCGCGCAGGCACTGCGACAGCGCCGCCGCATGACGATCGTCAGCGACGGGATCGTGCAGCAAGTCAGCCAGTGCCGTCGCCGCCGCGCGGTGAGCGTTGGCGCGCTGCTCGCCGGGCAGGCTCGGGACCGCGAGCGCGTGGCGGGCCAACAGGGCGCAGGCCTGACCCCGCAGCCCGGCCTTGGCCTCGGCATTTTCGGCCAGCTGGATAAACACATCGACCGCGCCACTGCCTTCACAGCGCGCGATTGCCGACAGCGCCCGTCGCTGCAGCTCAACATCGCGATCGCCCAGCGCGGCCCGCAGCGCCTCGACCCGCGACGGGGGAACCCCCGGTCCGGCTTCGCGGCACTGACCGGCTCGCGCCTCGGCGGCGGCTCGTCGGACCTTGGGCCAGCTGTCCTGCCGCAGCGTGTCGTCCAACCGCTGCAGCTCTGCCGGGCTGAGCCGGGGCGCGTCCTCGCCCCGCGGCCGGTCGCCGACCGACAGCGCAGCCAGGGTCGCCAGTCGTACGCCGGCATCGCTGTCGCGCAGGCCGCCCAGCCGCTCGCCATCTGCCGTCGCTGCCTTCAGTCGCACCCGCAGGCGACTGGCCAGCTGACGCAGCACCGGCTCGCCGGGGAGCGCCGCAGCGGACGCCAGCACGGCCTGCACGCCGGGCGTGTCCTTGCCCAGCCGATCCAAGGCCTGCAGCAGGCGATAGCGCAGCGTAAAGGCCGGTGTGTCCATTGCGGTCTGCGAGTCGGCTGCCTCTTTGGGCCAGGCCGCGGCCAGCCGCTCGGAAAGCTGCGTCGTCTGCGGCGCCTCGGGACAGCGAGCCTGGGCCTGCGACAGCGCCGACAGCAGCAGCGAGATCCCGCTGAGCACCGCCGGATCGTTCCCCCCCGCGCGCCCCGCGCTGACTGCCGCGAGCTGGCTATCCAAGGCGGACAGCGCCGCCGCCTGGGCAGCCTCGTTCGGCTGCGTACAGACAAGGACGGCGGCCAGAGCCTGCTGCCAGCCTGCCCCCAGCCGAGCGCTGGCCTGCGCTTCAGTCAGGCGCGACAGCACCACCTTGACCGTCGCTGTGGCGTCCTGCGTTCGGGCTAGCGCCGCCCACAGCGCAAGCGCCTGCCCGCGCAGCTCAGGAGACACCGCTGAGTCTTCGCTGATCCGCAGCAGCAACCGAGCCCCGACCCGCGGATAGCCCGCCAGGCCCTGCAAGAACGTGCGTGGCGCATCCTCAGAGGTGCCGGCGGTAGATAGGCGGCGGCTCACAACCTGGCGCAGCAGGGCATCTGGCGTGCTGCCATCGCTGCCCCCGGACCCAGCTCCTGGCCCGGCCTCGGCCTCGGCTAGCTGCAGGAGCAGGTCATCGAGGCGGCGCAGCCCCTCCGGCTGGCCCTGCGGCGCACCGCCGAGCGCAGAGGCCAGCGCAGCCCGTACCTGCTGTCGTCCGGCTGCGTCTCGGCGAGCCCGGAGCAGCAGTGTGCGCGCCGCCCCCTCCCCTCGCGAGCCCTCGGAGCTTGCGACTTGCGCGGCGATTGCCGCCAGGCCGCCCGGACCGTCTAGCTCGCTGTAGATCGCCGCGTCGCCGAGCGCGGCGTTATCTGTCGCCTCGCCGATCTGCAGCGAGACACAGTCGCCGGTCGCCTCAGCCGGCAGGAGCAGCCACTGCACCGGCGCCGGGCCCAGCGTGACGCGATAGCGATGTTGCTGGCTCAGGATGACCCAGAGCTGCGACGGCAGGGGCCGCCCGCGCGCCGCTTGCAGGCGAATCGCCCGCGGGGCATGGCCGCTGCCATCCGCCTGCGCAGTCACGAACGCCCCCCGTAGCTGGGCGGCGGGGGGAGCCCAGGCCGACAGGGGACTGTCGTCTTCAAGCTCACGCGGGGGGCCGAGCTGATCGGCGCGTGTGACGTGGGCCGCGGCTGAGGCCGCCGTGAAGCGATAGATGCCGATGGGCGGGCCGGCATAGGCCGACGGGGGCGTGGCGGTCGCGGTCAGCGAGGCTGACTCCGTCGCAGCGGCCTCCTGCGGGGCGGGCAGCGTCGCCGCCGCAAAGGGAGCAAAGCCGCCCGGCGCACTGTAGCGCTCGACGAACAGGCGCGTCTCGCCGTCGCAGCGGCGCACCGCCGGCGTGGTCTGGTAGCGCAGCAGGCCGGCCGGGGTTAGCCCAAGCTCGATGCTGTACTCCGCGTCGCGTCCCACCGGCCCCACTGGCCCGCGGTAGGCCACCTCAGGCTGAGCCCCGCGCAGGAGCAGCGCCAGGGCTCGCATCGTCGCCGCCCCACCGCGTCCCGGCTCGCTGGCGCGCGAAAGCACAAAGCGCCCGCTCTCCGTCGCTAGAAACTGCACCTCGGCCGGCCGCTTAAGAAGGGGAGCATCGCTGACCCGCAGCACGGTAGCCGGCCGCCCTGCCCACTCCAGCTGCAGCGTGCCATCGCCGCGCAGCGTCAGCGTGTCCGGCTTGCCATCGCCGTCAGCATCGGCCGAGATCCAGGCCAGCACCTGCGGCGTCTCGGCGCGGCTCGGCCCGGCCCGCCCCAGAAACAGCCCAGCCAGCGTCGAGGCGATGGCCAGTGTCGAGCGGCTGATCGTGAAGCGACAGATTCCCTGCATGCCAAGCTTGCTCATCGCGCGCCGCCCCTAGCTGCCCCGGTACGTCGAATAGCCATACGGCGAGAGCAGCAGCGGCACGTGATAGTGCTGGGCTGCGTCTTTTACCGTAAAGACGATCTGCGCATACGGGTAAAATCCCGAGATGCCAAGCGCTGCAAAGTAGGATCCCGTCTGGAAAGTGATTCGGTATACCCCCGCATGCAGCTCGCCTGGGCTCAGTAAATCTGCGACTCGGCCATCGGGGTTGGTCGTGCCCTGGCCCACCGGCTGAAACGCGGCGCCGACCTCGCGCTCCAGCATGACGGCGATACCCGCCCCCGGACAGCCGCGCGCGGTGTCAAGGACATGGGTGGTGATGGGGCTGCGTGGACCGGCCGAGGTGCCTGTACTCATGGGCCGGCATGGTACTTCTGCCACCCGCCGCTCGGGCGGGCAAAAACGCGAGCCCGGCCGAGAAAACGCCGCCGCCCTGCGGTGGTACTTCGCCCAGCCGCTGCCGCCTCGCAGTACAATCGATCGCAGACTTGTCGGCTCAGCCCGCGTAGCGACGGCTGGGCGCCCGCAAGTGGGGATGGCGCGAACCTGCTCAGAGGAGATCGGATGCGTAGCCTAGTCGGACTTGCCCAGGGGTGGCTGCTCGTCGCGGGACTGTTCACCGCACTGCCGCTTTCGGTAGAGGCCCAGGTCAGCCCCGGGTCGGTGCCCAGCCAGCCGCCTGGCCCGGTCGAGCGCACGGTAGTCACCGGCGATGGCGCCATGTATCGCGGCGAGGTCATTGAGTACGTGATTGGCGACCACATCAGCCTCAAGCTCGACAGCGGCGAGGTCAAGCGCATCCCGTTTGCCGACGCCGCGCACATCTCGCCGCCTCGCCCCAAGGCAGCGCCAGTGGCTCCTTCGCCCGGGCCCACGACGTACTCCACCGGCGGCAGCCCGCCGTCGGCTCCCAGCTACTCGGCGCCGTCGAGCGGCAACACCGTGACCTATGTCCCGCCGACCCCCAGCGCGCCGCCGCCGGCTGCCGTTGCGCCGTCGCTGCCACCGATGCCGACCCCACCGCCCTTGGCTCCCGGGCAGGTGGCCAGCGGGGGGGTGGTGCTACCGCCTCCGCCCGATACCGTGCGCACCGTCGTGACCCGCGAGGGCCTGGTCTTCCACGGCGAGGTCCTGGAGTTCGATCATGGCTCGCACCTGACGCTGAAGCTGGCCAACGGGGAAAAGCGCCGCATTTCGTGGGCCGAGACGAAGAAGATCTCGCCGCAGCGCTCGAAGAACGACACCACCTTCGACCTTGGCTCGCCCGAGCGCACCATCTATCTGCGCGATGGCTCGACGGTAAAAGGCGACCTGGTCGAGGCGCTGATCACCGATCACACGACGCTGCGCCTGGCCAATGGCCAGCTCCGCACGCTGCGCTGGAGCGACATCAAGCGCATCATGGGCCCACGCCCGACCTCGGCGCAGGTCATCCCGGCGACTGGCGAGCTCCTGATCTATCTCGAAGGCGGTGGCCGCCTGCAAGCCGAGTTCTTCGAGTACTCCCCCGACGAGCAGCTGATCGTCCGCAGTGTCTCGGGCGGCTACCGCTCGCTGTCGCTGGGACAGATCAAAAAGATCGTCCTGCTCGGCGAAGGTGGCGGCAACTAGTCCGTGCCCACGCGGGTCCCCCCAGCCTACGCCCTGGGGGCACTAGGCTCGGGTTAGCCACTGCCCGCCCGTCCGAAGCTGGCTTCAAAGCAGTGAGGGCGCGAAGCTGTGATAGGACTTGCGGCCGCTATGCGCTCCCTCGTCCTGCTTCTTCGTGGTCAGCGCGGCGGTGGCCCGCCTCTGGCTGGGCTGCTGCTCGTGCTTGGCCTTGTCGCCTGTCATGGGCAGGATGCGCCGTCGGGGGCTCCCCCTGTCCCGTCCGCCGCTCCGCCAAGCTCAAGCTCGCTGCCCGGGCCGGCCGGTTCGCCATCGCTGTCGGCTGTGCAGGCCGGGCCGCGACCGGCGCTCGTGGTGCTCGACAACAGCGACGAAGCGCTGCTGCAGCTGGCCGAGACGCGCTGTGCCCCCGTGTCCGTGTCTCCACCGGCCGCTCCGTCGCTGGGTGGGGCAGGCTGCCAGGATCGACGGGCGGCGGCGTTCTTTGAGCTGGCCTCGCGCTGGACCTCGGCAGAGTTCGCGCCCCCAGCCCAGCCCGAGACCGCAGTCGGTCGGCTGGCCGTGGCAGGCATCGAGGCTCTCGCTGAGGACGCGGCGCGCCTGCACGGCTGGGTGCTGGCCAGCCTCGGCGCTCTGGCGGCGATCGATGCACGGGCGCAGGCGCGGCTGGCGCACAGTCCCTGGCCTGCTGCCGTGCTGGCCCTGCTCGCCGATCACCCGACGGCGCTGCTGCAGGGGCGGGCGCTGCTTGCGCTGGGGGCGCTGTATCGTCAGCTGCCCTCGTCGCCAGAAGGGTCGCGTCAGGCCATCAGCCAAGAGCTGGCGGCTGGGCTGCGCAGCGCGGACCGCTTCGTCAGCCGTCAGGCGCTGGTTGCTGCCGCACTCAGCGGCGAGGATGCGCTGACCGCACCGATCCTGGAGCTGCTCGGGCGACAGCTTGGCCAGCCGAGCCCAGAGCACTTGGCCGTCAGTCCAAAGGCCCTGCTCACTGGGCTGGCGGCGGCGAAAGCCACGCTTCCGTCGGACATGGCCGCTGAGCTTGCCCCGCTCTTGCCGCCCTTTGTCGATGTGCTGCTGTCGCTGGAGCCCCCGGAGGCCGGCGTGGCGGCGACCCACCTCGTAGATGCCGCAGTCGCCAGCGACCCACTTAGCGCAACTGCGTACTTCATGCTCGCCAAGGTCCGGGATGGCCGACGCGATGGGACGGCCTTGCCGGCGCTGCGACGCGCCCTGTCGCTGGGCAACCTGCCGCCGGTCTTCGTCGCTGCGCTGGGAGAGCAGGCCGCTGCTCTGAGTCCTGCGCCCGATCTGCCGTCGGCTCGCCGTCAGCTCCGACAGATCTTGGCGCGGCGGGCAGCGCTTGCGCCGGACCCCCGGCGGATCACGATCGCCCGACTGGACGGCGCCGCCGAGCAGCGGCCCCAGATCGCCCTGGTACAGCCCGCCCAGCTGGAGGAGCAGGCCGCCCGCCTGGTGCAAGCGCACGGGGCTGACAGCGACGCGGGACGCAGGCTAGGGCGCGAGCTGTTCCGCCACTATCCCTTCGCTTCCGACGAGTACTACAGCGACTGTCTGCACAGCTTTGTCGATGCCGAGGGCAGCAATCACGACCTGCTCGATCGCCTGGGCCTGCAGACCGCGCCGCATCCCGAGGCCGGATCCGAGATCATCGGCCTGGTGGCGACGCCGCCGGCTGCAGCGGCCAGCACAGCGACAGCGGCGCGGCGCCTGGGCGTGACCTGCGCGCTGTGCCATACCCAGCTCGACAGCCGCGGCCAGCGTCAGGACGGCCTGCCCAGCCGCAGCTACGATCAGGGGCTGTTGCTTGCCGCCTGCATCGACCAGCCGATCTTTCATAAGTCGCAAAACCGCAACCTCGAACAGCTCTTGGACTACGGTCCGGGGCGCAACGACTCGACGGCCGATGGGGTCCACGACCCGACAGAGATCCCCAGCCTGTTCGCCCTTCTGCCCGGCTCGGCGGTGCGCTGGAATGGCGATCTGCCGACGCTGGAGCTGCAGGTCGATCGCAACCTCTCGCTGCGCTCGGCCCCGCCGGCCGTCGTGGCGCTGGTCGCCGCCTATCTCCGCTCACTGGGGCCAGCCTGGGTCGCCGCGCAAGCGCTGCAGCACCGACAAGCGGCCGCGCAGCCCGCTCAGGCCGCCCTGCACAGCGACGGTGCGGCGATCTTCGAGCGCGAGTGTGCGCGCTGCCACAGCCCGCCTCTTTACAGCCACGGCCAGGTCGTGCCGATCGAGCGGCTGCAGACGGATCGCAAGCGCATCTCGGCGGTACTGCCGAACAGCAGCCCGGGGTACAAGGTGCCGTCGCTGCTCGCCATTGCCCGCACCGCCCCCTATCTGCACGACGGTAGCGTGCCGACGCTGGAGGCGCTGCTCGACTCGCACCGACGAGGCGGGCATCGCTTCGGCTGGACCTTGTCGCGCGACGAGCGGCGGCGCCTGCTCAGCTTTCTGCGCGATCTGTAGCGGCCCCGCGGCCGGCGTGTGGACCCACGCTGCACCAGGCTTGACAGGGTCCGGGCGGCGGTGGGATAGCGGCGGGCCATGGGCGTCTCGATCGACGATCTGCCCGAGCCACTTCGCCACGCCGTGCTGCCGGAGCGAGCGGGGCTGGCTGGGCTCTTGCTAGCTCTGCTCTTGGTTGCGGCACTGGTGCAGCAGACGGCGGCCTGGCCAGGGCTGCGGCTGCGCGGACCGCAGCTAGCTGGGCTGGCCCTGCTCTTGGGGCTGGCAGCGACGCCGTGGCTGGATAGCCTGCTGTGGCTGCCTCTGGTATGGGTCGGCTTTACCTGGGCTGGGCTGCTCTGTCAGATCCAGGTCTCCGACGGGCGCGAACACGGATCCCCGCAGCCGCTGGTGTCCGCGGTCGGCCGGGCCTGGCTGCGTCAGGGGCTGCTGGCCGACGGACTGTGTACCCTGGCCTGCGCCGCCTGTTTCTGGGGCCAAGCCGGGACCTGGTCGAGGGCCGGCGCCGGCTTCGTCGTCACAGTGCCGCCCCAGACGACGGTCGAGCAGACGACGGTCGAGCAGGCCGCAACTCACATCGTCGAAGAGCTGCCCAGCCCGAAGCTGCGGCTGCACGACCTGGCGCCGCCTGCCGAGATCGCTCAGGGCGGGCCGGGGCCGCTGCGCTCGCTGCTGCGGCACAAGGTGTTTTTCGGGCTGCCGCTCGACTGGCTGGTGCTCGCACTGTTTCTCATCGCGCTGTCGCTGAAGCTCAACATGGGCCTGCGCCTGGCCCGCGCCGGGCTGGGCCGTGCCGTCGGGGTGACGGCGTCGCAGCGGCTGCTGTGGCTGCTGCCTGCTCTGGCCAGTCCACTGCTTGCGCTGCAGACCTGGCTGGGGCTGCGGGGGCAGTGGTGAAGCGCGCTCCCCAGACCAGCACCGAGCTGGCCGCCCCCTCGCGACGGGCTGCACGGCGACGCGGCCGCACGGTCCGGCTGCGACTGTGCGGCCTGCTGCTCCTCTTGCGAGCGACCGCGGCCCTGGCCGGCCCCCGCCTGGAGATCACGCCCAGTCCCCTCATCCTGCCCGCTCCCTCGACGGGAGAGTCGCGCGGCAGGCTGCAGCTACGTAATCTTGGCGATACCCCTCTCCTCCTGTACGGAGCCTCCCTGGGTCCAGATGCCAACGGCTATCACCTCGTCGAGGGGCCGGGCTCGATCCAGCCGGGCGAGGCGCTTGCCCCCGGGGCCAGCCGGTCGCTGGAGGTGGCGTTTGTCGCCAGCCCAGGGCGGCCGCGCGGCTACGGCGCGGTGCTGGTCTATTCCAACGATCCCGGGGGCCAGCTAGATCCGCGCGGCCAGACGCCGCATCGGCTGCACGCGGCGGCCCTGCGCTGCAATGAGCCCACGCGCCTGCTCTGGCTCTGCCTGTCGCCGCTGCCAGCCTTGGCCCTGGCCCTCTGGCGACGACGGCGGGCGGGCGGACGCGGGGCTTTGGGGCGGCTCCTGGCCTTCCGCAGTGCCTGGGGGCTGGCGGCGCTGCTGCCGCTGGCGGCTGGACTGGCGGTCGCGGTCACCTTGGTCCGCGGCTTCGGCGTGCTGCACGGTGACTACGGCGTGCAGTTTCTGTTTCAGCGCGTGCTGTCGCCGCGCCTGGGCTGGGTCTATCAGATCGGGCTCGACGGAGGCTCGCTGCTCCTGGGGCTGGCGCTCAGCCTGTGGGGGGCGCTGTGCTTGGGCCTGGGCCCGCCGCCTGCGCTCCGACCCGCCGTCCCCGACCTGGCCCGCCCTGGCTTCCCGTTCGCGAGCCTGACGCTGCTGCTTGGCGCCGGCCTCGCGGCGCTGCTCGCCCTGGATCTGCCGTCGCTGCTTAGTCTGTATGGGCTGGCTATTCTGGCCGCTCTAGGCAGCCTGCCAGTCGCGACGCGGCGGCGGCTCTGGCTGCCCTTTCTGCTTGGCCCCCTGGGCCTGATCGTGGCTGCGGTCTGGCTGGCGAGCCACTCACTGCCGACGCTGCTGCCAAGTGGCGGGTTCGTCGCCCACAGCACCGATGTGGTGAAGCTAAGCTACCAAAACTACTTCGGCGATCTGCAGCCGCCGGGGCTGCTGTCGCGCTTCGTCGCTGGCCCGGCCGACGGCACCTACTCGCCCTGGGCAACGGTGGCGTACTTCCTGCTTGCGGGTGGAGCGCTGCTGCCGCTGTTCGCGGTGTCGCTCTGGCTGCTGAGAAGCCCGCTGCCGAGCGCGGGACGGCTGCTGCTGCTGCTGCCGCCGCTTGCGATCCTGGGCTTTGCGATGCTGGTTCGGCTGGCCGCTGGCCTGTTGCCGCAGGCGCACAGTCGCTTCGCTGCGGTGTGGGCGGTCCTTGCCGTGTGTGGCCTGGCGCTGGCCAGCATCAGCCGAGTCCAGCCGGGACGGCGCGAGGCTGGCCTGGAGCCGTTTGCCGAGCTTGTGCTGCTGCCGCTTTCCGGAGCCCTGCTCGGCCTGGCCAGCGCCACCGAGACCGGGCTGCAAGCCGCGCTGCTTCTGCTGTTCGGCCACGCGCTGAGCGCGACCTGGCTGGGGCTGCGCCTGCTGTCCGCTGAGGAGACCGCCATGCTCGCCGGCCCTCCCCCTGCCGCGCCGCCTATCGCCCGGGTGCTCGACGGTGACCTCCGCCTGGCCCTGCTGCTGGTGCTGGGTCCGCCGGGGACGCTGCTGGCCTTGGGGCATGCGCTGTGTGGGCTGGCGGCCTTCGCCGCACTGCGCGGCCTGGCAACGGTCTATGCCTTGCTCGTCCTGACCTGCGGCGCACGCGCCCTGCTGGCTCTGCTCAGCCTGCCGCGCGTCGATGCAGCGACGCGTCTGGCCCGTCCCCGGCTGGCCATGAGCGGCTGGCTGATCGCGGCCAGTGTGGCGGCCTGTTTTTGTGCCCAGCCGCTGTTCGAAGTTGGCCATACTTGGGCCCAGGATTTCCTCGCCCACACCCGCCATGACAGTGGTCCCCCCGCTCCCGGTCTCCTTGCCCGCTTCCTTGCGCCCTGAGTCAGCGTCCGCTGAGCGCGACGGCGATGAATTCGGGGTGGGTCGCCTGGCCGATCCCGGGCCGCAGGTCTTCCTGTCGCCCCATGCCGACGACGTCGGGTTCTCGTGCGTTGGCCTGCTGCGGGCGCTGGCTCAGGCCGCCGGGCACAGCTGCTCGCTGGTCACGGTGTTTCTCAGCGGCGACCAGGCTGAACAGCGACGGTCTGAGGACGGCGCCGCCGCCAAGCTGCTCGGCTGCAGCGTGTCCTGCCTGGAGCTCCCCGATGCACCGGATCGGCCGGAGGTGCGTGCTGGCCTTGACCGCTTCATGCCCTACGGCCCGCCCCACCTGGGCATCGCCAACGAGATCGTCCATCGCCTGCTGCCGCGCCTGTCGACGCCGGCCACCCTGTACGCACCGCTGGCGGTCGGTGGCCACATCGATCACCGCATCGTCCACGAGGCCGCCCGCGCGCTGGCCTATCAGCTGGGCCCGGCCCTGCGCTTGGTGTTCTACGAAGACCTGCCCTATGCCCTGGCGCGCTACTCGCTGGCGCGTCGCCTCGCGGCGCTCGGTGACACCCGCGGTCTGGTGGGTCAGCGCGCACCGCTGAGCGCGGAGATCGCCGCCTATCGTCGCTGGCTGCTGAGCCACCCGCTGCTCGGCCGCCGCCTTCCCGGGCTGCGCACGCTCATCGCGCATCGCCTGGCCCAGGTCGCCGTGCAGGCTGACTGCCAGCCTCCCCGCGACCGGCCCGGCTTTGTCCCGCGCCTGCGGCCCCAGCTGGTCCGCGCCGACGGGATCGCGGAGCTAGAAGCCAAGGTCATCGCCGCCTACGCCTCGCAGTGGCCGCTCTTTGCCAGCTCACCCGCTGAGCTCTCGGCGCGCTTTGCAGGCTATGGCCAGCAGGTCGGCGAGCAGCATCAGCGCCCGGCTGGGCGATACCAGCGCCTGTGGATCGATAGCGGCGCATACGGCCCCTAGCTGCGCCCCGCCGTGACCCAGCAGTTAGGTGTCCTGCGCGCTTTGTCTTGCGCTTGTCGGGTCCTGGCCGCGGCCAGGCGGTCCTTGGGCTGCCGACAAACTTGACAACCACGACGGATACCGACCTTATCGACTTCATGGATAGAAGCGCAGGCCGATTCTCCGTCCGCCCCGCCGATCTTCGGCGTGCCAGGTTGCTGGGCGAGCGCTTGGGCTTGCGCCACCTCACCGCGCAGCTCCTCATCAACCGCGGCATCGTCGAGGAACAGGATGCTCGTCGCTACCTCGATCCGCGCCTGGCCGATCTGCGACCGCCCGAGGGCGCGCTGCCGATGGCCGGCTTTGGCCTCGCCGTCGAGCGCCTGAAGCGGGCCGTCCTCGATCGCGAGACCATCGGCATCTTTGGCGACTACGACGTCGATGGCGTCACCACCTGCGCCCTGCTGTCGGACTTTCTCAACCGAGCCGGCGCGACGGTGTCACCGCGCGTGGCGCACCGCGGCGAAGGCTACGGCTTTGGCAAGGGCGACGCCCACGATCTGGCGGCCGCTGGCTGCTCGCTGATCGTCACCGGCGACTGCGGCACCAGCGATCACGACACCATTCGCTACTGCCGCGATCTTGGCGTCGAGGTCATCATCGTCGACCACCATCAGGTCCCGGATCGCCCCTGCGAAGCGCTGGCCCTGCTCAATCCGCACCAGCCGGGCTGTGCCTTCCCTTTTAAGGGCCTGGCCTCGGTCGGCGTGGCCTTCTACCTGGCCGCGGCGCTGCGCACCCGTCTGCGCGCGGCGGGCTGGCCGCACCTGCCGGATGTGCGCGACTTCCTGGACCTGGTGGCCATCGGCACGATTGCCGACCTGGCGCCGCTGCAGGAAGAAAATCGCATCCTGGTCCACGCCGGCCTGCGCGAGCTTCGTCGCTGTCAGCGGCCTGGCCTGCGCGCCCTGTGCGAGATCGTCGGCCTCAATGACGGGCCAAGCTCGGCCTCGGACGTCGCGTTTCGCCTGGCGCCGCGCCTCAATGCACCGGGGCGGCTGGGCGATGCCAGCGAAGCGCTGTTCCTGCTCATCGAGACCGAGCAGCGCAAGGCGCGACAGCATGCCGAGAACTGCAACGACCTCAACACCCGCCGGCAAGAGGTGCAGGAAGTCGTGCTGCGCGAGGCCCGCGACCAGGTCGAGGATCTGCTGCGCAACGGCAGTCCCGAGGTGCTGGTCACCGCCGGCCGCGGCTGGCACCCCGGCGTGGTTGGCATCGTCGCCGCCAAGCTCGTCGATAGCTATGACCGGCCCGCGGTGGTCATCGCCCTCGACGAAGAGAACGGCCGTGGCTCGGCTCGCAGCACGCATGACTTTCATATGTACGCCGGGCTGGCCTCGGCCTCGGCCCTGCTGACCCGCTTTGGCGGCCATGCAGCGGCGGCGGGGCTGTCGCTGCGCGTCGAGCAGCTAGAGGCGCTGCGCGATGCCCTGTGCCTCGCCTATCGCCGGCAGATTGGCGGCCAGATTCCGCAGCGCATCACCACCGCCGACGCCGCCGTCACCCTCGACGAGATCGATGAGCGCCTGGCGCAGGAAGTGGCGCTGCTAGAGCCCTTTGGCATCGGCAACAGCGAGCCGCTGTTTCTGACCCGCGACGCCGAAGTGACGCGCCAGAAGGTCGTCGGCTCGGGCCACCTGCAGCTGACGCTGCGCACCGGCTCGACGCTGCGCGACGGCATTGGCTTTGGCCTGGGCAGCCGGGCGGGTGAGCTAGGGGTGGGCGCCCGCCTGATCGTCGCCTACGTCCCCGAGATCGATCAGCACCGCGGCCTGCGCAAGGTCCGCCTGCGCCTCCGCGACCTGCTGCCGCAGCCCGCCGCCGCTCCCCCCTCCACGTAAACTTCCTAGCCAGGCAGCCGCGCTATGGGGAACGTACTTATCATCGACGACAACGAGACCATGCGCGAGGGCCTAGCCGCCGTCGTGCGCCGCATGGGGCACAAGGTCTGCGCCTGCGAGAGCGGCAGCGAAGCCCTCGCCGCCTTTAAGCGCCAGCCGGCTGACTTCGTCATGACCGATCTCAAGATGAACGGCATGGACGGCCTGGAAGTGCTGCGCCGCATCCGCGATCTGGATGCCGACTGTCCGACGCTGATCATGACCGCCTACGGCACGGTCGAGGCAGCGGTCGAGGCGATGAAGCTGGGGGCGATGGACTTTCTGACCAAGCCGTTTTCGCCCGAGGTGGTCCGGCTGAAGGTTGAGCGCGGGCTGGAGCTGCGGGCAGCGCGCCGCCTAAACGAGCGCCTGAGCGTCGAGAACGAGGGCCTGCGCAGCGAAGGCGAGGCCCGCTACCGCGAGCTGGTCGGCTCGACCGAGGTCATGCGGCGGCTGCAGGAGTCGATCGGCCGCGTCGCGCGCACCGACGCCAGCGTGGCCATCCATGGCGAGTCGGGGACCGGCAAGGAGCTCGTCGCACGCGCCATTCACAACCTCAGCAAGCGGGCCCAGGGTCCGTTTATCAAGGTCAACTGCGGCGCGCTGGCCGATACGCTGCTGGAGTCGGAGCTGTTCGGGCACGAGCGCGGCGCCTTTACCGGCGCGGTCAAGCGGCGCCTCGGCCGTATCGAGCTTGCCGACGGTGGCACGCTGTTTCTCGACGAGATTGGCGAGATCTCAGCCGCCATGCAGGTCAAGCTGCTGCGCGTCCTGCAGGAGGGGACGTTCGAGCGAGTGGGTGGCGAGCAGACACTTTCCGCCAACCTGCGCGTCATCTCGGCGACGCATCGCGACCTGCAGAAGCTGATCAGCGACGGCCGCTTTCGCGAAGACCTGTTTTATCGCCTAAATGTCGTGCCGCTGTCGGTGCCGGCCCTGCGCGAGCGACGGGCCGATATCCCCGAGCTGTGCCGTCACTTCATTGCCAAGCTGGCGCCGCGCACCAACCCGCAGGTGCAGTCGATAAGCGATGAGGCGCTGGCTCTGCTGATGGCCCATCCCTTCCCCGGCAACGTGCGCGAGCTGGAAAACGCTATCGAGCAAGCGCTGGTCTTCGCGGAAGGCAGCGTGCTGACCGCCGCCGCCCTGCCGAGCGCCATGCGCAGCCACTCGGCGAGCGAGAGCGACGCGCTGACCGTGCCCGGCGGCCTGACCGGCTCGATGGCGCTGCCCGATATTCTCGACGATCTGGAAAAGCAATTAATCCTAAAAGCCTATCGCGATGCCAAAGGGGTTAAGACCGAAACGGCTCGTTTATTGGGCATCAAGCCAAGCGCTTTATATTATAAATTAGAAAAATATAAGATAGAATGATAAGCATCTTTGGGCCGGCCTGGCGGCGGGGCTGGCGCGGCCGGCTGTAGGGGCAGCGGAGCCGGGAAATTCGCTTGCGTTCGTCGAGCGGGGCAGCAGAAAATAGGTGGTTGCCGTGGCCGCGCCTCTCGGCCCCAGCCAGTCCGTCGACGCTCCGCGCATGCTGAATCAGTCCATCGGCCCCTACCGCGTCATCCGCCTCCTCGGCGAAGGGGGCATGGGTATGGTCTATGAGGCCATTCGCGACGATATCGGCGCGCGGGCCGCGGTGAAGGTCCTGCGGCCGGAGTACGCCCGCAATGCCGACGTGGCGACGCGCTTTTTCAACGAAGCGCGGGCCGCCAACATGATCCAGCACGCCGGCATCGTCCGCATCTTCGACTACGGCCAGCTGCCGAGCGGCGAGGCCTACCTGGCCATGGAGTACCTCGAAGGCGAGTCGCTGCGGGCCCGCCTCGATCGCGAGGTGCGACTGGCCGAGGTCGATGCCATGCGCCTGGCGCGGCAGGTGGCCTCCGCCCTGGCCGCGGCACACAGCAAGAGCATCGTCCACCGTGACCTTAAGCCGGAAAACATCATGCTTATCGCCGACGCCGAGGCGCCTGGCGGCGAGCGGGTCAAGGTGCTCGACTTCGGCATCGCCAAGCTCGACTCGCCGATGGGGAGCATCTCGCGGACGCGGACCAACACGGTGATGGGCACGCCGACGTACATGGCGCCGGAGCAGTGCCGCGGCATCAAGACGATTGGCGAGCGCGCCGATGTCTATGCCCTGGGGGTGATGCTGTTCGAGATGCTGGCCGGGCGGCCGCCGTTTGTCGCCGAGGCGCCGGGGGACATCATCGGTATGCACATGTACCAGCCGCCGCCGCTGCTCAGCGTGCATCTGCCGCACTGCGAAGCGGCCCTGATCCGCCTGGTCAGCAGCATGCTGGTAAAGGATCCGGCGCAGCGCCCGAGCATGAACGAGGTCGCGCAGACCCTAAAGGCCCTCGGTCACCTGAGCAGCGAGGTGATGCCGATGCGCATCCTGGCCGAGCAGGAAGCGGCTGCCCCTGCCCCGCCGACCGCGCCGTTTCGCTCTATCCCCGGTGCCCCGTTGGGGGCGGCAGCGGTCGCCCTGCTGCCGGAGGCGGTGCCCCGAGCCCGCAGCGATGCCGATACGGCCCCGCGCGCCGATCACCGCAGCCCACCGCCGGCTCCGCCATCGTCGCCCGCGGCCCCGACACCGGCCATGCCGGCGGCGGCGCGCGATGATCTGGAGAGCACCGTGCAGACGCGCGATCCGCCGACCATCCCGATGCGCAGCGCCGATCTGATGGCGGCCCTGGGCGGATCGGCGAGCACGGAGCGCAAGCCCGCGCTGGCGCCAGCTCCTCCGGCTCCTCCGCCGTCGCTACCGCCTAGCCCAGCCAGTAGCTCGGGGGCTCGTCGGGCGATGCCGGCGCGACCGGCCCGCGGTGGCGAGGACAGCACCGAGCTCATGACTGAGGGCCGCATCCCGGCCATTCCCCGCCCGAGCGGCGAGCTCCCTCTGCCCGACGGTGCCGAGACCGCGCCGATCATGCGCCTGCGCGATGTGCAAGAGTCCCAGGAGGCCTACCTGGCACGCCGTCGTCAGCCGGCATCCCCCTGGCAGTCGCTGCTGCAGGCCGGCGGCTGGCTGTTGGACTTTATGCAGGGGCGCAAGACAGCGGCCCGCACCGATCGGCAGGGCCTGGACTCGCCGAGCGCCCAGCAAGCCCAGCGACGCGGTGCGCTGCTGTTCGGCGTGCTGGTGTTCATCGGCGTGCTGCTGGGCCTGATGATCCTGTTTGCCAGCTAGCTTCTGAACGACGCGATCACATCGTCGAGGATCTGCGTCAGACCCAGGGCCGGCGACCAGCCGGTCAGGGCGTTGATCTTGCGGATGTCGGGGACGCGGCGCGGCATGTCCTCGAAGCCGGGCTCGTAGGCCTTCTCATAAGGCACAAGGACGATCGGGCTCTTGGAGCCGGTGCGCGCCACCACCTGCTCGGCCAGGCCCTGAATCGTCACCTCCTCGGTGTTGCCGATGTTAAAGACCTGGCCATAGCTGTCGCTGCGGTTCATAAGCGGCACCAGCGCCCGCACGACATCGCGCACATGCGTGAAGCAGCGCGACTGCTGGCCATCGCCAAACACCGTCACCGGCGCCCCCGACAGGGCCTGCTTTACGAAGGTCGGCACCACCATGCCGTACTGTCCGGTCTGCCGCGGCCCGACGGTATTAAACAGGCGACCGACCACCGTCGGCAGCCCGCGCTCGCGATAGTAGGCAATCGCCAGAAATTCATCGATGAGCTTCGAGCAAGCGTACGACCAGCGCCCCTTGCTCGACGGGCCGAGCACCAGATCCTGATCCTCGCGGAAGGGGATCTCTTGGCTCTTGCCGTAGCACTCGGACGTCGAGGCGACGAAGACCGGCTTGCGCTTCTTGGCTGCGGCTTCCAGCACCAGCTCGGTCAGCTTGATGTTGGTCTCGATGGTGCGCACCGGGCTCTCGACGATCAGCCGCACGCCGACTGCCGCCGCCATGTGATAGATGATGTCCGCGCCGTCGATGAGCTCGGCCAAGACCGGGCGATTGGCGCAGGTGTCGATGACGTAGGTAAAGCGCGGGTTTTCCTTGAGGTGGCGGATGTTGAGGATGGTGCCGGTCGACAGGTCGTCGATGACCGCCACCCCGTGCCCCTGCTGCAAGAGCTCTTCCGCCAAGTGGGAGCCGACGAAGCCCGCGCCCCCCGTGATGAGATAGTTCATGTTGACCTCTTCGACGGTGTGCCAGCGCCGCGCGACTCCGCAGAACCGACACCAAAACGGCCGGCACCATACACGAAGCGGGCGACGAAACCTAGCCAGTGCCCGATCGGGCGGGTGAGCGACTTAGGCAGTTCAGACAGCAGGCAGCCGAGCCCACACGCCAGCCGCAGATCAACGAGAGCAGCCCACTGCCGGTCGTCTGCGGCACCGCAATACCGGAACGGATGCGCAGTGGCGTTTTTGTTGCAATATGGTAATAGCGCTTCGAATCTCATTTTCACTGCAAATCAGCGCACTTAGACACGATGAAAGCTAGCATTCCGGATCCCCTCCCAGGGGTTTCGCGATCCGGCTTCCATACGCAAGGTTATTTACATAATATATCCACAGTCGCACTGAACCTGTTGTGCGATTATCAAAACTGGGCAAGGCCCCAGAAGGACTCATCCAATGAGAAGCAATGTAATCATCGCTCGTCTTTTCCTCCTGTCTAGCTGCATCAGCATTTCCTTTGCCCACCCCAGGGAAGCCAAGGCGGAGGAGACAAAGCGAGTCGACCTCCGAAGAGTCGCTCTGGTTGGCGACGCAGCCGTCCGCTTGTCAAAACTTGCGGATGCGACGTCCAGCGATGCGACCACTGGAACCGGTGCGATCGGAGTCGATTTTGTGACCAAGTGGTTTCATGTGCAGGCGTTGTATGTCCTTGGTACCGCCCGCAGTGTCAGCGGAGCGGCCGGCGACGAGGGCTTTGGCCGGTCGCTGCTGTTGCCCAACACGGCGCCAAACTCATTCATGCTGGACACTAGAGCGTCCTTTCGGTACGGAGTTGGCATACATTCATATATCAATGCGTCAGGATCAGATTGGGCACTAGACACCAAAGGGACAGACGGAAACATAAGCAAGGCGTCAGCATCAGTTACTCAATTATCTATGGGAATCGCTGCTTCATACCAGCTCAATCTCACCGATCTAATGGTTCCAAATAATGGAACATTGCCTGATATTCAGCTTATTTTTGATCTGGGATATTCGCTGCGATATATTGATGGAGACGGGAGTGTTATTGGCGGAGCCCTCCGGTTGAACGGCAGAGTATTCCATGGCATCGAACCCACCGTCGCTTTCCAGTTGAACATATTTAGATTTTTTGCATCGCTACCGGTCTTTTATGCATCTGAGGGAGACGTCAGCGTGGCCGGGCTTCATGGGGCACATTTCGTCATAGGCGTTGGGATTAATGGACCACTCGTCTCGCTGTGGTCTAAGGGGCCAGCCGGTAAGACGGCTATTGTGAAGCTCGGTTCTGCGCCTGAGCCAGAGCCAGCAGCCGGGGGTAGGTGACCCCGGGCACAGACGGGCCAGCCTCCAGCCGGCCGCTGGCCCGGGCACCGCAGGTTGTATTGTGCGAGAGCCGCGCGCCATTAGCAGAACACGGCTTTCGTCTCAGCTGTCCCTTCGCCAGCTGCGAAGGAGACCGTATCGGGATTGAGCCAGAGAGCCCCCATGGTCAGAGGTTAGCTGCGGCGGGGTGCCACCAACGCCCCGACGGGCAGGTTCTGGTCAGCGTGCGCCGCTGCCGGGATGCTAGGATGCGCCCATGTCTGAGCCTGCATCGGGGCCGCTGTCCCCTGCCCCCCCCTCTGCTGTCCCCTCTGCTGACGCGGCGAGCGGTCCCGTCAGCCCAGTGGTCCCGGCTGCTTCCACCAGCCCTGCCGCGGTGCTGGCGACGCCGGGGGTGGAAGACGACCGCACCTCGACGACGCCCGAGGGCATCCGCCGCGCCTTTATCGATCACCTGCGCTACACCATCGGCAAGGACGATCGGCACGCCACGCCGCACGACCGCTTCCTGGCCCTTTCGCTGACTGCCCGCGACCGCCTAAGCGCGCGCTGGATCCGCACCCAGGAGGCCTACCGAGCCGATGACGCCAAGCGCGTTTACTACCTATCGGCCGAGTTTCTCCTCGGGCGGGCGCTGCGCAACAACCTGTTTAACCTCGGCATCCTCGACCAGACCGAGGCCATCGTGCGCCAGCTTGGCCTGTCGCTGTCCGAGGTCTTCGAGCAGGAGCGCGACGCCGGCCTGGGCAACGGCGGTCTGGGCCGGCTGGCCGCCTGCTACCTCGACAGCATGGCGACGCTGGCCATCCCCGGCTACGGCTACGGCATCCGCTACGAGTTTGGCATCTTCGATCAGGTCATCCGCAACGGGGCCCAGATCGAGCGCCCGGAAGAGTGGCTGCGCATGGGCAATCCTTGGGAGATCCCGCGGCCCGAGTACACCCAGCACGTCCACTTCTACGGCGAGACTGAGTTTTACCGCGACAGCGACGGCCAGCAGCGCGTCCGCTGGGTCAACACGACCTCGGTGCTAGGCGTTCCCTACGACACGCCGATCGCCGGCTTTGGCAGCGAAAACGTCAACACCCTGCGCCTGTGGAGCGCCCGCGCCAGCGAAGAGTTCGACCTCAGCGTGTTCAACGCCGGCGACTACGAGCGCGCCGTCTTCGACAAGAACGCCAGCGAGAGCATCAGCAAGGTGCTCTACCCCAACGACCTGTTTATCGTCGGCAAAGAGCTGCGCCTCAAGCAGCAGTACTTCTTTGTCGCCTGCTCGATCGCCGACCTCCTGCGCCGGCACCTGGCCGACACCCATACCCAGCAAGATCACGTAGCGATGCTGGCCCGCCTCCGGGCTTTACCGGACAAGGTCGCGATCCAGCTCAACGACACCCATCCCGCCATCGCCATTCCCGAGCTGATGCGGCAGCTACTCGACGTGTACGGCCTGCCCTGGGAAGAGGCCTGGGAGATCACCACCGCCTGCGTCGCCTACACCAACCACACCCTGCTGCCCGAGGCGCTGGAGCAGTGGAGCGTCGAGCTCCTGGGGCGCCTGCTGCCGCGTCACCTGCAGATCATCTACGAGATCAACCACCGCTTCCTGCGCCAGGTGTGGACCGCCAGCCCCGACGATCCGGCGCGCATGGAGCGCATGTCGCTGATCGCCGAGCGGCCCTACAAGGCGGTGCGCATGGCCTACCTCGCCACCGTCGGCTCGCACTCGGTGAACGGCGTCGCGGCGCTGCACAGTCAGCTGCTGCAGAAGTCGCTGCTGCCGGAGTTCGCGGCGCTGTATCCCGAGCGCTTCACCAACATCACCAACGGCGTCACGCCGCGGCGCTGGCTGATGCAGTGCAATCCGACCCTGGCCCGCGCCATCACCCGCCGCATCGGCGCCGGCTGGCAGAGTGACCTCGATCAGCTGCATCGCCTGGCCGAGTTCGCCGACGATCCGACGCTGCACAGCGAGTTCTTCGCCATCAAGCTGGAGCACAAGCGAGCGCTGTCGGCCTACATCCGCCAGCACAACCACGTCTCCGTCGATCCGACCGGGCTGTTCGACGTGCAGATCAAGCGCCTGCACGAGTACAAGCGCCAGCTTCTCAACGTCCTGCACCTGATCGCGCTGTATCAGCACATCAAGTCCGGCGGGCGCGATGCAGCCAGCCTGGCGCAGCAGGCCGCCGGTGGAGCGAGCGAGGTGGCGGCCTCGCTGCTGGGACCGCCGATCCGTCGCGTCGCCCTGTTCGGGGCCAAGGCCGCACCCGGCTATACCCGCGCCAAGCTGATCATTCGCCTGATCAACGCCGTCGCCGATGTCGTCAATCGCGATCGCCAGGTCGCCGATGCCCTCAAGGTCGTCTTCCTCGCCAACTACCGCGTCTCGCTGGCCGAGCGCATCATCCCGGCGGCCGACCTCAGCGAGCAGATCTCGACGGCGGGTCTAGAGGCCTCGGGCACCGGCAACATGAAGCTGTCGATGAACGGCGCCCTGACCATCGGCACGCTCGACGGCGCCAACATCGAGATCCGCGAGCGAGTCGGGGCCGAGAACTTCTTCCTGTTTGGTCTCACTACCGAGCAGGTCACGGCCCGTCGGCTGCACTACAACCCCTGGGATGCCTATCGCGCCTCGCCGCTTTTGCGCGGGGCCATCGACCTCATCCGCTCGGGCTTCTTCTCGTATGACGAGCCGCAGCGCTTCGCCCCGCTGCTCGACTCGCTTTTGCCCCCCGGTGTCGAAGCGGGCATCGAGAAGATCACCCATCGTGGCAGCCCGCTCGGTGATGAGTACTTCGTCCTCGCCGACTTCGACGCTTACGTCGCCTGCCAGGCCCGCGTCGCCGCCACCTGGCGCGAGCCCAGCCGCTGGGCCCGCATGGCCATCCTCAACATCGCCAACATGGGCTTTTTCTCGTCGGACCGCTCGATCCGCGAGTACGCCGAGCGCATCTGGCGGGTGCGCAGCGTGCCCGACATTCTGTAGGCTTGCTGCCCCCTCCCCTCGCCCTGTTCCCCGTGTCGGCTTTCGGCGTCTACATCCACTTTCCCTACTGCGCGCAGCGCTGCCCGTACTGCGACTTCGCCATCGCCGTGCGGCGCACCATTCGCCATGAGCGCTACCTGCAGGCCATCCAGCGCGAGCTTGCGGCCAAGGCGCCGCTATTTGCCGGGCGGCGCGCCGTGTCGGTGTACTTCGGGGGCGGGACGCCGTCGCTGTGGCGGCCGGACTGCCTGGCGGCGGCGCTGGCCTCGGCCCGCTCGGCCTTTCCCCCCCCGCCCGGCTGCGTCCCCGAGGTCACCGTCGAGTGCGACCCGGCTGAGCTCTCGGCTCGCACCGCCGGGCCCGCCGCGCGTGAGCGGCTGTCGTCGCTGCGTCAGGCCGGCGTTACTCGCCTATCGCTGGGCGCGCAGTCGTTTTCGCCCCGTCACTTGTCGGCGCTGGGACGGCGCCACCAGCCGCAAGACATCGTCGCCGCCGTCGCTGCCGCCCGCGCTGTGGGCATCGAGCGCCTCTCCATCGACCTGATGATTGGCCTGCCGGGGCAGACGCGGGCCGAGCTAGATGCCGATCTGCAGGCCCTCCTGGCCCTGGCTCCCGAGCACGTCTCTTTGTACCTGCTGACCGTCGAGCCGCGTACGCCGCTGGCCGCCGCCATTCGGCGCGGGGCCGCCCCCGGCGTCGATCCCGAGGCCCAGGCCGCGGCCTACGAGCAGGTGCGGCAGGTGCTGAGCCAGGCCGGCTTCCGCCACTACGAGATCTCGAACTTCGCCCGCCACAGCCCAGCCGCCGACTACGCATCTATCCACAACCGCCTCTACTGGACCGGCGGTGAATACTTAGGTCTTGGGGTGGGCGCCCACTCCTTCCGTCGCCAGCCCGCCCAGCCGGGCCAGCACCCGGCCGGCTCTGGCCAGCGCTTCGCCAACCTGCGCGGCATCGACCCCTACCTGGCGGTCTGGGATCCCCGCCCCAGCGATGACCGCGCCGCGCCCGCCTCGTCGCTTCCGCTCCTGCCTAGCGGGCCGTCGCAGGCGCCCCCGCCGGCCTCTGAGCTAGCTCTGCCTGGCCTAGCCCTGTACGAAGACCGCGACGGTGACAGCCTGGCGCGCGAGGCGATGTGGCTGTCCCTGCGCCGCATCGACGGCATCGACCCCGCCGCCTTTCAGGCCGAGTACGGCATCGACCCGCTCACCGCCTTCGCCGAAGAGATCGCCGAGCAGCGCGCCCGCGGCCTGCTCGCCGCCGATACCCCGCTGCGCCTGACCGCCGCCGGCCTGCTCTTGGCCGACGAGGTCGGGGCGGCGTTTCTGTGAGCCAGCGGCCAGGCTCCGGCTGAGGCTGCACTGGACTCCGCCATTTCTCCGTGGATCTAGGCAGTCCTTTATGCGAGGTTGCGTAGGTCTGATAAGGGAACCCCTTTGGTCGAACGCGTCGCAGTCGAGCCGCAAGGCAGCGCCATGCCGGGACCTTCAGCGACGGACCTCCG